>NZ_JAYEET010000001.1:0-401747 GCF_034653255.1 Pseudomonas spirodelae | reverse complement strand
ACACCATCGCCCTTAATGCTGGYGYGAGTAAAGAGATACGGAGCGAAGCGTAGTAACAGCCGCAGGCTGGCCCGAAGGGTAAGCGCAGCGAATCAAGTGACTCGGCGTAAAGCCGAAACCAGTAGAAAAAGGCGACACAGCAAATAAACTTGTTCGCTTGTTGCTTTGTGTGGACAAGCTTCGCGTTGTCCACCCTACGCAGGAATATCGGTGCTCCGTAGGGTGGGTGGCGCTTTATGTATCCACCATTGCGGTGGCTGTCCGGGCTACTTGCTACGATCTTCCTAGCTAGCATCAGGGGGCGCAAAGCCCCCTGAGCATTACAGGCCTAAGCGGCGTGGCTTTTCGCTGCCCAGTGGCGTTGAATGAATTGGCTGGTTTCAGGGGCCAAATTGAACCAGTACGCATCGTTAGACGCGGTATCAACGACAATGAGGCTATCGTTGGAGTCCATTATTGACCAGACAGTCTTAGCCGCTTCTTCGGCAGTGCAGGTTGTGTTTAGGTACCAAAATGACTTCTGTACCTTGGCCCAACTACCTAAGGCTTTGATCTTATTCGCAACAAGGTCGTATTTTTGGCCAGGGGAATTTAGGTCGTACGAAATAAAAAGGTTATGTTGCATGGTGACTCTCCTGTAATCAGTGTGTGCTCGTTCTGAGCATTTTGTGAGCGTGAACGCTCAGGTTCGGTAAGAGCAAAACGCTCTAACTAAACCGTTGACACCGCACGAGAGGTCTCCATAATTACGCAGCGCTTTTGTCCAAAAGCTACGTGACTGGAGTTTCTTCGGTTGCGGCCCGAAACGGTTCACCGTTCCGGTCAAGACCCCAGGAAATCAGTGAGATGATTCCCTGGGGTTTCTTGTTTCTGCTCCCCTAAAATCACTATCTCTCGATAGTCAGCGCATCCTTGCGCTGTTCGTTTTCATATCAATCCCAGCTCAACGCCCCACCCGTCTGATACTCAATAACCCGCGTCTCGAAGAAGTTCTTCTCTTTCTTCAGGTCCATGATTTCCGACATCCATGGGAACGGGTTAGTAGTACCTGGGTACTCTTCCTTCAAACCAATCTGGGTCAGGCGACGGTTGGCGATGAACTTGAGGTAGTCCTCCATCATCGCCGCGTTCATGCCCAGTACGCCGCGCGGCATGGTGTCGCGTGCGTATTCGATTTCCAGCTGAGTGCCCTGGAGGATCATCTGGGTGGCTTCGTCTTTGAGCTGGGCATCCCACAGGTGCGGGTTTTCGATCTTGATCTGGTTGATCACGTCGATGCCGAAGTTCAAGTGCATGGACTCGTCACGCAGGATGTACTGGAACTGCTCGGCCACGCCGGTCATCTTGTTGCGGCGACCCATGGAGAGGATCTGGGTGAAGCCGCAATAGAAGAAGATGCCTTCCAGTACGCAGTAGTAGGCGATCAGGTTGCGCAGCAGTTCTTTGTCGGTCTCAACGGTGCCGGTGTTGAAGGTCGGGTCGGAGATCGAGCGGGTGTACTTGAGGCCCCAGCTGGCTTTCTTCGCGACCGATGGAATCTCGTGGTACATGTTGAAGATCGCGCCTTCATCCATGCCCAGCGATTCGATGCAGTACTGGTAGGCGTGGGTGTGGATCGCCTCTTCGAAGGTCTGGCGCAGGATGTACTGGCGGCACTCCGGGTTGGTGATCAGGCGGTACACGGCCAGGGCGAGGTTGTTGGCAACCAGGCTGTCGGCGGTGGAGAAGAAGCCGAGGTTGCGCATAACGATGCGGCGCTCGTCATCGGTCAGGCCGTCTGGGGTTTTCCACAACGCGATGTCCGCGTTCATGTTCACTTCTTGCGGCATCCAGTGGTTGGCGCAACCATCCAGATACTTCTGCCAGGCCCAGTCGTACTTGAAGGGTACGAGCTGGTTGAGGTCGGCGCGGCAGTTGATCATGCGTTTTTCGTCAACGGCAACGCGCGCGGCAGTGCCTTCCAGCTCGGCCAGGCCTTCGGCGATATCGAGTTGGTCAAGCGAGGCTTTGGCGCGGGCGACAGCGGCGCTGTCGTCGCTGGCTACGGCGCGGGCTTCAACAGCGGCAGCACCGCCGACCTGGTCGAGTTTGTCGATGCTCATGTCTGCCGTTTGGACAGAGGCTTTGTTGGCTACGGCGACTTCGGCGTCGTCGTCCTTGTCAAATTCATCCCAGCTCAGCATGGCTTGGCTCCTGCTTGCGGGCCGGTGAAATAACCGACCTGTGTGGATATACAGATTAATTGTGTTCCGTTGCGTACAGCGCGCAAGGGTAAAACGGGTGCCGCTGGTCGGGGTGGCTCTAATGACTGGCCGTTGCCCCGAGGCCCACGCCGGTGAGGGCGGGGGCTAGTAATGAGTGGGGAGGGCAGTGTTGCTTAGCCCTCTCCCGAGGTGTTGCTTCTTACTCTTGCTCGACATTCAAGCGTGCCGCTCAGATCCGCGCGCTTATTGACACGCCTCACAATCCGGCTCGTCGATGGCACAGGCCTTTGGCACTGGCGCTGGACCGGCACTCATTTCCACTTCCGGGGCCTTGGCCGGTGCGGCGCTCAGGCCATCGTTGCCACCATTGGACACGGCATTCAGCTTGCCGGTGTTGATGGTGGACTTCTCGGTGCTGGTCGCGGCCAGGGCACGGAGGTAGTAGGTGGTTTTCAGGCCACGGTACCAAGCCATGCGGTAGGTCACGTCGAGCTTCTTGCCCGAGGCGCCGGCGATGTAAAGGTTCAGCGACTGCGCCTGGTCGATCCACTTCTGGCGACGGCTGGCGGCGTCTACGATCCACTTGGTGTCGACTTCAAACGCGGTGGCGTAGAGGTCTTTCAGCTCTTGCGGGATGCGCTCGATCTGCTGCACGGAACCGTCGTAGTACTTGAGGTCGTTGATCATGACCGAGTCCCACAGGCCGCGGGCTTTGAGGTCGCGAACCAGGTACGGGTTGATCACGGTGAATTCGCCCGAGAGGTTCGATTTCACGTAGAGGTTCTGGTAGGTCGGTTCGATCGACTGCGATACGCCGGTGATGTTGGCGATGGTGGCGGTCGGTGCGATGGCCATGATGTTGGAGTTACGGATGCCTTTCTGCACGCGGGCACGAACCGGCGCCCAGTCCAGGGTTTCGTTCAGGTCGACGTCGATGTACTTCTGGCCGCGCTGTTCGATGAGGATCTGCTGCGAGTCGAGCGGCAGAATGCCTTGGCTCCACAGCGAACCCTGGAAGGTTTCGTAGCTGCCGCGCTCGTCGGCCAGGTCACAGGAGGCCTGGATGGCGTAGTAGCTGACCGCTTCCATCGATTTGTCGGCGAACTCAACGGCTGCATCGGAGCCGTATGGGATGTGCTGCAGGTACAACGCGTCCTGGAAGCCCATGATGCCCAGACCGACCGGACGGTGCTTGAAGTTGGAGTTACGCGCCTGCGGCACGCTGTAGTAGTTGATGTCGATCACGTTATCGAGCATGCGTACAGCGGTGTTGACGGTTTTTTCCAGCTTGGCGGTATCGAGCTTGCCGTCGACGATGTGGTTCGGCAGGTTGATCGAGCCGAGGTTGCACACGGCGATCTCATCCTTGTTGGTGTTCAAGGTGATCTCGGTGCACAGGTTCGAGCTGTGCACGACGCCGACGTGCTGCTGCGGGCTGCGCAGGTTGCATGGGTCTTTGAAGGTCAGCCATGGGTGGCCGGTTTCAAACAGCATGGAGAGCATCTTGCGCCACAGGTCTTTGGCTTGGATGGTCTTGAACAGTTTGATCTTGCCGCCGTACTGGGTCAGGGCTTCGTAGTACTCGTAGCGCTCTTCGAAGGCTTTACCGGTGAGGTCGTGCAGGTCTGGCACTTCGGACGGGCTGAACAGGGTCCATGGGCCGTCGTCGAAGACGCGCTTCATGAACAGGTCTGGGATCCAGTTGGCGGTGTTCATGTCGTGGGTGCGGCGACGGTCGTCACCGGTGTTCTTACGCAGCTCGATGAACTCTTCGATGTCCATGTGCCAGGTTTCCAGGTAGGCGCAGACCGCGCCTTTGCGCTTGCCGCCCTGGTTAACTGCGACTGCGGTGTCGTTGACCACTTTAAGGAAGGGGACAACGCCCTGGGATTTGCCGTTGGTGCCTTTTATATAGGCGCCCAGCGAACGCACTGGGGTCCAGTCGTTACCCAGACCGCCGGCAAACTTGGAGAGCATGGCGTTGTCGTGGATGGCGTGATAAATGCCCGACAGGTCATCCGGTACGGTGGTCAGGTAGCACGAGCTCAGCTGCGGACGCAGGGTGCCGGCGTTGAACAGGGTCGGCGTGGACGACATGTAGTCGAACGAGGACAGCAGGTTGTAGAACTCGATGGCGCGTTCTTCTTTCTGCTTCTCTTCAATCGCCAGGCCCATGGCCACGCGCATAAAGAACACCTGTGGCAGCTCGATGCGTACGCCATCTTTGTGGATAAAGTAGCGGTCGTAGAGGGTCTGCAGGCCCAGGTAGGTGAACTGCTGATCGCGCTCGTGGTTGATCGCCTGGCCGAGTTTTTCCAGGTCAAAGGTGCCTAGCACGGGGTTGAGCAATTCCAGCTCAATGCCTTTGGTGATGTAGGCCGGCAGCGCTTGGGCGTAGAAAGTAGCCATTTCGTGATGGGTGGCGCTGGCCGCGACGCCGAGGTAGTTCAGCGCTTCGGCACGGATGTTGTCCATCAGCAGGCGGGCGGTGACGTAGCTGTAGTTCGGCTCACGCTCAACCAGGGTGCGGGCGGTCATCACCAGGGCGGTGCTGACATCGCTCTGCGCAACGCCGTCGTAGAGGTTCTTCAGGGTTTCTTTCTGGATCAGTGCGCCATCGACTTCAGCCAGGCCTTCGCAGGCTTCGCGGATGATGGTGTCCAGGCGGCCCATGTCCAGCGGCGCAACGCTGCCGTCGAGGTGGGTGACGCGGATGCTTGGGTGCGGCTGAGCCGGGGTCTCAACGCTCTCGCGCTTACGCTCTTGGCTACGCAGTTCGCGGTAGATCACGTAGTCGCGGGCGACTTTCTGCTCACCGGAACGCATCAGGGCCAGTTCGACCTGGTCCTGGATTTCTTCGATGTGGATGGTGCCGCCGGACGGCATGCGGCGTTTGAAGGTGGCGGTGACTTGCTCGGTCAGGCGCTCAACCGTTTCATGGATACGCGACGAGGCGGCAGCAGTGCCGCCTTCAACAGCGAGAAAGGCCTTGGTGATGGCAACGGTGATTTTGTCATCGGTGTAAGGCACCACGGTGCCGTTACGCTTGATCACGCGCAGTTGGCCTGGCGCGGTGGCGCTCAGGTTCTGGTTGTCAGCGTTGGCCTGCGGCGCGTCGGCCTGCGAGTTCTCGCGGGAGGTGTCGGTGTGCATGAAAGTCTCCGTTCTTCTGGTTTTAGAGGGGCGCCGAACAGTTGATCAGTGCGCCGTACCATCGTTCATTCCATTTCAACAACGCCGCACGAACAGCACTAGGCCGTTCGTTCGGGACTTGCAATCTGGGCAGGTAAGGTACGACTAAGCGCCTTCCTGGCTCTTCAAGTCTTGTACAGGCATTCGACCTGTACCACTAGATGTTGTGGCACGTCGGGTATACGGCCTGTTCTGATCAAGGCGTCCACGCTCTTCTGGCGGGTCAGTGGCCTGATCTGGATCGGTGATGCTCAAACGCCCATCTAAGCTATTTTTTGCACTTTTTCAGTCCGTTGTATGGACTGCTTCGGGGCAAATGTGCTTGTGTGATTCTGTGTGCTAAAACCCAATATGTAGGTGTTTGTCGCGCTGGGGATACAAGATAGTGCGGTGTAGGGGTGAAGGCAAGTTGATAAATTTGCGCCGCCTGTGGATAAAGCTGTGGGTTACTTTGGGGTAACTTTCGCAAGGCCGCGTAGTTGCTGGGGTTGCCCCCTATAGACCGTTCGT
Source organism: Pseudomonas spirodelae (assembly GCF_034653255.1). NCBI lineage: Bacteria > Pseudomonadati > Pseudomonadota > Gammaproteobacteria > Pseudomonadales > Pseudomonadaceae > Pseudomonas > Pseudomonas spirodelae. Next base: position 395,841 of record NZ_JAYEET010000001.1, on the reverse strand, counting down.
CGTCATGGCTTGTGCTTTTTTAGCCACCCTTAAGGCGGTTTTTTAGTCAATCAGATAAACACAATATGTAGTCTTTTTGCCGGCATGGCTGGCCTGTTGCCGGGGGCTGGGTTGGCGTTTTTTTTAGCGCCACGTTGCCGCTCGTTAAGGCGCTTGTAAGGGCAGCGCGGTGTAGGCCGCGTTGCTACAATGCCGGCGCCGTTTTGGCCAGGTGAGCAGTGCTAGGGAGTTAGTTGTGGAGCAGCAGTCGTGGCACATCCTTATTGTTGAAGACGACCAGCGCCTGGCCGAGTTGACCCGCGAGTACTTGGAGGGTAATGGCCTTAATGTGGCCATCGAAATGGACGGCGCCAAGGCGGCCGCGCGCATTTTGCAGGAGCAGCCGGATTTGGTGATTCTCGACCTGATGCTGCCGGGTGAAGACGGCTTGTCGATCTGCCGCAAGGTGCGCGGGCAATATGAGGGGCCGATCCTGATGCTCACCGCGCGTACCGATGACATGGACCAGGTGCTCGGCCTGGAGATGGGCGCGGACGACTATGTATATAAGCCGGTGCGCCCGCGTGTGCTGCTGGCGCGTATCCGGGCGCTGCTGCGCCGCCATGAAAGTAGCGAGGCGCAGGTGCCGAATGAACGCCGGCGCTTGCAGTTTGGCCCGTTGGTGATCGACAGCGCCATGCGTGAGGCCTGGCTGGGCGAGCAGGGCATTGAGCTGACCAGTGCGGAATTCGATTTGCTGTGGCTGCTGACCTCCAACGCCGGGCGGATTCTCTCGCGCGAGGAAATCTTTAATGCCCTGCGCGGCATCGAGTACGACGGCCAGGACCGCTCCATCGATGTGCGCATCTCCCGTATCCGGCCGAAGATCGGTGATGATCCGATGCATCCGCGCCTGATCAAAACAGTGCGCAGCAAGGGCTACCTGTTTGTCGCCGAAGCGGCCGAGGCCATGGCATGAGTGGCGCGGTGATCCGTCCGTGAACTCGATCTTCCTGCGCATCTATGGCGGCATGCTGGCCGTGCTGGTGCTGGTGGCATTGCTGGGTGTCGGCGCGCTGCAGCTGCTCAACGACGTGCGTGTGGATCAATACCGCGAACGTCTGGCCCAGGGCACTTTCCGCCTGATGGCCGATAACCTAACGCCTATGGTGGAGGTGGAGCGGCGCCGTGCTGTCGCGGTGTGGGGGCGTTTGCTCGGTGTGCCCATGCAAGTCACCGCGCTGGCTGAGGCTGGCCTCGACAGCAGTGCGCGCAACAACCTGCGCCGTGGCCTGGTGCTGGTGCAGCAAACCGGCCCGCACGAGGCGCGTATTTACAGCCAGTTAGGTGAGCTGCCGTTGCTGCTTGTCGCGGATGTACAGCAGGTCAGTGAGCAGTTGGCGCGCGCCACCAGTTTTTTGCTGATTGATGAGCTGGTGCGCTACCCCTGGGATGAGCAGCCAAGCCGGCTGGCCGCGCTCAAACGCGATAAACGCTTTGGCTTCGACTTGCGCCTGGTGCGGCTCGATCAAGCCGACCTCGACCCCGACCAGCGTCGCCGCGTGGACGAGGGCGATACGGTGATGGCCTTGGGCCGGGGCGGTGACAGCATTTATGTGTTCTCCGGCATCGTCGACACGCCCTGGGTGCTGGAAATCGGCCCGCTGTACCAGATGGACCCTTACCCGGCGCAGTGGCTGGTATTGATTGGTGCGCTGAGCCTGAGCCTGATCGGCCTGATGGTTTACCTGTTGGTACGGCCGCTGGAGCAGCGCTTACGGGATGTGGAGGCCGCCGCGACCTTGATTGCCAGTGGTCGTCTGGATGCCCGTGTGCCGACCAGCGGTACCGACTCGGTCGGGCGCTTGGCGGCGGCCTTTAACGCCATGGCCGAGCACTTGCAGCGTTCTTTGGGTATTCAGCGGGAGCTGGTCCGCGCGGTATCGCATGAGCTGCGCACGCCGGTGGCGCGGTTGCGCTTCGGTCTGGAAATGATCGGCGATGCGGAAACCGACGCGGCGCGGCGCAAATACATGGAGGGCATGGACAACGATATCCAGGACCTCGACAAGCTGGTTGACGAGATGCTCACCTACGCGCGCCTGGAGCAGGGCGCGCCAGCGCTGAACTTCCAGCCGGTCGACCTGAATGAGCTGATCGATCAGGTGATCACCGAGCTGGCCCCGCTGCGCGCCAGTGTACGGGTTGAGCGCGGCCCCTCACGCGACGCCTTGGATGGCGGCGGTGCCTGTGTTGAGGCCGAGCTGCGCTACCTGCACCGTGCCTTGCAGAACCTGGTGAGCAACGCCATGCGCCATGCCGAGTCGCGCGTGCGGGTGAGTTACCAGATCGGCGCGCAGCGTTGCCGGGTGGATGTCGAGGATGACGGCCCCGGTGTGCCGGAAGAGGCTTGGGAGCACATATTCACCCCCTTCCTGCGTCTGGACGACAGCCGCACCCGCGCCTCGGGTGGGCATGGTTTGGGCTTGTCGATCGTGCGGCGGATCATCTACTGGCACGAAGGCCGTGCACAGATCAGTCGCAGTGCAGGGCTGGGTGGTGCGTGCTTTACCCTGATCTGGCCGCGTAAGCAGGCGTGACCGTAGCCCGGATGCAAGCCGGGAGCGGTTTCCAGGCAGTTACCGATTCCCCGTTTCATCCCGGCTACGCCGCGAATAAGCAGCTGATCAGAATGGTGCTGGGCACTCGAAACGCATCCGCTCGCCCGTTTGCGGGTGGGTCAGGCTGAGCATGCTGGCGTGCAGGCACAGGCGCGGATAGGCAGCCAGGGCTTGTTCGTGTGCGTACAGGCCGTCACCGAGTAGCGGGTGGCCGATGGACAGCATGTGTACGCGCAGTTGATGCGAGCGGCCGGTGATCGGCGTCAGCTCGACGCGGCAATGCTCTGCGTGGCGCTCCAGCACTTTCCAGTAGGTCAGCGCATGTTTGCCTAACTCATGGTCGACCACGTGGCGCGGTTTGGTCGGTGGGTCGTAGCGCAGGGGCAGGTCGATGCTGCCGCTGTCCAGCTCGGGTTGGCTCCAGCACAGTGCGGTGTAGGCCTTTTCAGTTTCGCGGTCGTGGAACTGGCGCGACAGTTCGCGGTGGCTGTCGGCGTCACGCGCCAGGACGATGATTCCTGAGGTTTCCCAGTCCAGGCGGTGGACGATGCGCGCTTCCGGGTAACCGTTCTCCTGCAGACGGGTAACCAGGCAATCACGGTTATCTTCCGCGCGGCCGGGCACCGAGAGCAGCAGGGTGGGCTTGTTGATCACCAGCAGGGCGGCGTCCTGGTGGAGAATTACGACATTTGACAGCGGCATGTGTATTCCACAAATAGAAACGGCGGCCAGAGCCGCCGTTTCGGGGTGTTAGACAATCAACGATCGGGCAGGGTGATGTTGAGTTCCAGAATGGAACAGCTGCCTTGGTTTTCCAGCGCGACCTGGACTTGATCCGAGTCGATGTTGACGTACTTGCGGATCACCTCGACCAACTCTTGCTGCAGGGCCGGCAGGTAGTCCGGCTGGCTGCGCTGGCCGCGCTCGTGGGCGACGATGATTTGTAGGCGCTCTTTCGCGATGGACGCTGTGGTTTCTTTTTTGCGTTCACGAAAGAAGTCAAAAATGTTCATTCACGACCTCCAAACAGGCGTTGCATGAATCCCTTCTTCTGCACATCGAGGAACCGATGCGCCACTTCCTTGCCCAGCAGGCGGTCAACCGCGTCGCTGTAGGCTTGGCCTGCATCACTCTGGTCGTCGAGGATCACCGGTACGCCCTGGTTCGAGGCCTTGAGTACGGCTTGCGACTCAGGGATCACGCCGAGCAGGCGGATGGCGAGGATTTCTTCAACGTCTTCAACACCGAGCATTTCGCCTTTGATCACGCGCTCAGGGTTGTAGCGGGTCAGTAGCAGGTGTTCCTTGATTGGCTCTTCGCCCTTCTCGGCGCGGCGCGATTTGCTCGCCAGCAGGCCCAGCATGCGGTCGGAGTCACGTACCGAGGACACTTCTGGGTTGGTCACGACAATCGCCTCATCGGCGAAGTACATGGCCAGGTGCGCACCTTTTTCGATACCGGCTGGCGAGTCGCAGACCACGTATTCGAAGTTCTGGCGCAGTTCTTCGAGGACTTTTTCAACGCCTTCTTCGGTCAGCGCGTCTTTGTCGCGGGTCTGGCTGGCGGCTAGCACGTAGAGGTTTTCCAGGCGCTTGTCTTTGATCAGCGCCTGCGACAGGGTGGCTTCGCCGTTGACCACGTTGACGAAGTCATACACCACGCGGCGCTCGCAACCCATGATCAGGTCAAGGTTACGCAGGCCGACGTCGAAGTCGACGATGACAGTCTTGTGCCCGCGCAGGGCGAGGCCGGTACCGATGGCAGCGCTGGTGGTGGTTTTACCAACGCCACCTTTGCCGGACGTAACAACGAGGATCTTGGCCAAGGTGATTCACCCTAAAATGTAGAGATAACGCAGGTTCCATGGCCTATTTCAGGCTTCCGGCTGCCCTGTTTGAAAGTGGCCGCAGTATCCGTTAAAGGCGTGTGATGTTCAACACGTCACCCGACAGGCAGACATGCACGGCCTGGCCCCAGAGCGGGTCGCGGCGCAAGTCTTCGGCAACTTTATAGTGGCCCGCGATGGAGAGCAGTTCTGCGCCCATTTGCTGGCAGAAAATCCGCGCCTTGAGGTTGCCCTTGATGCCGGCTAATGCACGGCCGCGCATGGGGGCGTAAACATGGATGTTGCCATCGGCGAGAAGTTCCGCACCGGCGCTGACGGGGGCTAAAACGATCAGGTCACCGCCCTGGGCATAAATTTGTTGGCCGCCGCGCACTGGGCTGGTGATGATTTTGCTTGGCTTGAACTCCGGTTCAGCCGGTTTTTCCGGTTTTGCAGGGGCCAGTTCAATCGGTCGTTCACGCGCGCCGGACGGCGGCAGTACGGGCAGGTCCAGCGCTTGCGCGGCGTTGATGTCGGCTTCGCGGTTAGCGCGGACCGCCAGGGTGCGCAGGCCGTGCTTGCGGCAAACGGCCATCAGCTCAGTCAGGTCGAGGGCGCCTTCGCTTTCTGGCAGCTTGTCGAGGGCCAGGATCAGCGGGGTGTTGCTGAAAAAAGCCGGCGCCTGGGCGACTTTTTCGCTGAGTTGCAGGTCGAGGCGAGTGAGATCGTTGTGTGCCAGTTCCATGACGGTGATGGCCAGCATGCTGCCTTTTAGCTGGAATACGGGGTCTTGCTCGAGAAGATCAGCTTGGCTCATGGTCTGCCTGATACGGCCCTTGTTTAGAAACTGGGGGAAAGTAAGCCGGTCTTATAACGAGAACGCCGCGCGCTCGCAAGTTGCGTGCGGCGAAACCAAGGCTCAGGGAAAGTCCTGATAGAATGCCGCGCTTTATTGCGTGCCTCGGACCTGCTTTATGGATCGCCCCGTTTTCCGTGCTTATTTCCTGCATCCGCGTTTCTGGCTGTTATGGCTGGGGCTGGGCTTGCTGTGGTTGGTCGCGCAGCTGCCTTATAAGGTGCTGCTGTGGTTGGGGCGCTGCCTGGGTGCGCTGATGTACCGCCTGGCCAGCGCGCGGCGCAAGATCGCTGCGCGTAACCTGGAACTGTGTTTTCCGCAGATGTCCGCTGTCGAGCGCAAGGCGTTATTAAAGGAAAACTTCGCCTCTACCGGGATTACCTTTTTCGAAATGGCCATTGCCTGGTGGTGGCCGGCTGAGCGTTTGCGTCGCCTGGGGACGATTGAGGGGCTGGAGCACCTGCGTCAGGCCGAGGCCGATGGGCAGGGGGTGATTCTCATGGCGCTGCATTTCACCACCCTGGAAATGGGCGGTGGCCTGCTCGGCCTGGCCCAGGACATGTATGGCATGTACCGCCCGCACAAAAATCCACTGTTCGATTACGTCCAGCGCCGTGGCCGCGAGCAGCGTTTGCTCGGGGTGATTGGCCGTGACGATGTGCGCGGCATGCTCAAGCTGCTGCGCGCCGGCGGGGTGGTGTGGTACGCGCCCGATCAGGATTACGGCGCCCAGCGCAGCGTGTTTGTGCCGTTGTTTGGGGTGCCGGCGGCTACCGTCACGGCCACCAGCAAATTTGCGCGCATGGGGCGGGCCAAGGTTATCCCCTTTACCCAGCAGCGCTTGCCTGATAGTCAGGGTTACCGCTTAGTGATTCATCCGCCGCTGGCGGACTTTCCCAGTGACAGCGAAGAAGCCGACTGCCTGCGGGTTAATCAGTGGATCGAGCAGGCCATCAGTGCTTGCCCTGAGCAGTACCTGTGGGCGCATCGGCGTTTCAAGACCCGCCCTGAGGGCGAGCCGAAGCTGTATAAAAAGAAGCGCTAAGCCGATACCGCCTCTGGCGGGCGCAGTGCTTAAGTCGGCTTTCTTGGCGTTTGCGGGTTCCGTGCGCGCTTGACGGGCTTCTATACTGGCGAAAAAAACAATGGGAACTCGCCAATGCCGCACACGGCTTCAACCGATCAGCCTGTCACCGGGCTGATTCTCTCCGGCGGTGGTGCACGGGCGGCCTATCAAATCGGTGTGCTGGCTGCCATCGCTGACCTCTTGCCCAATGCTGCGCACAATCCTTTCCCGGTAATAGTCGGCACCTCTGCGGGGGCGATTAATGCGGTGGGGCTGGCCTGTGGTGCGTTGCACTTCACTGAAGCGGTGCGCCGGCTGACGAGTGTTTGGCAGGGCTTTCACACCCATCAGGTGTATCGCAGTGACTGGCCGGGTGTCTTGCGCCAGGCCAGCCGCTTTGTCGGTCACAGCCTGCTGGGGTTGGGCGGGCCGGTACCGGTGGCGTTGCTCGACAGTTCGCCGCTGGCCAAGCTGCTGGCGCGTGAGCTGGATTTCAGTGGTATCTCCGCCGCCGTACGCCACCGTCAGCTGCGCGCGGTGGCCGTCACCGCGTTTGGTTATGAGAGCGGTCAGGCCGTGACCTTTTATCAGGGGCGCGCCACCATCGATCCGTGGTTTCGCCATCGTCGGGTCGGTGCGCCTACCCGTCTTGCGCTTGAGCACCTGCTGGCGAGTGCGGCAATTCCGTTGATTTTCCCGCCGGTAAAGATCAACCGCGAATACTTTGGCGACGGTGCGGTGCGCCAGTCCGCACCGATCAGCCCCGCCTTGCACTTGGGCGCCCGCCGGGTGTTGGTGGTGGGGGTCAGCGATAACCCGGTAGGGTTGCAGGCTCAGGTGCCGGTGCTCCGTCCCAAGGAAAGCCGCCAGCCCAGCTTGGCGCAAATCAGTGGGCATATGCTCAACAGCACCTTTATCGATAACCTGGAAAGCGACATCGAGATGCTTGAACGGCTCAACCAGATGGGTCGTTTGATTCCCGCCGAGCTCCACCCGCGTGGCTTGGGGCTTAAGCCGGTGGACGTGTTGGTGATTTCCCCCAGCCAGCCGCTGGACTTGATCGCCGCCCGTCATCGGCATGAGCTGCCCAAGGCGCTACGCCTATTTCTACGTGGGCCAGGGGCGACTAAAGCCAGTGGTGCGGGGGTGCTGAGTTACCTGCTATTCGAGCCGGGTTACTGCAACGAATTGATCGAGCTGGGCTATCAGGACGCCATGGCCCAGAAAGCCCGCTTGATCGAGTTTCTTAGCCTCGACAGCCCACCCGTGCCGGCCGGGGTCGCTGAGCCTGCCTAAATAGGGCGGCGTCTTGAATGGCTGCCAGGGATGGCTGGCCGTCAAAATCCTTTAGCGTCGCGCGGATAAAACCGCGCCAAGGGTAGCGGGCTGCATTTAAACTGCGCCTTCACGATGCTTTCTGTCGCATTTGCGAAAGCAGTGGTTTTCCTCGGGTCGGCGCTATAAGAAGTTGTCGCATGGCGGCAATGCCGGCTCTGGATCAGTCCCTACAATCCGTCACGTCGCCTGCTAGTCAATGCAGGTGTTCCTCGTTAGGAGAGCTTAGATGTCTGTTCAGCACGACCCGGTGCAGCGCGCCGATTTCGACCAGGTGATGGTGCCCAACTACGCACCCGCAGCTTTTATTCCAGTCCGCGGCGCCGGTTCGCGTGTATGGGATCAAAGCGGTCGTGAGCTGATCGACTTTGCCGGCGGCATCGCCGTCAACGTACTCGGCCACGCCCATCCGGTGCTGGTTAACGCGTTGACCGAGCAGGCCGGCAAACTTTGGCATGTGTCCAACGTGTTCACCAATGAGCCGGCGCTGCGCCTGGCCAAGAAGCTGATTGACGCCACCTTCGCCGATCGCGTGTTCTTCTGTAACTCCGGCGCCGAAGCCAACGAGGCCGCGTTCAAGCTGGCCCGTCGCGTGGCCTTCGATAAGTTCGGCGAGGACAAGCACGAAATCATTGCCGCGACCAACAGCTTCCATGGTCGCACTCTGTTTACCGTCAGCGTCGGTGGTCAGCCGAAGTATTCCGATGGTTTTGGCCCAAAGATCCAGGGCATCAGCCACATTCCTTATAACGATATCGAGGCACTCAAGGCCGCGGTATCGGACAAGACCTGCGCCGTGGTACTGGAGCCGATTCAAGGTGAAGGCGGTGTGCTGCCGGCTGACCTGGCTTACCTGCAAGCGGCCCGCGAGCTGTGCGACAAGCACAACGCATTGCTGGTGTTCGACGAAGTACAGAGCGGCATGGGCCGCAGCGGCGAGCTGTTCGCCTATATGCACTACGGCGTGACCCCGGACATTCTCTCCAGCGCCAAGAGCCTGGGCGGTGGTTTCCCGATCGGCGCGATGCTCACCACCACTGAGCTGGCCAAGCACTTGGCCGTCGGTACCCACGGCACCACCTACGGCGGTAACCCGCTGGCCTGTGCGGTGGGTGAGGCGGTCATTGACACCATCAACACCCCTGAAGTGCTGGCTGGGGTTAAGGCCAAGCATCAGCGCTTTAAAACCAAGCTGGAGCAGATCGGCCAGCAATACGGCGTATTCAGCGAAGTGCGCGGCCTCGGTTTGTTGATCGGCGCGGTGTTGTCCGATGCCTGGAAAGGCAAGGCCAAGGCGATTCTCGACGCCGCAGCGGTAGAAGGCGTGATGGTGTTGCAGGCCAGTCCGGATGTAGTGCGCTTCGCCCCAAGCCTGGTGGTGGAAGACGCCGATATTGATGAAGGTTTGGCGCGTTTAGAGCGTGCCGTGGCCAAGCTGACTCAGGCCTGATTGCCGGTCTGAGCCGCCGTAAATGGTGGCTCAGGCTGTGCCCGCTCGACCCAGGACGGGTTGAGCTAAACAGCAAGGAAGCCCGTCTCTGTGTGTGCCGCGGCCTTGGCTTGCGGTTTTCTCTGGGTCGCTCGTGAGAGCTGCTTGGAGCTTTTATCCAAAGGAGTGACACCATGCTGGTGATGCGCCCCGCGCAAATGGCCGACCTCACTGAAGTGCAGCGTCTCGCCGCGGACAGCCCGGTTGGTGTGACTTCACTGCCCGACGACAGTGACCGTCTGCGTGAAAAGATTGCCGCCTCGGAAGCCTCGTTTGCCGCCGAAGTCAGCTTCAACGGTGAAGAGAGCTACTTCTTCGTCCTGGAAGACAGCGACAGCGGGCGCCTGGTGGGCTGCTCCGGCATCGTCGCCTCGGCCGGTTACTCGGAGCCGTTTTACAGCTTCCGTAACGAAACCTTCGTGCACAACTCCCGCGAGCTGAAGATCCACAACAAGATCCACGTGCTCTCGTTGTGCCACGACCTGACTGGCAACAGCCTGCTGACCAGCTTCTACGTCGAACAACCGCTGGTGAACACCGTCTGGTCCGACCTCAACTCGCGGGCGCGCTTGTTGTTCCTGGCCAACCATCCGGAGCGCTTTGCCGATGCCGTAGTGGTGGAAATCGTCGGTTACAGCGATGAGGCCGGCGACTCGCCGTTCTGGGATGCGGTGGGGCGTAACTTCTTCGACATGAACTACACCGAAGCCGAGCGCCTGTGTGGCCTGAAAAGCCGCACCTTCCTGGCCGAGTTAATGCCGCACTACCCCATCTACGTGCCGCTGCTGCCGGACGAAGCTCAAGAAGCCATGGGCCAGGTGCATCCGCGGGCGCAGGTCAGCTTTGACATCCTTATGCGCGAAGGCTTCGAGACCGACCACTACATCGACATTTTCGATGGCGGCCCGACTCTGCATGCGCGCACCTCGGGCATTCGTTCGATTGCCCAGAGCCGCGTGGTGCCGGTGCGTTTGGCGGCTGAGAAAGCCGAGCCGAGCAAAGGCGGGCGGCCATACTTGGTCAGTAATGGCCAGTTGCAGGATTTTCGCGCGATTGTCGCGGAGCTGGATTGGGTCCCGGGTAAGCCGGTCACCCTGAGTGTTGCGGCCGCCGAAGCCCTGGGCGTCGGCGAGGGCGTCAGTGTTCGCCTGGTTGCGGTTTAAGGAGTTAGCGCATGATCGTTCGTCCCGTTCGCAGCACCGATCTGCCGGCTCTGTTTCAACTGGCACGTAGTACCGGCGCTGGTTTGACTACCTTGCCCGCCAATGAGGAGCGCTTGGCGCACCGCGTTGGCTGGGCTGAAAAAGCCTTCCGCGGTGAGGCCGCCCGCGGCGATGCCGACTACCTGTTCGTGCTCGAAGACGACAATGGCGAGGTGGTCGGTATTTCCGCTGTCGCCGGTGCCGTCGGCCTGCGTGAGCCCTGGTACAACTACCGGGTTGGTTTGACCGTCAGCGCCTCGCAGGAGCTGAATATCCATCGGCAGATTCCCACCCTGTTCTTGGCCAACGACCTGACCGGCAACTCCGAGCTGTGCTCGCTGTTCTTGCGCAGTGACCAACGCAGCGGGCTTAACGGTCGGTTGTTGTCGAAGGCGCGCTTTCTGTTTATCGCCGAATTCCGTGAGCTGTTCGGCGACAAGGTGATCGCCGAGATGCGCGGCATGTCCGATGAACAGGGCCGTTCGCCGTTTTGGGAGTGCCTGGGTCGGCACTTTTTCAGAATGGAATTCAGCCAGGCGGATTACCTCACCGGTGTCGGCAACAAGGCCTTTATCGCTGAGCTGATGCCCAAGTTTCCGCTCTACACCTGCTTCCTTTCCGAGGATGCGCGCAACACCATCGGCCGTGTCCACCCGGACACCGAGCCGGCGCTGGCCATGCTCAAGGCCGAAGGTTTCAGTTACCAGGGCTATGTCGACATCTTCGACGCAGGCCCGGCCATCGAGGCGCAAACCGCGAAGATCCGCGCGGTACAGGACAGCGAAGTGCTGGTACTGGCCATCGGTACGCCAGGCGATGACGTTACCCACTACCTGATCCATAACCGCAAGCGCGAAGACTGTCGGATTACCGTCGCCCCGGCGCGTCTGGCTGCCGGCACGCTGGTGGTCGATGCACAAACGGCCAAGCGCCTGCAGCTGTCGGCAGGCGATCAAGTGCGCGCGGTAGCGGTCTCCGCTCGCGGTTAAAGGCTATGCGCCACTGCGTGTGCTAAGGCTGTGTCTAAATTGCTAATCCGGCGGCTAGCCGGGTCCACACCTTGCTGGGAGTGATAAAACAAGATGAGCACTCATTACATTGCCGGTGCATGGCACGCAGGTCAGGGTGAAGCCCTGGAATCGCTCAATCCGGTCAGCCAGGAAGCCATCTGGCACGGCCAGGCCGCCAGTGCTGCGCAGGTTGATGCTGCCGTGCAGGCCGCCCGTGCCGCATTCCCCGCTTGGGCCTCGCGCTCGCTGGATGAACGCATTGCCGTGCTTGAGCAGTTTGCCGCCACCCTCAAGCAGCAGGCTGACGCGCTGGGCTACTGCATTGGTGAGGAAACCGGCAAGCCGCTGTGGGAAACCGCCACCGAAGTCACCAGCATGGCCAACAAGGTCGCCATCTCGGTGCAAAGTTACCGCGAGCGTACCGGTGAGAAGAGCGGCCCGTTGGGCGATGCCACAGCAGTATTGCGGCACAAGCCGCATGGTGTGGTTGCCGTGTTTGGCCCGTACAACTTCCCCGGCCACCTACCCAACGGCCACATTGTGCCGGCGCTGCTGGCAGGCAATTGTGTGGTGTTCAAGCCCAGCGAATTGACGCCGAAAGTCGCCGAGTTAACGGTTAAGTGCTGGATTGAGGCCGGCTTGCCGGCGGGCGTGCTCAACCTGGTGCAAGGTGCGCGCGAGACAGGTGTGGCGCTGGCGGCCCATGCGGGTATCGACGGGTTGTTTTTCACCGGTTCCAGCCGCACGGGCAACCTGCTGCACAAGCAGTTCTCCGGTCGTCCGGAGAAAATTCTCGCGCTGGAAATGGGTGGCAACAACCCGCTGGTGGTTGAGCAGGTCAGCGATATCAATGCCGCCGTGTACACCATCATCCAGTCGGCGTTTATTTCCGCCGGCCAGCGCTGCACCTGCGCGCGGCGTCTGCTGGTGCCGCAAGGCGCGTGGGGTGACAGCTTGCTGGAGCGCCTGGTGGAAGTAGCGGCGAGTATCAAAGTCGGTAGTTTCGACGCTCAGCCAGCGCCGTTTATGGGTTCGGTGATTTCTCTGGATGCTGCTCAGCACTTGCTCAAGGCCCAGCAACACCTGCTGGCCCAGGGCGCCAAGCCGCTGCTGAAAATGTCTCAACCGTTGCAGGGCGCGGCTTTGCTCACGCCCGGCATTATTGACGTAACGGACCTGGCCGAGCGGGCGGATGAGGAGTTCTTCGGCCCGCTGCTGCAGGTGATTCGCTACACCGATTTTGCTGCCGCGATTGCTGAGGCCAACAACACCCAATATGGGTTGGCTGCTGGGCTGCTGTCTGACTCCAAGGCGCGTTATGAGCAGTTCTGGCTGCACAGCCGCGCGGGTATCGTTAACTGGAACAAGCAGCTGACTGGTGCTGCCAGCACCGCGCCGTTTGGCGGCGTGGGGGCGTCCGGTAACCACCGCGCCAGCGCCTATTACGCGGCTGATTATTGCGCTTACCCGGTGGCTTCGCTGGAAGCCGACAGCCTCAGCCTGCCTGCCACCCTGACTCCGGGAGTCAGCCTATGAGCCCAGTCGCCAGCAGTAACGCATATGAGGTCAATTTTGACGGTTTGGTCGGCCCGACCCATAACTATGGCGGCCTGTCTTACGGCAACGTGGCTTCGCAGAGCAACAGCCAGGTAGGGTCGAACCCGAAAGAGGCTGCCAAGCAAGGCCTGGCCAAGATGAAGGCCTTGATGGAAATGGGCTTCAAGCAGGGCGTGCTGGCCCCGCAGGAACGGCCGAATGTCGCGGTACTGCGTAGCTTGGGGTTTGCCGGCACTGACGCGCAGGTGATCCAAAAGGCTGCGAAAGACGCCATGCCGCTGCTGGTTGCCAGCTGCTCGGCTTCCAGCATGTGGACGGCCAATGCCTGCACCGTCAGCCCGAGTGCTGATACTGCGGATGGTCGCGTGCATTTCACCGCCGCCAACCTCAACTGCAAATTCCACCGCTCCATCGAACACCCAACCACCAGCCGTGTGCTGGGCGCCATGTTCGCCAATCAGCAGCACTTCGCCCACCACGCCGCGCTGCCCGCCGTTGCTCAGTTCGGCGATGAAGGTGCGGCAAATCACACGCGGTTCTGCAAAGGCTATGGCGATGCGGGTGTGGAGTTCTTTGTATTCGGCCGCAGTGCTTTTGACAGCCGCTTCCCGGCGCCGCAGCGCTACCCGGCGCGGCAAACCCTGGAGGCTTCGCAAGCCGTGGCGCGCCTGCACGGCCTCAGTGATGACGGTGTGGTTTACGCTCAGCAAACCCCGGCGGTGATCGATCAAGGGGTGTTCCACAATGACGTGATCGCCGTGGGTAACGGTGAGGTGCTGTTCTATCACCAAGACGCCTTCCTCGACACGGATAAGGTGCTGGCCGAACTGGGCGACAAGCTCGCCCGTCGTGGCGGCAACCTGCAGGCGGTGTGCGTGCCGCGTGATGCGGTGGCGGTCGAAGACGCGGTCAAATCCTACCTGTTCAACAGCCAGCTGCTCAGCCGCGCCGACGGCGGCATGCTGCTGATCGTGCCGGAAGAGTGCCGCAACAACGGCAATGTCTGGAACTACCTGCAGCAGCTGACCAGCGGCAACGGGCCGATCCGTGAAGTACAGGTGTTTGACCTCAAGCAAAGCATGCAGAACGGCGGTGGGCCAGCCTGCCTGCGCCTGCGAGTCGCGCTCAAGGAAGACGAGTTGGCGGCGGTCAACCAGGGCGTGATCATGACCCCGACGCTGTACGACACCCTCAATGTTTGGGTCGACAAGCACTACCGCGATCGCCTGAGCGAAAACGATTTGGCTGATCCACAATTGTTGAGTGAATGCCGTACGGCCTTGGATGAACTGACGCAGATCCTTAAACTGGGCGCGGTTTATCCTTTTCAATTAGCTAACTAGGCTGGGTCGCGCTTTATCGATCCACCGGTGGATGTAAAAAATCACATCCACCCTACATCCAAAACTGTGGAGATTTTATGAGCGATGCCCTGCAACTGATCCTCGAAGACACTGACGGTACCCAGCTGGAAACCTCCTGTACACGCTTTGCCGTGATCTGGCAGGGCCAGGAAATCTGGTTCCAACAGGTAGGCAACAACCAGTTGATGATCGGTGTCGACGTCGAGGAGGGCGCTGCCGAATACGCCAACCTGCTGCTGCGTCCATTGGCTACCAACCTGGTCAGCCTGGAGCTGGAAATGGAAGCCGCTGAGCCGGGCGATGACGACGAGCACGTGCACGGCCCAGACTGCACTCACGACTGAGGAACCACTATGCTTGCCCTTGGGAAATTGCTTGAACTGACCCTGGCCGGCCATGAGCCGGCAGCAAAAATTCAGCTGACTCCCGAGGGTACGCGTGTGCGTTGGCTGGCCGAAGGCGCGGTGGAAATCACCCCGCCTGCGGCCCGCGACAACGGCCAGGACCTGCTGCTGTCGGCGGGTATCCATGGCAATGAAACCGCCCCAATCGAATTACTCGACCGCCTGCTGCAGGCCATTGCGCGTAATCAGCTGCAGCCGTGCGCACGCATTCTCTTTCTGCTGGGTAACCCGGCCGCGATGCGTCGCGGTGAGCGGTATGTCGAGCAAGACATTAACCGCCTATTCAACGGGCGCCACGACCAACACAGCGGGCCCGAGGCGCTGCGCGCCTGTGAGCTGGAGCATCTGGCTGCGGCTTTTTTCAGTAAGCCCGAGCGCACCCGCCTGCATTACGACCTGCACACCGCTATTCGCGCGTCGAAGGTTGAACAGTTTGCTCTTTATCCCTTCCAGGAAGGTCGTCCGCGCAGTCGGCGTGAGCTGGCGCGTTTAAGTGTCGCTGGGATTGAGGCCGTGCTGCTGCACAACAAAAGCTCGGTTACCTTCAGTGCCTACACCTACACCCAGCTCGGGGCGGAAGCGTTCACGCTGGAGCTGGGCAAGGCGCGGCCGTTTGGGCAGAACGCGTTGGTCAACCTCGACCGGCTTGAGCTGCACATGCAGGCACTGATTGAAGGGCGTGAGTTGGAGGCGGCCTCGGATGATCTGGGCGAGCTAAAGCTATTTGCCGTGGCCCGCGAAGTGATCAAGCACAGCGATGCGTTTCAGCTGCACCTGCCGGCTGATATCGAGAATTTCAGCGAATTGCCCGTTGGCTACCTGCTGGCGGAAGACCTCAGTGATACCCGCTGGGTGATCGATGAGCCGGGTACGCGGATTATCTTTCCCAATCCCAAAGTCAAAAACGGCCTGCGGGCCGGCATCTTGATTGTTCCCGCCGAAGACGTGCAGCTGGCTTAAGCTATTAGGGTGGATGGCGCTTTATTCATCCACCAATCGATGCACGCCAGGCGGATGAAAAAGGCGTCATTCACCCTGCACAGCTGTCCTGCGCGTTCTCGCCTTATCTGTACCTTGTTTGCCTCAGTTGGGCGCTTTAGCATCGGGCTTTAGCCTCATCTAAGGATTGCCCACCATGCCCATCATCGACCTGCGCAGCGACACCGTCACCCAGCCGACTCCGGGTATGCGCGAGGCCATGCAAGCCGCTGAGCTGGGGGATGACGTGTACGGCGAAGATCCTACGGTCAACCGCCTCGAGCACTACCTGGCCGCTGAGTTGGGTTTCGAGGCTGCGTTGTTTGTGCCCACCGGCACCATGAGTAACCTGCTTGGCCTAATGGCCCATTGCGCGCGTGGCGATGAGTACATCGTCGGTCAGCAGGCGCACACCTATAAATATGAAGGTGGCGGCGCGGCGGTACTCGGTTCGATCCAGCCGCAGCCGATTGAGGGCGAGGCAGATGGTTCGCTGGACCTGGACAAGATTGAAGCGGCCATCAAGCAGGATGACTTTCACTTTGCCCGCACCCGCCTGTTGGCGCTGGAAAACACCATGCAGGGCAAGGTCCTGCCTCAGGCCTATCTGCAGGCAGCGCGCGAGCTGACCACGCGCCGCGGTCTGGCTCTGCACCTGGACGGCGCGCGCCTATATAACGCGGCAGTCAAGCTGGGCGTGCCGGCGCGGCAGATTACTCAGTACTTTGATTCGGTGTCAGTGTGCCTGTCCAAGGGGCTTGGTGCGCCGGTGGGGTCGGTGCTGTGCGGCTCAGCCGAGCTTATTGGTCGGGCGCGGCGTTTGCGCAAGATGGTCGGCGGCGGCATGCGCCAGGCCGGCATGCTCGCGGCAGCAGGGTTGTATGCACTAGAGCATCAGGTGCAGCGGCTGGCTGACGACCATGCCAATGCCGAGCGTTTGGCCGCCGGCTTGCGTGAGTTGGGTTATGCAGTCGAGCCGGTGCAGACCAATATGGTCTACGTCGCGGTGGGTGAGCAGGCTGGCGCATTGCAGGCGTTCTGCGCCGCGCGGGGCATCAAGCTCTCGGCGGCGCCGCGTTTGCGCATGGTGACGCACCTGGATATCGCCGCTGCGGATATCGAACAGGTGATTGCGGCCTTTGCCGCTTTTCGCGTGAGCTGAATAGCTCTGGGCTTTTAATAGCCGTTATCTATCAATAAAGTCACTAGCCCCATGGCGCAGGGCCGATATAATGCGGCCCTTTGCCGGCTTTGTTGTGGCCGCTGGTTTTTGGAAGATTCCTATGAAAAGCGCAGAAATCCGTGAAGCCTTCCTCAGCTTCTTCGAACAGAAGGGACACACCCGTGTCGCCTCCAGCTCCCTGATTCCGGGCAATGACCCGACCCTGTTGTTCACCAACGCGGGGATGAACCAGTTCAAGGATTGCTTCCTCGGCCTGGAAAAGCGCGCCTATACCCGCGCCACCAGCAGCCAGAAGTGCGTACGCGCCGGCGGCAAGCATAACGATTTGGAGAACGTCGGTTATACCGCGCGTCACCACACCTTCTTCGAAATGCTGGGTAATTTCAGCTTTGGCGACTATTTCAAGCGTGATGCCATTCATTTCGCCTGGGAATTTTTGACCGGCGACGCCTGGCTCAAGCTGCCGAAAGAAAAACTCTGGGTCACCGTCTATGCCAGCGACGATGAAGCCTATGACATTTGGAACAAAGAAATCGGCGTGCCGGCTGAGCGGATGATCCGCATCGGCGATAACAAGGGCGCGCCGTATGCCTCGGACAACTTCTGGGCCATGGGTGATACCGGTCCGTGTGGCCCGTGCACCGAGATTTTCTTCGACCACGGCGAGCACATCTGGGGCGGCCCACCCGGTTCGCCAGAAGAAGACGGTGATCGCTACATCGAAATCTGGAACAACGTCTTTATGCAGTTCAACCGCACGGCTGACGGCGTGATGCATCCGCTGCCAGCGCCGAGTGTGGATACGGGCATGGGCCTGGAGCGCATTAGCGCGGTGCTGCAACACGTCAACTCGAACTACGAGATCGACCTGTTCCAGAGCCTGCTGAATGCCGCGGCCAAGGCCATCGGTTGTGCCAACGAAGCCCAGGCGTCGCTGAAAGTGGTGGCCGACCATATCCGCTCGTGCGGCTTCCTAATCGCTGACGGCGTGACGCCGTCCAACGAAGGTCGCGGCTACGTGCTGCGCCGCATTATCCGTCGCGCCTGCCGTCACGGTAACAAGCTGGGCGCCAAGGGCAGCTTCTTCTACCAGATCGTTGCCGCGTTGGTGGCCGAGATGGGCGATGCCTTCCCTGAGCTGAAACAGCAGCAGGCGCATATCGAGCGCGTGCTGAAAACCGAAGAAGAGCAGTTCGCCAAGACCCTGGAACAGGGCCTGAAGATTCTCGAGCAGGATCTGGCCGAACTCGAAGGCACGGTGATTCCGGGCGATGTGATCTTCAAGCTGTATGACACTTTCGGCTTCCCGATGGACCTTACCGGCGACATCGCCCGTGAGCGCGAGCTGACTCTGGATGAAGCAGGCTTTGAGCGCGAGATGGAAGAGCAGCGCAAGCGCGCTCGTTCTGCCAGCGCGTTCGGCATGGACTACAACAGCCTGGTCAAGGTCGACAGCGACACCGCGTTCCTCGGCTATCAGGGCACCAGCGGCAGCGGCAAGATCATTGCGCTGTTCAAGGCTGGTCAGGCAGTCGACAGTCTGGGCGAAGGCGAGGAGGGCGTTGTGGTCCTCGATCAGACGCCGTTCTACGCCGAGTCCGGTGGTCAGGTCGGCGACTGCGGTTTCCTTGAAGGCGCTGGCGTGCGTTTCGATGTGCGTGATACCACTAAGGCGGGTGGCGCGATCCTGCACCACGGGGTTGCTGTTAAAGGTGGCCTGAGCGTCGGCACCTCGGTCAAGGCCGAAGTGGATGCCAGCGTACGCCAGGCCACTGCACTTAATCATTCGGCCACCCACTTGCTGCACGCGGCTTTGCGTCAGGTATTGGGTGAGCACGTTACGCAGAAGGGCTCGTTGGTCGACAGTCAGCGTCTGCGCTTCGACTTCAGTCACTTCGAGGCGATCACGCCGGCGCAGTTGAAAGAACTGGAAGCCATCGTCAACCGCGAAGTGCGCGGCAATAGCGACGTTGAAACCCTGGAAACCGACATCGAAACCGCCAAGGCCAAAGGTGCCATGGCGCTGTTTGGTGAAAAGTACGGTGATCAGGTGCGCGTATTGAGCATGGGCGGCGACTTCTCGGTTGAGCTGTGTGGCGGTATTCACGCCAAGCGTACGGGCGATATCGGCCTGTTCAAAATTATCAGTGAGAGCGGTGTGGCTGCCGGTGTGCGGCGTATTGAAGCGGTCACCGGTGCTGTCGCGTTTGCCTACCTCAACGCGGCGGAAGAGCAGCTGAAAGAGGCCGCTGTACTGGTCAAAGGCAGTCGCGAAAATCTCTTGGATAAGCTTGCCGGTGTGCTGGAGCGTAATCGCCAGCTGGAAAAAGAGCTGGAACAGCTCAAGGCCAAGGCCGCCAGTGCGGCGGGTAATGACCTGGCCGGTTCTGCCATCGACGTGAAAGGCATCAAGGTGCTCAGTGCGCGTCTCGATGGGGTGGATGGCAAGGCGTTGCTGGCCTTGGTCGATCAGTTGAAAAACAAGCTTGGCAGTGCGGTGATTCTGTTGGGTGGCGTGCAGGATGAAAAGGTCGTGCTCGTTGCTGGTGTGACCAAAGATCTGACAGCCAAGCTGAAGGCGGGCGATCTGATGAAGCAAGCGGCTGCGGCCGTAGGTGGCAAAGGGGGTGGACGTCCGGATATGGCGCAAGGTGGTGGCGTTGACGCTGCTGCGCTGGATGCTGCTTTGGGCTTGGCTGCTGCGTTCGCCGAACAAGGTCTGTAAGCGCCTGATTCTGGGTGTGCAGCCCGAGGCCCGATCTACGCCCGGCGGGCCTTGGTAGGTATTGAGTTATGTGTTTAATGGGCGCCCTTCACGGGCTGAGGCGGCTTTGAAATGGCTTTGATCGTACAGAAATTTGGCGGCACTTCCGTCGGCACTGTTGAGCGTATTCAGCAGGTGGCCGCGAAGGTGAAGAAATTCCGTGAAAACGGAGATGACATTGTGGTTGTGGTTTCCGCCATGAGCGGTGAAACCAATCGCCTGGTCGAGCTAGCCAAACAGGTTAGTGATGGTCAGCCGGTACCGCGTGAATTCGACGTAATGGTCTCGACCGGCGAGCAGGTCACCATTGCCTTGTTAGCCATGGCGCTGATCAAGATTGGCGTGCCTGCGGTGTCCTATACCGGTAACCAGGTGCGCATCCTCACGGACAGTGCGCACAACAAGGCGCGCATCCTGCAGATCGATGATCAGAAACTGCGTACCGACCTTAAGGCTGGGCGTGTGGTGGTGGTTGCCGGTTTCCAGGGTGTTGATGAGCACGGCAATATCACCACCCTTGGGCGTGGTGGCTCCGACACTACCGGTGTGGCCCTGGCGGCTGCGTTAAAAGCCGATGAGTGCCAGATTTATACCGATGTCGATGGCGTTTACACCACCGATCCACGGGTTGTGCCAAAGGCTCAGCGCTTAAGCAAAATCACCTTCGAAGAAATGCTGGAGATGGCCAGCCTCGGTTCCAAGGTGCTGCAAATTCGTGCGGTGGAGTTCGCCGGCAAATACAACGTCCCGCTGCGCGTGTTGCACAGCTTTCAAGAGGGTCCGGGCACCCTCATTACTATTGATGAAGAGGAATCCATGGAACAGCCGATTATCTCTGGCATCGCTTTTAATCGCGATGAGGCCAAGCTGACTATCCGTGGCGTACCGGATATTCCGGGCGTAGCGTTCAAGATCCTCGGGCCGATCAGTGCCGCCAATGTAGAGGTGGACATGATCGTGCAAAACGTTGCGCACGATAACACCACCGACTTCACCTTCACCGTGCATCGCAATGACTACAGCAATGCCATGCTCGTGCTGGAGAAAACGGCTCAGGAATTGGGTGCGCGTGAAGTGGTTGGCAATACCGACATCGCCAAGGTTTCCATCGTGGGCGTTGGTATGCGCTCCCACGCAGGGGTTGCCAGCCGTATGTTTGAGTCTCTGGCTCAAGAAAACATCAACATCCAGATGATCTCCACCTCGGAAATCAAAGTCTCGGTGGTAATCGAGGAGAAATACCTGGAGTTGGCGGTGCGCGCCCTGCACACTGCTTTTGAACTGGATGCCCCGGCCCGACAGGGCGACTAAGGCATCATCCGAAAGGCGCGGGCTATCCCGCGCCTTTCGTCTTTTTTGGCTGGTGTGGGCCGGAACTTTCTTTCTGCTCACACTGGTCAATACTTGGGTGAAGGCTCTGCTTGAGATGTTCGGGGCTGCCACCATTTTTTTGCAGACTGCTGTTGTCTTGAAATGATATCCGTAAGGAGAAAGGAATGCTGATTCTGACTCGTCGGGTTGGAGAGACCCTGATGGTGGGTGACGAAGTCACTGTCACCGTGCTGGGTGTGAAGGGTAATCAGGTGCGTATTGGCGTTAACGCGCCAAAAGAAGTTGCTGTGCACCGTGAGGAAATCTACCAGCGCATCCAGAAAGAGAAGGGTGAAGAACCAAGCCTCTAATTTTTATCGAAATTTTGGCTTTGCAAACGGGGAAAACATGGTTATCATGCGCCCCGTGTTGCGGAGAGGTGGCCGAGTGGCCGAAGGCGCTCCCCTGCTAAGGGAGTACATCTCAAAAGGGTGTCGGGGGTTCGAATCCCCCCTTCTCCGCCATTATTGAGTGTTGTAGATGCGGTTTGGATATCTACAGTGCGAACGTTACATGCACTCATAGCTCAGCTGGATAGAGTACTCGGCTACGAACCGAGCGGTCGGAGGTTCGAATCCTCCTGAGTGCACCAAATAGGAATGGCTTGCAGCAATGCAAGCCATTTTGTTTCAGCCAGCGGTGATCTGGTTTAAAAGCGCCACATGCACTCATAGCTCAGCTGGATAGAGTACTCGGCTACGAACCGAGCGGTCGGAGGTTCGAATCCTCCTGAGTGCACCAAATAAGAATGGCCTGCAGCAATGCAAGCCATTTTGTTTCAGCCAGCGGTGATCTGGTTTAAAAGCGCCACATGCACTCATAGCTCAGCTGGATAGAGTACTCGGCTACGAACCGAGCGGTCGGAGGTTCGAATCCTCCTGAGTGCACCAAACAAGAAGGGTCTGCAGCGATGCAGGCCCTTTTTTATGGCCGCAATCACGGCGGCCATCCTGCAGGTCGCCGTCCTCCGGCGTTGCTGGTTGCGGTTAGTGATTGTTCGCGCGATTTAGCGCTTGACCTTGCCTTTGACGCAGCCGGCTTCATCGAAGCTGACGTTGCGCTTGCTGCCTTTCTTGCCCTGATAAACGTAACGCGTCTGGCCATTCTGCTCGGTGATCTTGTCCGGCTTGCCCAGGCTGCTCTCAACGTCGCTGCGGTTCATGCCTACACGTATCTGTTGCTTGATGATGGCTGCGCGGCGTTCGCTGCTGTTCAGATGGTTGCCGCAGCCATCCTGTTTGATCCCGATGACCGTCAAGTCCTGTTCAGCCTGCTTCTGGCTCTCGCGTGCCGCTTTACGCGGTTTTGCCAGCGGCACTGGCTTGCCGTTGCCGGGCGTAGGGTTGTAGGCCTGCTGCAGGCTCTTGCTGTGGTCGTCGGGGCAGCCTTGGCGGGTGAAGGTGATGTGGCCGTTAGCGTCTTCGCAGCGAAATACGCTTGAACCGAGTGCCGGCAGTGGGCAAAGCAAAATGGCGCAGATAGCTGCGCAGGGCAATCCTTGCATGGTACGTCCTCCTTAACGGTGCATGTGCAAGCGTAGTCGATAGCGATGTCAGTGCCAGGCGTGCCTTTGCCAGTGCCCGGCACGTCGCAATGAACGATGCAGGCGCGTTTAAATGTGTGTTGTAAGCGCTTGTTCCTGGATTATTTGTTTGCCGCATGCAAAGCGCCGGTGCGGTGGTATCATTCGCCGCGTCAGCCCCGCCGGGGCTTGTGGATTACCACCATGGACTTACCCAGTAGTTACGTTGAATCTCGATTGTGCAATCACGTGTTGACTGATTGACCCTCTTTGGCGTGCGCTGCCGCTGGGGGTGGAGTGCGCCATGACTGAAGTAGAAGCAAAAAAGCCGCAAGAAAGCCTGCAGGACCGCCTGGCTCAGGTGGTCGAGCTATTGCATCGGCATAAGCTGGTTGAAGACCTGACTCATCGTCAGGAAGGCCAGCACCACGACCGGGTAGAAAACCTGGTGCACCGGCAGAACCTGGCCGAGTTGCAACGCAAGCTCGATGACCTGCACTCCGCTGACGTTGCCCACATCCTCGAGGCGTTGCCGCTGGATGACCGCCAGACTGTCTGGCAGCTGGTCAAGGCTGAGCGCGACGGTGACATCCTCCTCGAAGTGTCCGATGCAGTGCGTGAAACCCTGCTCGCCGACATGGACGACCATGAGATTCTCGCGGCAGCCAAGGAAATGGACGCCGACGAATTGGCCGACCTGGCTTCCGAGCTGCCGCGTGATGTCGTGCATGAGCTGATGGAAACCCTCGACGCGCAGCAGCGTGAGCGCGTGCGTTCGGCGTTGTCCTACGAGGATGACCAGGTCGGCGCGTTGATGGACTTCGAGATGGTCACCATCCGCGAAGATGTCAGCCTGGAAGTGGTGTTGCGTTACCTACGTCGCCTCAAGGAGTTGCCGGGGCACACCGACAAGCTGTTTGTGGTGGATTACGACGGTGTGCTCAAGGGCGTGTTGCCGGTTAAGCGGCTATTGGTTAACGATCCGGAGAAGTTGGTCAGTGAGGTTATGGCCACCGATCCGGTGAGCTTCCATCCGGATGAAAATGCCTACGACGCCGCTCAAGCGTTCGAGCGTTATGACCTGATCTCCACGCCGGTGGTGGACAAGAACGGCAAGCTGATTGGCCGTCTGACCATCGATGAAATGGTCGATTTGATTCGTGAGGAAAGCGAAAGCGAAGTCCTCAACATGGCCGGCTTGCGCGAGGAAGAAGACATTTTCGCCTCGGTGTGGAAGTCCCTGCGTAACCGCTGGGCCTGGTTGGCGATCAACCTCGTGACCGCGTTTATGGCCTCGCGCGTGATTGGCCTGTTCGAAGATTCCATCGAGAAACTGGTCGCCCTGGCTGCACTGATGCCGATCGTTGCGGGCATCGGTGGGAACTCGGGTAACCAGACCATCACCATGATCGTGCGGGCCATGGCGCTGGATCAGGTCAGTACTGGCAATACCTCGCGCTTGATTCGCAAAGAGCTGGGGGTCGCCTTGATCAACGGTATTGTCTGGGGCGGGGTTATTGGCGTGGTCGCCTATTTACTCTATGGCAGCTGGTCGCTGGGCGTGGTGATGACCGCTGCGATGGTGCTCAACCTGCTGTTGGCGGCGCTGATGGGGGTGTTGATTCCTATGACGCTAGTGCGCATGGGGCGCGATCCAGCCCTGGGGGCTAGTGTAATGATTACCGCGGTCACGGACAGCGGCGGCTTCTTTATCTTCCTGGGTTTGGCCAGTCTGTTCCTGCTCTAGTGGGCTGGTTTTTGCCTGCTGCGCCTGTGGCTGGCAAATCGCGCAAGTAGTCCGTATGGGGTTTGCTTCAAACGTTCGTTTCACGCTAAGGTTCGCCAGCTTTGCCTGGGACAGGGTCCCGGGCGCTCCTATCTAATAATTAACGCAGCTCGCACGAGCGGGTATTGGAGCCAAGATGACCCCTAGTGAACTCCTGCTCGAGGGTGTCGAGCTCATGCTATTCGGCCTGGGCTTCGTATTTCTCTTTCTAGTGTTATTGGTGATGGTAATCCGCGTGATGTCGTGGGTTATTGGGCAGTTTGCCGCGAAAGCACCGATTCCCCTCGCTGCACCATTGGCCGTCAAACCGTCCTCGGACGAGCCGAGTGCCGATGTGCTCGCCGCCATTCAATCCGCTATTCACCAGCACCGCGCCCGCCGCGGGTGAGCCAGGTTCGACAGGGAGCATCTGCATGACTGCCGTAAAGAAAGCCCTCGGAATTACTGATGTGGTGCTGCGTGACGCGCACCAGTCGATCCTGGCCACTCGTGTGCGCCTGGAGGACATGCTGCCGATCGCTGGCAAGCTCGATCAAGTCGGTTTTTGGTCTGTAGAGACCTGGGGCGGCGCTACCTTTGACTCCTGCATCCGCTACCTGGGTGAAGACCCGTGGGAGCGTATTCGTGCGCTGAAAAAGGCCATGCCCAATACGCCTCAGCAGATGCTGCTGCGTGGGCAGAACCTGCTCGGTTATCGCCATTACGCCGATGACGTGGTGGAAAAATTCGTCGAGCGCGCCGCGTTCAATGGTGTCGATGTATTCCGCGTATTCGATGCGATGAACGACCCGCGCAACCTGCAGACCGCGCTGAAAGCCGTAAAACAGCAGGGTAAGCATGCTCAGGGCACCATCTCTTACACCACCAGTCCGGTGCATACCCCGGATATGTGGCTCGATCTGGCTAAGCAGATCGAAGACATGGGTGCCGACTCTATCGCGATTAAGGACATGGCCGGCATTCTTAATCCTTATGTCGCGTTTGATTTGGTCACGCGCCTGAAGGCAACCCTGTCGATCCCAATTCATCTGCATTGCCATGCCACTGCAGGTTTGTCGACCGCCGCCATCGTCAAGGCGGTTGAAGCGGGCATCGACAACGTCGATACGGCGATTTCCTCGCTGTCGATGACTTATGGCCACTCGCCAACCGAGTCTGTGGTGGCGATTTTCCAGGGTTCCGAGCGCGATACCGGCCTGAACCTGGAGTTGCTCGAAGAGATCGCGGCTTACTTCCGTGATGTGCGGAAGAAATACGCCAAATTTGAAGGCAACCTCAAGGGTGTCGACTCGCGCATTCTGGTCGCTCAGGTGCCGGGTGGCATGCTGACTAACATGGAAAGCCAGCTGAAAGAGCAGGGCGCGCAGGATAAATTCGACGAAGTGCTGGCCGAGATCCCGCGGGTGCGCGAAGACCTCGGCTTTATCCCGTTGGTAACGCCGACCTCGCAGATCGTAGGGACTCAGGCGGTGATCAACGTGCTTACCGGTGAGCGCTACAAGTCGATCACCAAGGAAACGGCTGGCGTGTTGAAAGGCGAATACGGCGCAGCGCCTGCGCCGTTCAATAAAGCCTTGCAGGCGCGTGTGCTTGATGGTGCTGAAGCCATTATCTGTCGTCCGGCCGATCTGCTTGATGATGAAATGGACAAGCTGACTGCCGAGCTCCGAGGCATTGCTAAAGAGAAGGGCATCAAGCTGGCCGCCGATGAAGTCGACGACGTGCTGACCTATGCACTGTTCCCGCAGATTGGCCTGAAGTTCTTGGAGAACCGCGGCAATCCAGCAGCCTTTGAACCGGTGCCGACGGGTAAGGAAACCCTTGTTCGCGAAGTCGGTAAGCCCGAGGTCTACACCGTTGAAGTGAATGGTAAGTCCTATGTGGTGCAGGTGGGTGAAGGTGGTGATATCGAAGGGCTCAAAGCTGTTGGCGGCGCGACTTCTGCGACTGCAGCGGTAGCGGCGCCGGTTGGCGCTGGTGAGCCGCAGAATGCGCCGCTGGCGGGCAATATCTTCAAGGTATTGGTGCAGCCTGGTCAGGCTGTAGAAGAAGGGCAGTTGGTGATCATCCTCGAAGCCATGAAGATGGAAACCGAAATTCGCGCGTTCAAGGCCGGCACTGTCGCTGCGGTCAACGTCAAAGTGGGTGATGCGGTAGCGGTGGGCGACAGCCTGCTGGCCATCGGTTAAGGGAGCGCAGTAATGGATAAGCTCCTCAAGCTCTGGCATAGCACGGGCCTGTACCACATCGAAGTCGGTCAGCTGTTTATGATCGCGGTGTGCATCCTGCTGATTTACCTGGCGATCAAGAAGGGCTTTGAGCCTTTGCTGCTGCTGCCCATTGGTTTTGGCGGCCTGTTGGCCAACATTCCGGTGGCCAATATGGCCGAAGGCAGCGGCTTTTTGCACATGATTTACGAGGTGGGCCTGCCCACCAGTATCTTCCCGTTGCTGATCTTTCTCGGGGTCGGCGCCATGACCGACTTCGGGCCGATGCTGGCCAACCCCAAGACCCTGCTACTCGGTGCGGCGGCGCAATTCGGGATTTTCGGTACGCTGATGGGTGCGCTGGCGCTCACGGCGCTGGGTATTCCGGGGTTGGAGTTCACTCTAAAGGAGGCGGCATCGATTGCGATTATTGGCGGTGCCGATGGCCCAACCTCGATTTTCGTGACCTCCAAGCTGGCCCCGCACTTGCTCGGCCCCATTGCCGTGGCGGCTTATGCCTACATGGCGCTGGTGCCGTTGATTCAGCCGCCGATCATGCGTGCGCTGACCACCAAGGAAGAGCGCTCGATTGTCATGCAACAACTGCGTCCGGTGGGGCAGGGCGAGAAGATCATCTTCCCGATTGTGCTGTGTCTGTTGATTGGCCTGTTGCTGCCTGACGCTGCGCCGCTGATCGGGATGTTTGCCCTTGGCAATCTGTTGCGTGAAGCCGGTGTGGTCGAGCGTCTGGCGGATACCTCGCGCAATGCGCTGATCAATATCGTCACCATCTTCCTTGGCCTGACGGTTGGCTCGAAGCTCTCGGCGGAATCGTTCCTGCAATTGAAGACGCTGGGTATTCTCAGCCTGGGCATGATCGCATTCTGCGCCGGTACGGCAGCTGGGGTGTTGATGGCCAAATTGATGAACCTGTTCAGCAGCAACAAGATCAACCCGTTGATCGGTTCGGCTGGGGTGTCTGCGGTGCCAATGGCGGCGCGGGTATCGAACAAGGTCGGCCTGGAAGCCAACCCGCAGAACTTCCTGCTGATGCACGCCATGGGCCCGAATGTGGCGGGTGTGATCGGTTCGGCCGTTGCAGCGGGTGTGTTGCTCAACTTTGTCGGCTGAGTTCGCACTGAAATAAAAAAACCGCCTGAGTAGGCGGTTTTTTTATGGGCGTGATTTGGCGTTTTGAGTGATTTATGAGCAAAAAAAACCGGCCATGGCCGGTTTTCAGTCGAAGCTGCAATCAGCCTTCTTCGTTAGCCATCTCGGCATCGTGAGCAATTAATGCCACTAGAGCATTTTGCTGACGACGTGACAGCTGGCGAAAGCGCTGCAGCAACTCACGTTCATGCAGCGACAGCTCAGGGCTATCGAGACGCATGTTGAGGTCATCACCCAAGGCGCTTTCCTGGAGCATGCTTTGCTCAAGGCGAGCAATGATCTCCGAGTTCATGCTGCGGTGATGGTTACGTGCGACATCCGCAATACGTTCGCGCATACCGTCGGGCAGGCGAACTACGAACTTGTCAGCGGTACGGCTGGAATAGAGTGCTTGTTTCATAGGGCGCGTACATTAAACCGGTTAGTTCAGGAAAGCGATACTGGCAATGGGCTATAGCATAGTCAGCGTTTTGACCAGCGCCAGCGCTAACCGTTCCGCCAGAAAGTAGATTAGGTATCTACTTGTGACTCGCTTGTCGAGCAGGCAATAAATTGGCGTCAATTATATGTTTTATTTGGCGGTGGGTGTAGCCGCTTCGTCGGCTACGGCTGAAAGAAATGCGCCTTACTGTGCAAAAAGCAACAAATCCCGGTATCGAGATAATTTCCAGTAACCGTCATGTAAGTGTCACGGCTCATTAATAGCCCTGACACAGGATTTGCCTACCTTGGTCTACACCAGAAGGCGGCCCCAAGCCGCGGTGTAACCGTTAATAAAGGAGGCATTCCATGAGTGCAGTGATCCGGGTTGAGCGCCTGAACAAAACGTTCGGCCGTAAACAGGCGCTGTTTGATCTGGCGCTGTCCGTTGAACCCGGTGAAATGGTGGCGTTGATTGGGGCGTCGGGCTCTGGCAAATCAACCCTGCTGCGCCATGTCGCAGGTCTCGCCTGCTGTGATCGCACAGGCGGCGGCAGCATTCAGGTACTGGGCCGCGACGTGCAGGCTGAAGGTCGCTTGAATGCCGATGTGCGCCGGCTGCGCGCGGATATTGGCTATATCTTCCAGCAGTTCAACCTGGTGGGGCGTATCAGCGTGCTGCAGAACGTCCTGCTCGGCTGCCTGGGCCGTATGCCGCGCTGGCGCGGCACCTTGGGTCTGTTCAGCGCTGAAGAAAAACAGCGCGCGCTGCAGGCGTTGGATCGGGTGGGGCTGGCCGATTTGGCGCAGCAGCGCGCCTCGACCCTGTCCGGTGGGCAGCAGCAGCGTGTGGCGATTGCCCGCACCTTGTGCCAGCGCGCCAAGGTGATTCTGGCCGATGAGCCGATTGCCTCACTCGACCCCGAGTCTGCGCGCAAGGTCATGCAGATCCTTGCCGACATCAATCGCGAAGACGGCACCACCGTGGTGGTCACCCTGCATCAGGTCGACTACGCCATGCGTTATTGCCAGCGCGCCGTGGCGTTGAAAGCGGGGCGGATTCATTTCGATGGCGCCGCCGCCGAGCTGCACCCCAACTTTCTTAACGATCTCTATGGCGCCGAGCTTGAAGTAGCGCCGCTGCCCATCGAGAAAGCCCGCCGCGCCCGCACATCGAAAGTACCGCTGGCTCTGGCCAAGGCCTGAGTGATGCCTGCTAGGCCAATTCTTATCTGTTCATCCGCACTAGGAGTGCTTTGCATGTTCAAACGTATCAGTCGCGTTCTTGTCGCCTCCACGCTGCTGGCAGGCTCGGTTATGGGCGCTGCTCAAGCCGCTGAGCAGGAAATCAATTTCGGCATCATCTCCACCGAGTCCTCGCAAAACCTGAAAAGTATGTGGGACCCCTTCCTGGCGGACATGAGCCAGCAGACCGGGCTGAAGATCAACGCCTTCTTCGCCCCTGACTATGCCGGGATCATTCAAGGCATGCGCTTCGACAAGGTCGATATGGCCTGGTACGGCAACAAGTCGGCGATGGAAGCCGTGGACCGCGCCGGCGGCCAGGTGTTTGCGCAAACCGTCGCCGCCAACGGTTCTCAGGGCTATTACAGCCTGATGGTGGCGCACAAGGACAGCCCGATCAATTCGATCGAGGACATGCTGAAAAACGCCTCGAGCCTGACCTTCGCCAACGGTGATCCGAATTCCACCTCGGGTTATCTGGTGCCCGGCTACTACGTGTTTGCGCAGAACAACGCGGACGCCAACAAGATCTTCAAGCGTTCACTCAATGGCAGCCATGAGGTCAACGCGCTGTCGGTGGCCAACAAGCAGATTGATATCGGCACCTTCAACAGTGAAGGCATGGAACGCCTTGAAGTGACCGCGCCCGATAAGGCCGCTCAGCTGAAGGTGATCTGGACCTCGCCGCTGATTCCGTCTGACCCGCTGGTATGGCGCAAGAACCTCGATGACGCCACCAAGAACAAGTTGAGTGAGTTCTTTATGACTTACGGCGACAAGCCGGCTGAGTTGAAGGTGCTCGCTGGGCTGCAGTGGGCCAAATTCAAAGCCTCGGATGACGATCAGCTGTTGCCGATTCGCCAGCTGGAGCTGTTCAAGAAACGCACCGAAGTGACCAACAACGAAAAGCTCAATGCCGCTGACAAGCAGGCCCAACTCAAGGCGCTGGATGCCGAGCTGGCCAAGTTGGAAAAGCGTCTGGCAGAAATTGCCAAGCACAGCCCTGCCAGCGCGGGTTGATGGCCTGAGTCGGCTCGCCTTGCCCTGCATGACCTAAGGGCGAGCCGATGTTCTTTGTTGCTCCATTCGAGATGTCGTTATGACCACCCTAACTACCGCACCTACGCCTGATTTTTCAGCCAAGCGTTCTTGGACGCAGCTGATTGGCTGGGGGCTGTTTATCGCTGTGCTGGCCTGGTCCTGGCAGGGCGCGGAGATGAACCCGCTCGGCCTGATCCGTGACTCCGGCAACATGGCAACCTTCGCCGCGGACTTCTTCCCGCCGGATTTCAGCAACTGGGAGCTGTACCTCAAGGAGATGATCGTCACCGTGCAGATCGCCCTCTGGGGCACGGTGCTGGCGATTGTCTGCGCCATCCCGTTGGGCATTCTCAGTTCCGAGAACATTGTGCCCTGGTGGGTTTACCAGCCGGTTCGCCGGGTGATGGATGCCTGCCGTTCGATCAACGAAATGGTCTTCGCCATGCTCTTTGTGGTGGCGGTCGGTCTGGGGCCATTCGCCGGGGTGCTGGCGCTATTCATCGGCACGACTGGAGTGCTGGCCAAGCTGTTTGCCGAGGCGGTGGAGGCGATTGATCCCGGTCCCGTTGAAGGCGTGCGTGCCACCGGTGCCAGCGCCCTGCAGGAAGTGATCTACGGGGTGATCCCGCAAGTCCTGCCGCTGTGGATCTCCTACTCGCTGTACCGCTTCGAGTCCAACGTGCGCTCGGCCACCGTGGTCGGCATGGTTGGGGCGGGCGGGATCGGGGTGATTCTCTGGGAAGCGATTCGCGGCTTCCAGTTCGCCCAGACCTGCGCCTTGCTGCTGGTGATCATCCTGGTAGTGAGCCTGCTCGACGTCATTTCCCAGCGTCTGCGTAAGCAATTTATCTGACGGAGATAGGCGTCTACGGATGCCTTTTTTAGCTATGCACTTGTCTAGACAACCCGAGCCGCTCTACCGCGAATTGGCTGGCGTGCTGCGCGATGAACTGCAGCGCATGAGCCCCGGTGATTACCTGCCAGGCGAGGTACAGCTGGCCGCGCGTTTTGCGGTCAACCGCCACACCTTGCGCCGCGCCGTGGATGAGCTGGTGCTCGAAGGCCGCCTGCTGCGCCAGCAGGGCAAAGGCACACGGGTGCTGGCTAAACCGCTGATTTACCCCATGCAAGCGGGGAGTGCTTACAGCGCCTCGTTATCGGCGCTCGGCCATCAGGTGGAAGCGCAGTTACTGCAGCGGCACGTGCGTCCGGCCAGTCACGAGGAGCGCAATTATCTACAGCTGCCACCGGGGGCGCATGTGCTGGTACTGAGCACCCTGCGTTTAATCGAGGGGCAGCCCGTCAGCCTGATTCGCCATGCATTCAGTACTCAATACGCCGAGCTGTTGGCGGCTTACCAGGGTGGTTCGCTGCGCCAGTACCTCAGCCAGCGCGGCCTGCCCTTGACCCGCACCTTTAGCTTGATCGGCGCGCGTCTGCCCAGCCGTGAAGAAGCGGCGCGCTTATTAATGCCCAAACACGCTCCGTTGCTGAGTGTGCAAACCCTTTCCCGCGATCTGGCTGGCCAGCCGGTGGAGCTGTCGTTATCGACCAGTCGCGCCGACCGTTTCCAGTACCAGCTCGCTCTTTGATGGAGGCCTGTGATGAACCGCAACCTGCTGCACAGCGACCCGCACATTGCTGCACGTCAACGCTGGATGGGCGTACTTGCCCGCGCCGGTAACGGCTTGGCGGCCTATGAGTCAGCCTTGAAAGAAACCGAGTACAGCCTGATCCGCGCGCCCGAAATCGGCATGACCCTGGTCCGTGGGCGCATGGGGGGGACCGGCAGCCCGTTCAACCTCGGTGAAATGAGCGTGACCCGCTGCGTGGTGCGCCTGACCGATGGCCGTACCGGATACAGCTATGTGGCCGGTCGCGACAAACAGCACGCCGAGCTGGCCGCCCTGGCCGACGCGCACTTGCAGGGCGTCGAGCAGCCGCATTGGCTGAGCCGTTTGATTGAACCACTGGCCGCCGCGCAACAGCACCAACAGGCTGCCAAAGCCGCCGAAACCGCAACCACCCAGGTGGAATTTTTCACCCTGGTCAGAGGAGAAGACTGATGAACGCGGCGAACAGCTCGCAATGGCTGCAACCGGCCTTCAACAATCCTGTACTGGATGCCCAGGCCAGCTTCCGCACTGCGCTTAAAGCCCTGTCGGAGCCGGGTTTGCTACAGCCCATGGATCGTGCGTTGGCGTTGGGCAATCTGCAGCCGGCGACCTACGCCCTGTGCCTGGCCTTTCTCGATGGCGACACGCCGCTATGGTTGGCGCCGTGCTTCGACACCCCGGCGATTCGCGCCAACCTGTCGTTCCACTGCGGTTGTCCGATCGTCGCCGAGCGTGAACTGGCGTTGTTTGCCTTGCTCGATGAGGCGGGCGCCGCTGACCTCTCCGCCTTCGATAACGGCAGCGAGCGTTACCCCGACCAGTCCTGCACCTTGCTGGTTCAGCTCGATGCACTGAGCGGCGGCGAGCCCCTGCGCTGGCGCGGGCCGGGGATCAAGGATGTGCGCAGCGTTGAACTGCCGCTGGCTCCTGTGTTCTGGCAGCAACGCCAAGCGCGCAGTGCCTTCCCTCGCGGCCTGGATGCTTTCTTCGCGGCGGGCGAGCAGGTGATCGGCCTGCCGCGCAGCACTCGCGTACTGCTCAATGCCGAGGAGGCTGCCTGATGTACGTTGCCGTCAAAGGTGGCGAGCGCGCCATCGACAATGCCCACCTGCTGCTAGCCAAACAGCGGCGTGGCGATACTGCAGTTCCAGAACTTAGCGTCGACCAGGTGCGCGAGCAGATGCCACTGGCCGTGGCGCGGGTGATGAGTGAGGGCTCGCTGTATGACCCGCAATTGGCTGCGCTGGCGATCAAGCAGGCGGCCGGCGATTTGATGGAGGCGATCTTCCTGCTGCGCGCTTACCGCACCACGCTGCCGCGCTTCGGTGCCAGCGTCGCGCTGGAGACCACGCAGATGCAGCTGAGCCGGCGCATCTCCGCGACCTTCAAGGATCTGCCCGGCGGTCAGCTGCTTGGGCCGACCTTCGATTACAGCCACCGCCTGCTGGATTTCGCTCTCCTGGCCGACGGCGAACAGCCAGGCCCACAGGTCGATCCACAGGCTGAACTGTCGCCGTGCCCGCGTGTGCTGGATTTTCTCGTCGAAGAAGGCCTGATGGCCCGCGAAGTCGATGACGGTTTAGCGGTGGCGGATATCACCCGCGAGCCGCTGGACTTTCCCGCCAGCCGTGCTCAGCGCCTGCAGGCTTTGGCCCGTGGCGATGAAGGCTTTCTGCTGGCGCTGGGTTATTCCACCCAGCGCGGTTACGGGCGCAATCACCCGTTTGCCGGGGAGATTCGCATCGGTGCGGTTGAGGTTTGGTTGGAACCGGAGGAACTGGGCTTCGCCGTGCCGCTGGGCGATATCGAAGTAACCGAGTGCGAGATGGTC
The DNA here is from genome assembly GCF_034653255.1 of Pseudomonas spirodelae. Lineage (NCBI taxonomy): Bacteria > Pseudomonadati > Pseudomonadota > Gammaproteobacteria > Pseudomonadales > Pseudomonadaceae > Pseudomonas > Pseudomonas spirodelae. The sequence continues at coordinate 361,999 of NZ_JAYEET010000001.1, read as the reverse complement.
AACCAGTTCGTCGGCGGTAAAGGTATCGATGCGCAGTTCACCCGTGGCTACGGCCTGGCCTTCGGCTATGCCGAGCGCAAGGCTATGGGCATGGCGTTGGTCGATCGTTCGTTGCGCGCTGCTGAGTACGCTGAAGAGGTGGAAGGCCCGGCACAGCAAGAGGAGTTCGTGCTGATGCACTGCGACAACGTCGAGGCCGCCGGCTTCGTCTCGCACCTGAAATTGCCGCACTACGTCGACTTCCAATCCGAGCTGGAGCTGATCCGCAAGCTGCGCAAGCAGGAGCGAGAGCAGCCCGCCGCCGAGGAGCAACGCGCATGAATGCCCAGGCCCATACACAAAACGCGACTGAGGTTGGCTACAACTTCGCTTACCTCGATGAGCAAACCAAACGCATGATCCGCCGTGGCTTACTCAAAGCCGTGGCTATTCCCGGTTATCAAGTGCCCTTCGGTGGCCGCGAGATGCCGTTGCCCTATGGCTGGGGCACTGGTGGTATGCAGCTGACTGCGGCGATTCTCGGTGCTGAGGATGTGCTCAAGGTGATCGACCAGGGCGCGGATGACACCACCAACGCGGTGTCGATCCGCCGTTTCTTCGCCCGCACCGCGGGGGTTAAAACCACCACCCGCACGCCCGAGGCGACGGTGATTCAGACCCGTCACCGGATTCCGGAAACTGCGCTAAGCGGCGATCAGATCATGGTCTATCAGGTGCCGATCCCTGAGCCGCTGCGCTTTATCGAACCCTCGGAAACCGAGACGCGGACCATGCACGCGCTGGAAGACTACGGTGTGATGCACGTGAAGCTGTACGAGGACATTGCCACCTTCGGCCATATTTCCACCAGCTACGCCTACCCGGTGACGGTCGACGAGCGCTACGTGATGGACCCATCACCGATCCCCAAATTCGACAACCCCAAGCTGCACATGAGCCCGGCGCTGATGCTGTTTGGCGCCGGCCGCGAGAAGCGTCTGTATGCCGTGCCGCCGTTTACTCGCGTGGTGAGTCTGGACTTTGAAGACCACCCCTTCGAGATCCAGCGCTGGGACGAATGCTGCGCCTTCTGTGGCAGTCAGGATTCCTACCTGGATGAGCTGATCGTCGACGATGCCGGGAGCAAGCGCTTCGTCTGCTCTGACACCGATTACTGCATGCAACGCCGTGACCTTGAAGAGGAGGGCGAGCAATGAGTGCTGCCGCAAAGTTGCACCTGCACACCGACACGGCGCAGCCGCTGTTTAGCGTGCGTGACCTGACCCGCCTGTACGGCTTGGAGAAGGGCTGCCAGGGCGTGTCGTTTGATCTGTATCCGGGTGAAGTGCTCGGTATCGTCGGCGAGTCCGGTTCGGGCAAGTCGACCCTGCTCAGCCTGCTGTCGGGGCGCTGCCCGCCGGATCGCGGCTCCGTCAGTTATCGCGATACGGCCGGCAACTGGGTCGATCTATACAGCGCCAGTGAAGCGCAGCGCCGCACGCTGCTGCGCACCGAGTGGGGCTTTGTCGAGCAGAACCCGCGTGACGGTCTGCGCATGGGCGTGTCAGCCGGGGCGAATATCGGCGAGCGGCTGATGGCCCAGGGCGTGCGCCATTACGGCGAGTTGCGCGCGGCCGGCATCGACTGGCTGCAACAGGTGGAGATCGACCCGCTGCGTATCGACGACCTGCCGCGCACCTTCTCTGGCGGCATGCAACAGCGCTTGCAGATCGCTCGCAACCTGGTCTCAAGCCCCCGGCTGATCTTTATGGATGAGCCTACCGGCGGCCTCGATGTGTCGGTGCAGGCGCGCCTGCTCGACCTGCTGCGCGGCCTGGTGCGCGAGCTGGACCTGGCGGTGGTGATCGTCACCCACGACCTGGCCGTGGCGCGCTTGCTGGCGGACCGGCTGATGGTGATGCGCCGCTCCCACGTGGTCGAGGCCGGGCTGACCGACCAGATTCTCGATGACCCGCAGCATCCCTATTCGCAGTTGCTGGTGTCTTCGGTGCTGCAGCCCTAGTTCCGTCATGTGGGAGGGGCCGTGCGGCGATCCGTTTTAGCCGCGATCCGCGGTTATCGCGGCTAAAGCCCCTCCCACGTATCGAGGTTTATATGAATACGCTTATCGAGGTCTCCGGCCTCAGCAAGACCTTTACCCTGCATCAGCAGCACGGTGTGGTGCTGAATGTATTGAGCGGGCTGCATTTCAGCGTGCGCGCCGGCGAGTGTCTGGTGCTGCACGGCCAATCCGGCGCCGGCAAGTCAACCTTGCTGCGCACCCTGTACGGCAACTACCTGGCCGCTGGCGGCAGCATTCGGGTGTTGCACAACGGCGCATGGGTCGAGTTGGTCGGTGCCGAACCTCGTCAGGTGCTGGCCGTGCGCCGGCAGACTCTGGGCTATGTCAGCCAGTTTCTGCGGGTAATACCGCGCGTCGCGACCCTGGATGTGGTGATGGAACCGGCGTTGGCCCGTGGCTGGAGTAAGGCCGATGCTGAAGCGCGGGCTAAGAGTCTGCTGAGCCGCCTGAATATTCCGCAAGCCCTGTGGCAGTTGGCGCCGGGCACCTTCTCCGGCGGTGAGCAGCAGCGGGTGAATATCGCCCGCGGTTTTATGGTCGCCTGGCCGCTGATGCTGCTGGATGAGCCGACCGCCTCGCTGGACGACGCCAACCGTCAGGTGGTGCTGGAACTGATCGATGAAGCCAAGGCCGCTGGTAGTGCGCTGATCGGCATCTTCCACGACCGCACCGCCCGTGAGGCGGTGGCCGATCGCTTTCTTGATATGAGCGCTGCCGCGCAGCAGGAGTATGTATATGCCGGTTGAACAAATTCTGACCAACGCGCGGATCATCACCGCCGAGCAGCAGTTCGTCGGCACCCTGGTGCTGCGTGACGGCCTGATTGCCCAGGTGGAAGAGGGCGTCAGCGGCTTGCCCCAGGCGCAGAATCTGGGTGGCGATTACCTGCTGCCGGGGTTGGTCGAGCTGCACACCGACAACCTGGAGAAGTACATGAGCCCGCGCCCTGGCGTGGACTGGCCGTCTGCATCGGCAGTGCTGACCCATGATGCGCAGATCGCCTCGGCCGGCATCACCACGGTGTTTGACGCGCTGTCGATTGGCGATATCAACCCGCGCGGCAAACGTATGCAGCAGCTGCCGGCGATGCTCGAAGCCATCGCCGAGGCGAGTCGTGCCGGGCTTACCCGCGCCGATCATCGCCTGCACCTGCGCTGCGAGTTGTGCCACCCCGATACCCTGGCGGTGTTCCGTGATCTGGTGGTGCACCCGCAGGTAGCGCTGGTGTCGGTGATGGATCACTCGCCGGGCCAGCGTCAGTTCGCTAAAGAGGACAAATACCGCGAGTACTACATGGGCAAGTACCACCTGAGCACTGCCGAGATGGATGCCTTCATCAAGGAGCAGGTGGCCAATTCCATCGAGTTCAGTGACCGTCATCGCCGGGCAATTGTCGAGGACTGCCACGCCCGCGGCCTGTCGGTGGCCAGCCACGATGACGCCACTCTGGCCCATGTGCAGGAATCGGCCGGTTATGGCATGTCTATCGCCGAGTTCCCCACCACCCTGGAGGCCGCCAAGGCCAGCCATGAACTGGGGTTGAAGGTGTTGATGGGCGCGCCGAATATCGTCCGTGGTGGCTCGCACTCGGGCAATATCGCCGCTGCCGAACTGGCCCGTCATGGAGTGCTGGATATCCTCTCCAGCGACTATTACCCGGCCAGCCTGTTGCAGGCGGCTTTTCTCCTGGCGGCGCAAGACAACGGCTATGATCTGCCCCGGGCGATTGCCACCGTCAGCCGCCTGCCAGCCCATGCGGCGGGTTTGCATGATCGGGGTGAAATTCGTGTGGGCCTGCGTGCTGATCTGCTCCAGGCACGGCTGCATGAGGGCCAAGCGGTTATCCAGCAAGTGTGGCGACAAGCCAATAGGGTGTTCTGATGAGCGGCCGGTTGATCTATTTGATGGGGCCTTCGGGCTCAGGCAAGGACAGCCTGTTGGAGGCCGCGCGTGAGCGTTTGGCTGAGCGTAATTGTGTGATCGCGCGGCGGGTGATTACCCGTTCGGCGGAGGCCGTGGGCGAGGACGCCATTGGCGTTACGCCTGCCGAATTTGATCAGCAGGAGGCGGCCGGTGGCTTTGCTCTGAGCTGGCGCGCCAATGGATTGGCCTATGGCATCCCCAAACAGATAGATGACTGGCTGGCGGCAGGGCAGGATGTGCTGGTCAATGGCTCGCGCGGTTATCTGCCGCAGGCGCGGCTGCGCTATCCCTATTTGATCGGTGTGTTGCTCACAGTCGAGCCTGCAGTATTGCGTGAGCGTTTGCTCAGGCGCGGGCGTGAAAGCCTTGAGCAGATCGAACAGCGTCTGGCGCGTAATGCTCAGTTCGACGCAGCAAGCGCTGAGCGTGATTGCCTGCATCTGCTGGATAACTCGGCGTCGATTGAGCGGGCGCGGAACAACCTGCTGGCGCTGATCGGGGCCAGCCGCACATGCGCTTGACCCTGCTCGGTACGGGCGATGCGCGGCAGGTGCCGGTGTATAACTGCAGCTGCCCTGCCTGCGACAGTGCGCGGGTCTATCCGGCGCGCCGTCGCGGGCCTTGCAGCGCGTTGATCGAGTGCGGCACGCAGCGCTGGCTGATCGACTCGGGCCTGACCGATCTGTGCGAGCGTTTCCCGCCCCATAGCCTCAGCGGCATTCTGCAAACCCATTATCACGCCGACCACGCCCAGGGCCTGCTGCATCTGCGCTGGGGCCAGGGGCTGATTATTCCGGTGCATGGGCCGGATGATCCTGAGGGGCTGGCTGACCTGTACAAACACCCTGGCATTCTCGATTTCAGCCAGCCGTTTGCGCCCTTCGAGCGGCGCCAGTTGGGCGAGTTGAGTGTTACCGCGCTGCCGTTGAATCACTCCAAACTGACCTTTGGCTACCTGCTGCAAGGCCCTATGGTTAATGGCGAGTGCCGGAGCATTGCCTACCTCACCGACACGCTCGGCATCCCCGAGGCCAGCGCCGAGGTGCTGCGCCAGCAGCCGCTGGATCTGCTGGTGCTGGATTGTTCTACCGCGCCGCAACCCATTGCGCCGCGCAATCACAACGATCTGACCCGCGCGCTGGAGGTGGTCGAGCAGCTGCAACCGCAGCAGACCGTGCTCACCCATATCGGCCACAGCTTTGATGCCTGGCTGCTGGATAACCCAAATGCCTTGCCGCACGGCGTGAGTTTGGCCGTGGATGGGCAAGTGTTATGACTTGCGTTGGCGGGGCTGTGGGCGGGGCTTTAGCCGCGACATACAGTTCGTAGGGTGGGTTACGCGCCGCGCTGCTAGCGAGGTTGGATGATCGAGCGGTGTTCGGCGTCGCTAACCCACCCTACGAGGCATCGCTAACTATCAGTGGGAGGGGCTTTAGCCGCGATATGCAGCTGGATTTGCGAGCTGTCGCGGCTAAAGCCCCTCCCGCGGTATTCCGGCGGCCTCAATCCAGCGGCAGCTCGGTGGTGCGTTTGACCTCGCTCATGGCGATATGCGAGTGCGCTTCGTGCACGTGCGGGCGTTGCAGCAGGTGGTCGCGCAGGAAGCGCTCATAGCTGGCGATGTCCTTGGCCACCACTTTTAATAGGTAATCCGAGCCGCCGGCCATGGTGAAGCACTCCAGCACTTCGGGGTAACCGACCACGGCTTGCTCAAACTCTTCCAGGTTACTGCGCCCGTGGGCCGAGAGTTTGATGTCGACGAATACCGTGATGCTGAAGCCCAGCTGCTTGTGGCTGAGCAGGGCGACCTTGCGCTCGATGATGCCCTCTTCCTGCATGCGGTGAATCCGCCGCCAGCAAGGCGATTGTGACAACTCGACCTTCTCGGCAATTTCGGCGGCGGAGAGGTCGGCATTGTGTTGCAGCAGGCGGAGAATCTTGCGGTCGATGGGGCTGAGTTTTTCTTGCATGACTGTTTCCAATTTTTTGTTCTTGTTGGATTAATCATGCGCAGTATCGGCAAAGCGTCCAGCAAATAGAAAGAAAATCTCAGTACCGCTCGGTCATATTCTTAGCCATACGTCTGCTGCGGTGATCCCGCACTAGGCTTAAAGCGGCGGCACTAACCGTTGCCCCGCAGCTCGCCAAAATAATAAAAGGAGCGCAGATATGTCCCTGGCCGAGATCCGCCTGGATGACAAGTACCGCCTTGCGACCGGTCACCTTTACCTGACCGGTACCCAGGCGCTGACCCGCCTGCCCATGCTGCAGAAGCAACGCGATGCAGCCCATGGTATGAATACTGCGTGCTTTATTTCCGGCTACCGTGGCTCGCCACTGGGTGGCCTCGACAAGAGCCTGTGGGACGCCAAGCAGTACCTCAAAGACAACCACATCCACTTTCAGCCTGGGGTCAACGAAGAGTTGGCCGGAACCGCCGTGTGGGGTAGCCAGCAGACCAATCTTTTTCCTGGGGCACGCTACGATGGCGTGTTTGCCATGTGGTACGGCAAAGGGCCGGGTGTGGACCGCTGCGGTGATGTGTTCAAACACGGCAACTCAGCCGGGGTCTCCGAGCATGGCGGCGTATTGCTGCTGGCCGGTGATGACCATGGCTGCAAGTCGTCGACGCTGGCCAATCAGAGCGAGCATGCGTTTATCGCGGCGTCGATCCCGGTGCTCAACCCGGCCAACGTTCAGGAAATCCTCGACTACGGCATCATCGGCTGGGAACTGTCGCGTTACAGCGGTTGCTGGGTGGCGCTGAAAACCATCGCCGAAAACGTCGATTCCTCCGCCGTGGTGGAGGTCGACCCGCTGCGCATGCAGCTGACCATCCCCGAAGACTTCCAACTGCCGGAAGGCGGCGTGCATATTCGCTGGCCAGATCCGCCCCTGGCGCAGGAGGCGCGCCTCAACACCTATAAGATTTATGCCGCGCGGGCCTTTGCTCGTGTCAACAAGCTGAACAAGGTGATGCTCGACTCGCCCACCCCGCGCTTGGGCATCATCACTGCCGGCAAGTCATATCTGGATGTGCGCCAGGCCTTGGATGACCTCGGTCTGGATGAGGCGCTGTGCGCTCAGGTGGGCCTGCGCGTGCTCAAGGTGGGCATGAGTTGGCCGCTGGAACCGGTCTCGGTGCATGAGTTTGCCGAGGGCCTGGACGAGATTCTGGTGGTCGAGGAAAAACGCAGCATTATTGAAGACCAGCTCACCGGCCAGCTCTACAACTGGCCGGTGGGCAAGCGCCCAGTGGTGGTCGGTGAGTTCGACGAAGCCGGCCATTCGCTGCTGCCGAACCTCTCCGAACTGACCCCCGCAATGATCGCCCGCGCCATCGCCAAGCGCCTGGCGCCGATCTACAGCAGCGCACAAATTGAAGAGCGCCTGGCCTTTCTCGCGGCCAAGGAAGCCTCCCTGGCGGCGCCGAAACATCACACGGCGCGTACGCCGCACTTCTGCTCCGGCTGCCCGCACAACACCTCGACCAACGTCCCCGAAGGCAGCCGCGCCCAAGGCGGCATCGGTTGCCACTACATGACTCAGTGGATGGACCGCAGCACCGACACCTTTACCCAAATGGGCGGCGAAGGCGCGACCTGGATCGGCCAGGCACCGTTTACCGACACGCCGCATATCTTCCAGAACCTGGGTGACGGCACCTACTTCCACTCCGGCCAACTGGCCTTGCGTGCGGCCGTGGCTGCTGGGGTGAATATCACCTACAAGATTCTCTACAACGACGCCGTGGCCATGACCGGTGGCCAGCCCATTGACGGCGAACTGCGCGTCGATCAACTCAGCCAGCAGGTGTATGCCGAAGGGGTGAAACGCATCGCCCTGGTGACTGACGAGCCGGAGAAGTACCCGACCCGCGCCACCTTCGCGCCCATCGTCACCTTCCACCATCGCCGCGAGCTGGATGCCGTACAGCGCGAGCTGCGTGAGTTCAAAGGCTGCTCGGTGATCATCTATGACCAAACCTGCGCCACCGAAAAGCGCCGCCGGCGTAAGCGCGGCAAGCTGGTCGACCCGCAAAAGCGTGCCTTTATCAATACGGCGGTGTGCGAGGGCTGCGGCGATTGCGGCGTGAAGTCTAACTGCCTGTCCGTGCTGCCGCTGGAAACCGAATTGGGGCGCAAGCGCGAGATTGACCAGAACACCTGCAACAAGGATTTCAGCTGCGTTGATGGCTTCTGCCCAAGCTTTGTCACCGTGCATGGCGGGGCGTTGCGCAAACCCAGTGCCGTCGGGCATGGCGCGTTGTTTGTCGCGCTACCTGAACCGCAGCAGCCGGGCTTGCAGCGGCCGTGGAATATCCTTCTACCTGGCGTGGGCGGCAGCGGCGTGACCACCGTTGGCGCCTTGCTCGGTATGGCAGCGCACAGCGAAGGTAAGGGATGCACGGTGCTAGATCAGGCCGGGCTGGCGCAAAAATTCGGCCCGGTGATCACCCATATCCGCGTCGCCGCCAAGCAGGACGATATTTTCGCCGTGCGTATCGCTGCCGGTGAAGCGGACCTGCTGCTCGGCTGTGATCTGGTGGTGGCCGCCAGTGAAGAATCGCTGGCCAAGCTGAATGACAAGATCGCCCATGCGGTGGTCAACAGCCATGAAGCCGCCACTGCTGAGTTCACCCGCAACCCGGATGCTCAGGTGCCCGGCGCGGCCATGCGTGAGGCGCTGATCGAGGCTGTTGGAGCGAGCAAAACCCACTTTGTTGATGCCAGCCGCCTGGCCACACGCCTGCTCGGCGACAGCATCGCCACCAACCTGTTTATGCTCGGTTTCGCTTACCAGAAGGGCTTGGTGCCGGTGTCCGCCGAAGCCATCAATCAGGCAATAGAGCTTAACGGCGTGGCCGTGCAGCTCAATCAGCAGGCGTTCCTCTGGGGTCGTCGTGCGGCTCATGATGCGGTTGCCGTCGAGCGCTTAGCCAAGCCAGACGTGAACGAAGCGCCGCATTGCCAAACCCTGGAAGAAATCGTCAACGACCGCATGGCGCGCCTGACTGCCTACCAGAATGCGGCCTACGCCGAGCGCTACCGCGAGCAGGTGGCGCGGGTGCAGCAAGCTGATAAGAGCGCTGATCAAGCCCTGAGCAAGGCCGTGGCGCGTTACTACTTCAAACTGCTGGCTTACAAGGACGAGTACGAAGTGGCGCGGTTGTACAGCGACGGCAGTTTTATCCGTCAGCTGGAAGCGCAGTTCAGTGGCGACTACCGCCTGGAATTCCACCTGGCGCCTAGCTGGCTAAGTAAGCCGGATGCCAGCACTGGCGAGCCGCGCAAGCGTCAGTTCGGCCCCTGGATGCTTAAGGCGTTCGGCGTACTGGCCAAGTTCAAGTTTCTGCGTGGCACAGCGCTGGATGTATTCGGTTACAGCGCCGAACGCAAGCTGGAGCTGCAGTTGATCGACGACTACGAGCAGACCCTGGATTACCTGCTCAAGGAACTCAACGCCGACAACTACCGCACCGCGCTGGCCCTGGCCGAACTGCCGGAGCAGATTCGCGGCTATGGCCACGTCAAGGAACGCAGCCTGGCCAAGGTGCGCGAGCAGTGCAGCCAGCTCAAGGCGCGCATGGTCGTCAGCGAGATTGCGGCGGTACAGCTGTTTGAACCCGCTGCCTAAACCACCTCCCTGTAGGAGCCAGCAAGCTGGCTCCTACAAAAACCAAACAACAAGAACAATCAAGGAACCTCTATGTCCGTGTTTTCCCATATCGATTTCGACCACCACGAACAGGTGGTCTACGGCCACGACAAGGCCAGCGGCCTGCGGGCGATTATCGCCATCCACAACAGCAACCTTGGCCCGGCCCTCGGCGGTTGCCGCATGTGGCCCTACGCCAATGACGATGAAGCGCTGCGCGATGTGCTGCGCCTGTCGCGCGGCATGACTTATAAATCGGCCCTGGCTAACTTGCCGCTGGGTGGCGGTAAAGCCGTAATCATCGGCGACCCGCATACCGGCAAGAGCACGGCGCTGTTTCAGGCCATGGGCGATTTTGTCGAGAGCCTCGGCGGGCGCTATATCACCGCCGCCGACTCCGGCACCGGCGTGGCGGAAATGCAGATCATGGCTGAGCGCACCCGCCATGTATCCGGCGCTGAACTGCGCGAGGCTTTAGCTGGCGGTAAACGCAATGGCGACCCGTCACCGTCCACCGCTTATGGCGTGTTTATCGGTATTCAGGCGGCGGTTAAACACCGCTTGGGCCGTGATGACCTGCGCGGCCTGAAGGTGGCGATCCAAGGGGTAGGGCAGGTGGGCTTCGACCTAGCGCGCCAGTTGAAAGCCGCCGGGGCCGAGCTGTGGGTCACCGATATCGTCGAGGCCAATGTGCGTCGCGCGGTCGAGCAGTTGGGTGCGACCGCTGTTACCCAGCAGGCGATTTTCGGTCTGGATGTTGATGTGTTCGCGCCGTGCGCCATGGGCGCCATCATCAACCAACACACCCTGGAAGCCTTGCGCGCACCGATTATCGCCGGGGCCGCCAATAATCAGCTGGCCGACCCCAGTCTGGCGGAAACCCTGCGCCGTAACGAGTGCCTGTACGCGCCGGATTACGCGATCAATGCCGGCGGCATTATCGATGTGTATTACGGTCGCAGTGGCGGCAGCGCCGCGCAACTCAATGCGCACATTGAAGGCATTGGCGCGACGCTGGAGCAGATATTCCAGCGCGCCGAGGCGGCGAGCAAGACCACTGTCGAGATTGCCGATCAGTTGGCCGAAGAACGTTTTGGCCGTTAAAAACGCCTAAGGGTTGCCCGCACAACAAGCACGTTGCACAAAACCTGTAGGAGGGGCGGGAACGCCTGGTTATTGGCCGCGATGCTTTTCCGCTGACCTTGGTTCGCGGGCAAGCCCGCTCCTACAAAAACAGTAGCCTGTCGACAGCAGACATCGCTTTAGAAATGGTCTCTCAGTCCAGCGTTAGCGCCAGGCTAATGCCATGCGGTTTGAATCCGAGGCCTGCATAAAAAGCATGGGCCGCCTCGCGGCTCTGGCTGCTGGACAGCGCGAGCTTGTAACAGCCCCAGGCGCGGGCGCGTTCGATGGCTTTGCCCATCAGCGCCTGGCCAATCCCCAGGCCACGTGCGTCTGCGTCCACTACCACGTCTTCGATAATCGCCGAGCGGGCGAAGTTGTGCGCCAGGTGTTCAATCAGGTTGAGCGTGCAGGTGCCCAGCAACTTGCCGTCGCGCTCGGCCACCAGCACCACCCGGCTTATTGGCAGCTCGCTCAAGCGCAAGGCCAGTAGCTTGGCATCTGCACGCGGTTCATCGGGCGCCAATTGTTGCAGCAACGCGGCGAGGGCGGCGGCATCGGTGACGCTGGCGGCGCGCAGGTGATAGTCGGCAAAGGGCGAGTCGGGCAAAGACTGCGAAGCAGCAGGGCGCATGGCGATCTCCTCTCCTGATGACGGCCGGTTAGCCGCCAGTGGGCAGTATGGCGCGGCGAAAATGGCAGCGGCATGACAAACGCGCTCAGGCTCGCTAAGATGCCGCCCGCTGGTAGCCCGCCTATCCAGCCTTGGTTCCCATAGTTCAATGGATAGAATAAGCCCCTCCTAAGGGCTAGATACTGGTTCGAATCCAGTTGGGAACGCCATCTTTACCTCTGCACGCTTTTAATCGCCTGCCTTGATTCTCGCTGCCCCCATTGCGCGGGCATCGGCGCTTGCGTGTGCGATCGCCTTGCAACGGTTCCAGCGCCTGTATTGATCCCGTGGGAAAGACTGCGTGCCTTAAGGCTGTGCGCAAGCGCCCTTAATATGGGCGATATGCTGTCGGCGGAAATGCCCGTTATAGAACTGTTGTTTTATATCAATGCACTAAAAAGATTCATTAAGGCGACATTTTGCGCTGTCGAAGTGCATTGTTGGCTGTTAAAGTGCCGCGCACTTTTCAGTTGATCTGCCCGGTTAAATGGGCACTGTTGGGATATCCACATGAGCGAATCCGTCGAGCTTTTCCTCTCCCGCCTAAAGCAGCGTGACCCTGATCAGCCTGAGTTTCATCAGGCCGTGGAAGAGGTACTGCGTACACTTTGGCCGTTTCTGGAAGCCAACCCGCGTTACCTGCAGGCGGGCATCGTGGAGCGCATGGTCGAGCCTGAACGGGTGATTATGTTTCGGGTGTCCTGGGTCGATGATGCCGGGCGCGTGCAGGTCAACCGCGGTTACCGCGTGCAGATGAGCAGCGCCATTGGCCCCTACAAAGGCGGGCTGCGCTTCCACCCGTCGGTCAACTTGGGCGTACTCAAGTTCCTCGCCTTCGAGCAAGTGTTCAAGAACTCGCTGACCTCGCTGCCCATGGGCGGCGGCAAGGGTGGTTCGGACTTCGATCCGAAGGGCAAAAGCGACAACGAAGTGATGCGCTTCTGCCAGGCCTTTATGAGCGAGCTGTATCGCCATATTGGTGCCGACCTGGATGTGCCCGCGGGCGACATCGGCGTCGGTGGCCGCGAGATTGGCTACATGTTCGGCCAATACAAGCGCCTGGCTAACCAGTTCACCTCGGTGCTGACCGGCAAGGGCATCAGTTACGGCGGCAGCCTGGTTCGTCCGGAAGCCACCGGTTATGGCTGCGTGTACTTCGCCCAGGAAATGCTCAAGCGCATTCATCGTGGCGTTGACGGCCAGCGCGTGGCGATCTCCGGCTCTGGCAACGTTGCCCAGTTTGCCGCGCAGAAGGTCATGGAGTTGGGCGGCATGGTGGTTTCCCTGTCTGACTCCGAAGGCACCCTGCACACCCCAGACGGCCTGACCGAAGAACAGTGGCAGTACCTGATGGACCTGAAAAACGTGCGCCGTGGCCGCCTCAGCGAAATGGCCGCGCAGTTCAACCTGAACTTCCTGGTTGGCCAGCGCCCATGGCACCTGCCATGCGACATCGCCCTGCCATGCGCCACGCAAAACGAACTGGATGCCGACGACGCGCGCACGCTGCTGAGCAATGGCTGCTACTGCGTGGCCGAAGGCGCCAACATGCCGTCGACCCTGGAAGCGGTGGACCTGTTTATCGACGCCGGCATCTGCTTCGCCCCAGGCAAAGCCTCGAACGCCGGTGGTGTTGCCACCAGTGGTCTGGAGATGAGCCAGAACGCCATGCGTCTGAGCTGGACCGCCGGTGAGGTGGACGAGCGTCTGCACAGCATCATGCAAAGCATCCACAGCGCCTGCGTGCGTTATGGCGAGGAGAACGGGCGGATCAACTACGTTAAAGGCGCCAACATCGCCGGCTTCGTTAAAGTGGCCGATGCCATGCTGGCGCAGGGTGTGGTCTAACCCGCGTCAACTCAGGCAGGTTCTGCCGCACACAAAAATGCCCGCGTAATGCGGGCATTTTTTATGGGCTCTTGGCTAATGCGCGAGCGGGTGTGCGCATTAGCCGACCTGCGACGGCTTAGTTGCCGCGGTAGGTGGAGAAGCCGTAAGGGCTGAGCAGCAGCGGGATGTGGTAGTGCGGTACGGTGCCGTCTACTTCGAAGATCACCGGTACTTCTGGGAAGAAGCTCGCCGTGGCGTGCTTTTTGAACCACTCGCCGGTCTTGAAGGTGACGCGGTAGGTGCCTTTTTCCAGCGCCTTGTCTGCTGGGTACAGGGCGGTGATACGGCCTTGTTCGTTGGTTTCACCGCTGTTGAGCATGTTCCAGTTTTTGCCGTCCTGCTTTTCCAGGGTCACGCTGACTTCTGGCGAAGGCAGGCCGTCTTGCAGGTTCAGCACGTGCACGCTCAGCGGGTTGCCAGCGGCCAGGGCCAGGGAGGAGAGGCTGGTCAGTACAGCGCCGGCGAACAGGGTTTTCAGCATATTCATGGTGTGACTCCTAATTAGTGAGTGGTAGGCAAAACTTGAGCAATGGCTTTCAGGGCGCAACCTTCATCAATTTCAGCGCCGCCGGCGCCAGCGACACCGATGGCACCGATGACCTGATCACCGACCTTCAATGGCACGCCGCCGCCGAGCAGCAGCAGCTCATCGAGGGTGTTGAGGTTCTCGGCTTCCGGGTTGTTACGGGCACGTTCAGACAGCAGACGTGTCGCGGTTTTGGTCGACAGTGCGGTAAAGGCCTTACGCTGCGCCGCCACCGTGTTGTGCGGGCCCACGTTGTCATCACGCTGCACAGCAACCAGGTTGCCGCCACGGTCGACTACCGCTGCAACACCGGTGCGGCCGTCAGCATGGCAAGCGGCCAGCGTGGCGTTGAGCAGGTCGTTGGCCAGAGCCAGGGTGACGTCCTGACGCTGAGCGACGTTTTCGTTAGCAGCCCATGCGGCGGAAGAGCCCATGGCCAGTGCGAGTAGTGACAAGGTGGCGCTGCGAAGTAGCATGTCGTTCTCCAGGGTTGGGCTCGGCTGAGCGATTGGTAGCCATACTGCCCCTGTGCCACCGTCAAACCGATTGCGCTTGGATTACCAATTTGTAATGGGAGCGCGGAGCAGATCGGCCTAGGCTATGCACCTGTGCTGGAGGAAAAGATGCGCATTCTGGTTGTTGAAGACGAAGTAAAAACCGCGGACTACCTGTGTAAAGGCTTGACTGAGTCGGGGTATCGCGTGGAAGTGGCCTTGAATGGCCTCGATGGCCAGCATCTGGTGCAAGAGCACGAGTTCGACCTGATCATTCTTGACGTCATGTTGCCTGGCCTCGACGGCTGGCAGCTGCTGCAGATCATTCGGCGCAAGCTGCAAACGCCTGTGCTGTTTCTGACCGCGCGCGATGCGGTTGAAGACCGGGTCAAAGGCCTGGAACTGGGCGCCGATGATTATTTGGTCAAACCCTTTTCTTACGCCGAACTGCTGGCCCGCGTACGCACCTTGCTGCGCCGTGGCCCGCCGCGTGAGGTTGAACAGTTTCAGGTCGCCGACCTGCACCTGGACCTGTTGCGGCGCAAGGTCACCCGTAATGGTGAACGCCTTACCCTGACCAACAAGGAATTTGCCCTGCTGCACCTGCTGCTCAGCCGCGAGGGCGAGGTGTTGTCGCGCACCCTGATTGCCTCGCACGTGTGGCAGATGAATTTCGACAGCGACACCAACGTGGTCGACGTCGCCATCCGTCGCCTGCGCGCCAAGGTCGATGACCCGTTCCCGCTCAAGCTGATCCATACCGTGCGCGGCATGGGTTACATGCTTGAGGCGCAGTCGTGAGGCTGTGGCCGCGTGCCTTGAGCGTGCGCCTAGCCGTGATGTTCGCCTTGGTCAGCGCGCTGCTACTGGGCTCGATTGGCTTTTATTTGTACCAATCGCTGCAGCGTGAAATCGCCTGGCGTGACGACCAAGCGCTGCTCGGCCGGCTGGAACGCATGCAAGCGCTGCTCGACGACAGCGAGAGCATCGACGCCCTGCGCAGCAGGCCGCAGCTCTACGAAAACATGCTGGGCAACCGCGACAGCCTGCTGTGGATCGTCGATGACGCCGGGCAGCGTCTGATCGAGATCAACCCGGCTTTGCTGCCATTGCCCGTATTGCCCGCCGCCGCGCAGGCCACCCTCGGCGATAGCCAAGGCAGCGAACCGCTGCGCCTGGCCTGGCTGGATGTCAGCCGGGGCGATCGGCGCCTGACCCTGATTGCCGGCAAGCTGCTCAGCGAGCGTGAGCAAATGCTCGCGTCCTATCGCCTGAAACTCTGGCTGGCCTTGTCGGTTGGCGCGTTACTGGCCTTTGGCCTCGGTTGGTTGGTTAGCCAGCGCGGCCTGCGCCCGGTGCGTCAACTGGCAACCCGCGCCGCCGCGATTGACGTGCAGCACCTGCACCTGCGCCTCGATGAGTTTAAAGACGTCAGCGAGTTGCAGGCGCTTAGCCAGGCGCTCAACCAGATGCTCGCGCGTCTCGAAGACGGCTTTGCCCAACTCTCGCGCTTTTCCGAAGACCTGGCCCACGAGATGCGCACCCCGCTGAGCAACCTGATGGGCCACGCGCAGCAAACCCTGGCACGCAACCGCCCACTGGACGAGTACCAGAACCTGCTGGTCTCCAACCTTGAGGAATACGAGCGGCTAGCGCGAATGATCGACAGCATGCTGTTTCTCGCGCGTACCGAGCAGGCCAATGCCTCGATCAACCGGCAAACGGTCGACCTGCATGAGTTGGTCGAACAGCTCTGCGAGTACTTCGAAGGCACCGCGCAGGAGTGCGCTATGGAGCTGATCAACCAGGCCAGCGGCACTCTAATAGCCGACCCACAATTGCTGCGCCGCGCCCTGGCTAACCTGTTGGCCAATGCACTGCGCTACGGCCTGCCTGACAGCGCGGTCACCATTAGCAGCCAGTTGCGCGATGGCGCCTGTGAAATCAGCGTGCATAACAGCGGCCCCGCGATTGCCGCCGAACATCTGCCACGCCTGTTTGAGCGCTTCTACCGCTGCGACCCGTCACGCAACCAACCGGACGACTCCGGCGGCCTAGGCCTGGCCATTGTGCGTTCGATCATGCAAGCCCATGGCGGGCAGGTCAGTGTGGTGAGTAACGAGGCAGGCACGCGTTTTAGCTTGCTGTTCCCGCTAACCAAGGCTTAAGCGAGAAAGCAGAAAGCCCCGATAACGGTGAGTTATCGGGGCTTTTTACTGGCTGGTTTCCACAGGCACTCGACGCGCCTGCTAGACAGGCCTGCCGCCCGACAGTAAGTTCTTGCTCTAGCGGTGCAGCCACCCTGCACCCGATTTCGTCTTCTGCCGTTTTTCGTCCTCCCCATGTCGCGTTTTTCACGCGTGGCTGCTTAGAACTCAAACGCTTCGCAAGTGACAGGGAACGTTATCAGGCACCAAGAAGGGTGTTATGCGACAGCGGTGTCGTCTAATTAATAGTTATGTGTCTTAGCAAGGAGCACTCATTGAAATTTGAAAGAATATATAAAAACATCACAGGCCTGAGCTGCCCAATATTCGGCATTCAGTGGAATGCTCCTGTTATAGAAGCAGATGAAGCCAAGAGTATTATTGTCTTTCTCGAAGATAAACGTGTTCTTTTCAATCCTGCCAACATGGAAGACTCAAATCATTGTGCTCTGAGCGTACTTGAAATCCGGTCTGAAATAACCAAAGCACTACAAGCATTGCCAACAAGCTCAAACTTATCGAACTCGTTAAAACGCATGAGAAAATCCTGCCACGACTTCAGCAATAAACTCGGCCACCCAAAATTTTCGACATTTGATCAGCCTGTACAAGTATCAATACTTGAGAGAGAACTTTTTAAATTACGAGAAAAATTCGGTGTATCGGTTGCGGAAATATCGGTTGCATATGGAGTTGACGTAGATGATGGTTTGGCAAGCATCATTCCGTTCAATAACGCAACAAACACATAACAAGTGGTTCAAATCGCTCGCTGTGCTCGCTGGGGCGGGCTAAAGCCCGCCCCTTAACCAAACGTTATGTTCTTTACATGGAGTACGCATGATCAGCCTTCCAGATACAGTATTTATAGCCTTTGGAGTAGTGGCCGCTGCAATAATTGCCGGGGTGTTCTCTTATATAAATTTAGTTTCTGTTAAGGAATCAAAAGTATCTGAATTCCGACAAGACTGGATAAACGATCTGCGTAAAGAAATATCAGAATACATATCAGCAGCTAGGGCGCTGATGGAGAAGCTGAGGAATGACAATCACCGGCAGATGATTCCAAAGCAAGACTTCATGGCAAAAAAGAACAACCATGGAGACCTTTACAATCAGATGCTAAATTCTAAAGTAAGCATTCTCCTAAGAATAAATGACAAAGAAAAAGAAGAAAAAATCAAAGTAATGAACAATGAATTTCTATCTCTTGTCGAAAACATTCATAACGACTTTGAATCTGCTGAATTCGGCAATGCTGAAGAAAAAATTGAAACCCTCATCAGCAAATCTCGGGAGCTACTAAAATACGAGTGGAACCGGGCAAGAGACGGAGAATTAGGATACAGGGTTACGAAATACGCGGCTTTAACTACTGTGGGTTTATCTATTACCTTTCTCGTAGTCGTCGCCATATTAAAAATATCGCCACTCACACCGAACAATCCTGAGCCAACACCAACAAAAGAAGCATTAGAAAAAGTTGAGCAGCCCGTCGTCAAAGAACATAACAATTCGTTGAAACCGCCTGCTCCGCAGGCTGGGACGTCCGGCAAGCCGGCCGCCCCTTAACTCAAGCGTTAGGGCTCAAGCCTGTGACTACAATCCGTAGCATGTAGATGTATAGAAATGATAAGGGCATAAATTAATGACCAAGGTTAGCTTTTTTGATCGAAGAGTAATTGAGACTTTTCTCAAGGTCACCGCTTTCATAAGCACTGCTTTATCATTGATTGTAATTTTCGTTGATATACCAAAAGAGTGCAAGGAAGTATATGGAGGGACTTTCTTAATAAGCTTGTTGCTTATCTATTTTGGGATATGGGTTTGGTCAAATAAACTTACAAAGATCAATGTCACTATCGAAGGAAGCGATGTGACTATAAAAGTGGGTGATATTTTTCAAGAGGCTGATTTTAAGGTTATTGCTTTCAATGAGTACTTCGATACTCAGGTAGATAATAAAATAATTTCAGAAAGCTCGTTGAATGGAGTATTTATTAAAGAGCATCTTGATATTGCAGTTTCAGATCTGGATGAACACATAGCTGCTTATAGTTTTTATGAAGATGAAATTTTGGGCGCTAACGAGAACAGAACGCAAGGCAAGAAACTTCGACACCAAATTGGTTCTATTTGTATTTATAAAGATTACCTGCTGACAGCCTTTGCTAAGTTTGATGATTCAAACAAAGCATTAATTACAATGCCAGAGTATTTGGAGTTTTTGATTAACTTCTGGGATCGGGTGAATAGAGTTTATGCACAAAAAAATGTATCAACACCTATATTCGGATCAGGCATAACACGAATTCAAGGGCATAAAAATATAAGTGATGAAGACCTACTTAAAATCATGCTCTGGACCTTTAGGATTAGTGAAATGCGTTTTAAATACCCAGCCAGACTTACCATTATTGTCCACGAGGATAAGATTGATAAAATTAATCTTCTGGACATAAAGTCGGCTAGAAGCGGTATTTAATTTTAGTGAGTAGCAGCCTTGTGAGAATAGATTAAGCGTATTATTTGGAGCTAAAAATGGCATATCGTAACGGAACATATGTGGCCTTTCACGCAGGCGGAACCACAGACCCAACTAAGTCAGATATTAAGTATTACAATACAATGAAGATGTGGGATGCTAGCAAGCATATTGAATTTAGCCTATGTAATAGCCATGAAAAAACTTCGTCAGTACGAGACTCGTCAAATAAAGAAACTCTGAAAAGAAGCTTGATTACAAGGCTTAGAAATTCTAAGCAATTTCTATTGATACTTACAAAAACCACAAAAAATGATACAGATTGGGTTCCATTCGAGATTGCCTATGCTGTCGACACTTGTGAGTTGCCATTAATACTGGCATACCCTGATTACGATTCAATAATGGCTCCGGCTGAATTATCCGATTATTGGCCTCCGGCACTAAAAGCCAGAATCGAGAACGGCTCAGCAAGAGCTATTCATATACCTTTTAGAAAAGCACCCGTTTTAGATGCCTTGAGTCAATTCGGTATAACTAACAAAAATTATCCTACAAATGGGTATGGTTACTACACTCGCGAAGCTCATCAAGAATGGGGGCTGGTATAGCCCTAACAAGTCAATTAACTACGCGCCTACGGCGCCGGACGCAGCAAAGCTGCGCCGGTTATTGAGGCGTTAGAGATTTATCGAAAAGTGCAGACTCGCCTGATAAGTGAAGCGCTCATAATATTCCTGCTTGGAGGCCTGCCTCTTATAGCCAGCCATTTCCTTGGTGGAGCAAAAGAGCTAGAGGCAATGATTGGAGCGCTCATAACCAAAAACAGTTTCCTTACATAATACTTAGTGGCGCTATTCGGTGCGTTCCTAGTTGTGTGGGGATAAATTGGTTAATTTGGAAACGCACTGACTCAAGCAGAAAGACATGGAGCATAATTACTCATACTCTTCAAGAGGCTGGGGCTGGCGCATTGAGCCTAATAAGGGTTGCTTCTGGGGTCATGCTTACATTTCCGTTAATCTGGCTAGTAGCCGAGCCTGGAAACTTTAAAATAGAGATAGTTTCCCACTTTATACTCTATGGTTTGATCGCCTATGCCGAGTGCGTAATAATCTCTGGTTGGTATAAGCATATGCAACGCAAAGTCAGAGTAAATCTTTAACAAGTGCTATATGGACTCTCCCCACAAGTAGTGAGCAAAGCTTTCCTAACCCTGTCGTCAGCGCGGTTGCATTCGTATAGCCGGCCTGTTTTGGGCTTTTCCGCCCTAGCCATTCTGTAGTTCGCGCAGCGGGGGCCAAGCGTTCAATCGATCACGTGGATCATGATTGTCACCTGTCTGAGTCGGCAGCCTTTCGGCTGCGCCGGCTTAGGGCTTAGGCCAGAGAGCAAAAAGCCCCGGAACCTTGAGGTTTCGGGGCTTTTTTACTGCGATTTGGAGCGGACGATGGGAATCGAACCCACAGCTCTAGCTTGGGAAGCTAGGGTATTACCACTATACGACGTCCGCAGCGGGTGCCTTTATACCGGAAGTCTTGGCCGAAATGAAGCCTGCCGCGCGGTTATCTGTGCTTTTGCGCGGCAGGCTTGGGTTTACGGCGCGGTTTCATACGGCGATCGCGTGGTGCGGGTTGGACGCTGCTCGGTAGCTGGCGCTGTTGCGCGCCGGGGCTTGGAGGAATTTCAGCAGGGCGGTTTGGCTTTGCAGCCATGCGCCTTTGTGTTCCATATCCAGAAAGTGCCCGGCGTTGTTGATGGTGACGAACTGGCAGTCGCTCAGGTACTCGGCAAATATGCGCACGTCCTGCGCGGCGGTGTATTCGTCGTGTTCGCCATTGATAAACAGCAGCGGGATGTCGATAGCCGCCAGGCATTCCATCTGGCAGTGGTTGTCCATGTGCACCACCTGGTTGATGTGCGCATACATCTGCAGGTATTCGTGGCGGTCGAGACGGCTGATATGGCGCTGGTTGTAGCGTTTGAACAGCGAAGGCAGGTATTTGCCGATGGTGCTGTTGACCAATTGGCCGACCTGTTCGCCGTCGGTGGCCTGCAGGCAGACCATGCCTTTCTCCAGGTAATCGAGCATTGGCTCGTTGAGCAGGGGTGAGAAGGAGGTGATGACGGCTTTTTCGATGCGCGCTGGGCGCTGGGCCAGGGCGAGCATGGCGGCAACGCCGCCCCAGGAAAACGACATGAGGTAGTCCACCTGAAACTGCTCGATCAGTTCCAGCAGGATGCTCGCTTCATCTTCTTTGCTAATCGGCCGGGTATTGCTGTTGTGCGGCTTGGATTGGCCGGCATAGGGCTGGTCGTACAGCACCACGTTGAACTGCGGTTGCAGGTATTTGATGGTTTGCGCGAAGGCGGCGGTGGTGGCCAGCGAGCCGTTGATCAGGATGATGGTCTTGCGCGCGCTGGGGTTGGCGTAGAACTCCGTGTGTACCTTGAACGTCCTGTGTATATCGACGACAGCAATGGCTGGCTTCATGTCGTTTCCTCCTGGCGCATAAAAGTGGTCACGGCTAACGGTGGTAGCGTTAAGCCGGGCTATTTAGGACAGATAGATAAGCGCCTGGACGTGACAGCAAGATGTCAGGCTGGAGGATTTTATAAGTTGTTTATTTTCAATCAGTTAGGGCTGAAACAGAGCATCGTCCACGGCCCTTTTTACAGGTGTGGAGCGGTGTCTTTAACCAGGCAGGAACCCATTTTGCGCAGTGCGCAAGCAACCAAAAGAACGCTTAGATGGCTTTCGTGACTCGCAAGTCACGTTAAGACCTTATGGCTCGATTTAAGCAGCCGCGTGTTGCACTCACAAGTCTTTATTTGTTTTTTCTTCCACCGCTGGTCGTATGCCGAGAAAGCGGCAGGTGGTTTAGCAGTGGTTGATTTCTGCGGCACTGAGTGCGCGGTACTGGCCGGGTGCGAGCTGGGGGTCGAGTTCGATGGCGCCCATGCTCAGGCGATGCAGGCCGATGACTTTGTTTTGGAAGTGGCCAAACATGCGCTTGACCTGATGGTAGCGGCCTTCGTGCAGGGTCAGCAGGGCGCTGTTGCTGCTAAGGATGACCAGTTCGGCGGGCAGGGTGGTGAGGTCTTCATAGGCGAAGTACAGGCCGCCGGCGAATACCTCGATGTACTCAGGCGTTATCGGTTGTTCGGTTTCGACCCGGTAGACCTTGCCCAATCGGCTGCTGGGTTCGGTCAGGCGGCGCGACCATTGGCCATCGTTGGTGATGAGCAGCAGGCCGCTGGTGTTGAGGTCCAGGCGACCAGCCAGGTGCAGGTCGGCTTTATCCGGCTCATCCAGCAGATCAAGTACGGTGCGGTGTTCATCGTGCGCGGTGGCGCTGACCACGCCAGGCGGTTTGTGCAGCATAAAGTAGCGCGCGGCTTTGCCAGCTTGGAGCAATTGGTCATCCAGCTCGATGCGGCTGAATTGGCTGATTTCGTACAGGCCGTCGCCGACCACTGCGCCATCCACCCGTACTTGCCCGCTGGCCAATAGCCGACGGGCGGCTTGGCGATTGAATTGCGGCAGGTTGCTGATAAAGCGGTCGAGGCGCATGGCTAGTTGGTTGCAGGTGGCGAATCAGGCGGCAGGCCTTGCGCGCAGCGTGGGCACAGGCAGCTGCGGTTGCGCAGTTCTGCTGGCACGTTGGCCAGTTGCTGGGCGTCGACCTTTACGGAAAAACACCAGCAGTGCGTCACGGGTGAAGCGCTTGCGGCTTGGGCGCATTGGTTGAGCTGCCCACAGCAGGGGCAGTGGCTCGGTGCATCACTCATGCGGTTTCTTCACACAGGCGGTTGCGCCCGCTCTGCTTGGCCCGGTACAGCGCGCGGTCGGCGCGGGTGATCACTTGCTCCAGCGATTCATCGGCCTGCAGGTGGGCCAGACCGATGCTGGTGGTGATCTGCAGGTCGACGTCATTGAAACGGATGCTGCTTTGCTCCGTTTGCTGAATGATTTTCTCGGCCAGTTCGCGGGCCTGCTCGGGCGTGGTGTCTTTGAGCAGCAGGATAAATTCCTCACCGCCCCAGCGGCAGATGATGTCGGATTTACGCACGGTATTGCGCAGGTGGCTGGCAAAGCGGCGCAGCATTTCATCACCGGCCATATGCCCCTGGCTGTCGTTAAGCTGCTTGAAGTTATCCAGGTCGAGCATCAGAACGCACAGCGCGCTTTGGTTGCGCCGGGCTTCCTGCATGGCTTGGTTGGCGAGCAGGTTAAAGCCGCGGCGGTTGGGCAGTTCGGTCAGTTGGTCGGTGGTGGCCAGAGCGCTGATTCGGCGCTGATAACGCCGTAGCGCCACGTTAACCAGGGTGATGATAAGAGCGGTGATCACCAGGCAAATCAGCAGGTTTATGTACAGCGATTGGCGGATGCCGGCCACCGCGCCGTCTTCGTGTGTATCGACAAACAGATACCAGTTCAACTCAGGGATAAATCGCACGTTGAGGAAGTGGCCGCGGCCTTGTTCCTGGTATTCGAAATCACCGCTCTGCGGCTGGGGCAGCTTGACCATCAGCTCTTCCAGGCCGGCAATTTCGTTGAGCGACTGGCCGACGCGTGCGCCCAAGGGGCCGCCGCTGGATCCGGTGAGGACCAAGCGGCCTTCGGTGTCGACAAGGAACACGCTGCGGTTATAGCGCTGCTGGTAGGTGTCGATCAGTTTGACCACGGCGTCCACGGTTAGACCGACACCGGTTGCGCCGATAAAGCGCTGTTGGTAATCGAACACCTTGTAATTGATAAACACGGTCATGCGATCGCTGTTGGCCATGTCGATGTCGACGTTGATCTCGTAGGGCGCCTGCATGTCGCGCACACGGAAATACCAGTCATCACGCGATTGGTCTTTCTCGACCTTTTTGAGTACGCCCTTGGCCTGATAGTAGGTGTGGGTTTTCTCGGAAACAAAGAAGCTGGTGACCGTGGCGTAATGCTCCTGCACCTCGCGTAGGTAGCGGACAACCTGTTTGGCATCCTGCTCACCGTCCATTACCCAGTCACGCATAAACGTGTCGCGGGACATCATCGAGGAAATCAGGATGGGCCTGACCAGATCCTTTTGGATTTCCGAATAGACGTTATCCGAAGTCAGTGGCAGCTCGGTGTGGATGATCCCTGCACGTATGGAGTCGAGGGCCGCGTAATAGCTGGCCAGGGAGGTGGCAAGGAAGCCACACCCCAGTAGTACCAGCAGTAAGACAATCAACGGCCATTGGCGAGGCAGGGAAGATGAGTCAGGCATGCAAGGCTCTGCTGGTTAAATACTCACTGCATTGTAGCGCTCGATACTGAGCAGGGCGGCTACAACAGGGTTTGGCTGATGTGCGCGGAGTAATGGCGCTTGCTGCACTTAACCACGATTGCCCTGATGCCGCTAGACCGTGCGACTCACCAAAAGTCCGCATCTCCATACTGTTTTTACTCGCGCCTCCAGGGCTTCTAGGCGTTGAGTCGATAGCTCGGCGCCACACGCAGGGTAATAAGCCCTTGGCTATCTAGAGCGAATCGTTCGCTCATTTGTGTCAAATTATTGCTACTTTTGCTCGGGTTGGCTATTTTTTTGACCCTTGAGTGAGGTTCGCATGTGTGTTGTTGCCGTTGAGCCCCGTCGGCTGCTGGTTATTGAGCCGTGCGAGGAGTGTCGAGGCTTATTCCCACGGTTGCGAGCGGCAGGATGGTTGGTTGAAGCGCGCTCGTTAAGCGATGTAGGCATTCATCCTTGTCAGGTTGGCATGCTCTGTTTTCATTCCGGATTGCTATCACGCCTGGATGAAATCAAGGCTGTGATTGCGAGCAATGTTGCTGAGTGGGTGGCGTTGGTCAGTGCCCAAGACATGTCCAAAGCCAAGTTGTGCGACTTCATCAGTGAATGGTTCTTTGATTTTCATACGATGCCGGTTGACCTGAGTCGCCTGATTGTCACCTTGGGGCGTGCTTGCGGCATGGCCCTCCTGCGCGAACAGAGTGATAAGTTTCTGGCTGACGAGAGCCATGAATTACTGGGCGAAAGTGAATCGATTCGCCGTGTGCGCAAACTCATGGAGAAACTCGGGCCGACCGATACGCCGGTGCTGATTCGCGGTGAAAGCGGGACGGGTAAAGAGCTGGTTGCCCGCAGCCTGCACCGGATGTCCGCGCGGTCCAACATGCCGTCGGTTGCGATTAATTGCGGTGCCATCCCGGAAAACCTAATTCAGTCTGAGCTCTTCGGGCATGAGAAGGGCGCCTTTACCGGTGCTCACCAGCGCAAAATAGGGCGCATCGAGTCTGCCGATGGCGGCACCCTGTTTCTGGATGAGATCGGCGATCTGCCTTTGGAGATGCAGGCAAATTTGCTGCGCTTTTTGCAGGAAATGACCATCGAACGAGTCGGCGGGTCCAAAGCGATTTCGGTCAATGTGCGGGTGATCGCTGCGACCCACATCAACCTGGAAGAGGCTGTCGCCAGCGGCACATTTCGCGAAGACCTCTACTACCGCCTCAACGTGTTACAGGTGCAGGTGCCGCCGTTACGCGAACGCGTGCTCGATGTGCCGCAACTGGCCGCTCACTTTGCCAGCCTGTTCAGTGTGGAGACCGGTCGCCGCCCGCGGCGCTTTAGCCAGGCTGCATTACTGGCAATGACCTCGCACCATTGGCCCGGCAATGTGCGCGAGCTGGCTAACAGAGTCCGGCGTGGGTTGGTTATCGCGGAGGGCAAGCAGATTGAAGCCGAGGATATTGGGCTTGATCGGGGCATCCAGCGGCCACCGTTAATCGGCACCCTAGAAGAATACAAGCTGCGAGCCGAACGCCAGGCCGTTGGCGATGCGCTTATGCAGCACTCGCAGAATCTCAGTCAGGCGGCACGCGCGCTGGGTATTTCTAGGCCCA
Organism: Pseudomonas spirodelae; assembly: GCF_034653255.1. Taxonomy (NCBI): domain Bacteria; kingdom Pseudomonadati; phylum Pseudomonadota; class Gammaproteobacteria; order Pseudomonadales; family Pseudomonadaceae; genus Pseudomonas; species Pseudomonas spirodelae. The sequence continues at coordinate 336,067 of NZ_JAYEET010000001.1, read as the reverse complement.
CCCTGTACCGCCTCTTGCATAAGCACCAATTAAGTGGGGTAGGGGGGCTTGGAAATACGGGCTCTTAGAACCGGCTCACGCTCTCCTGGCCGTCAGCCATGCCGCGTTAAAAACAGGCTCGGAATGCTCATTTACAGCTCGTAAACTGCGCTTCCTCGCCTGTTTTTTCTTTGTCTGACGCTAGTCCAAAAGACCGTGCATAGGCTTTAGAAGTAATAGGGGAATTTGATACTAAAGCTGAAGTCCGGGGCGTCGGGGGTCAGGCCAATCGACAGGTTTGGCACGATGCTCATGTTGGCTGTTGGGGCGAAGGTCATGCCGACGTTGAAGTAGGCCGCGTTGTAATTGCTGTTATCCACTGATTGCCAATCGCCGTCGTCAGGCTTGATCTTGCTCTTTTGTGAGATCAGCTCGGAAAACGACAGGGCCAAGCTCATTTTTTCGTTTAGCGCGAAGGCTACGCCCAAGCCGAAATTGATGGTGTTGCCCAGCTTCACCTTGCCCGGCACTTTCACGCCTTGCTGGGAGCTGATGTCGTCGAAGCTGTCTTCAAGGTTGTAGGTGTAGCCGATATTGCCGAAGACAATGGCGGGGTCGTAGGTTTTGACCAGCGAGAGGCCGGTGGTTACGCCCCATACTCCGTTGCCGGTTGGCAGGTCTTCGGGGACGAACAGGTTGTCGTTGCCTGAGGTTTCCACCAGTTTGATGCCGTAAGGGTCTTTGCCGGTGGGCGCACGCACGTCAACACTGAGCACGCCGTCGGGCATGCCAGCCGCCTCGTCGAGAAACTTGTAGGCCACGCCAAAGGTGATGTCGCCAATGCGTGGGTCGCCGGTAACGCTCTGCTCGCTAAAGCTGGCGGTTGAGCCGCCAGCACCCGCCGAGGAGTAAGTCGATTCGCGGTAGTTGACCGGCACGGTCATGCTGTACTGCCAGCGGTCCCGGTTGTAGCGTCCGGTCACGTCCAGGGTGTAACTGTCAGAGTTGATCTCATCGATATTGATATTGCCGAGGAAGATCGCATCCAGCGCCAGAAAGCCGTTTAGGGCGAGCTGGTTGGAGTTGTAGTGGGTGTAGGTTAGGCCGGTTTCTAAACTGAATGCGCCGGTACCGAAGAAGCCGCTGGCCTGCTGGTAGACGTCTTCAACGCTTTCGGCGGGCTTGGAATCATCTTTGAGCGAGGCGCCGTAAGAAGACGGTGCACCGCCCACGGTCCGGCCGGAACCGACAAGGCTGCGTTGCGGTGCCGCAGCCTGTTGCCGGTCGCGGGCTTCCACTGCGCGGAACCGTTGCTCAAGCACCATCAGCGCATTCTGCTGCGCCTCATAACGCTTTTGCAGTGTTTCAATCTCTTGACGAAGGGCGGTTATTTCGGCGCTGTTCTCGGCTGCGTTGGCCATGCTGATGGCGCTCGCTATGGGCAATATCAACAAGTAAGCGGGTATGCGCATAAGGATCACTCCATCAACTCTGATTATTATTTGACCAGCCTAGACACACTTGCCGGGCTGTGCCGAAAACATCGGCTCAAGATGGGGCTCACAGGCGCTGAAATGTCCGCGCCTGGAAAGTACAGCGCTTGAGGTCGCGCTTAGATCAGCCGCTTAATAACCGGCACGCTGCATGACGCCTAACTGGCTCAGGTTGCAGTAGACCCGCTGCTGCGCCGCCGGATTCTCTTGCATGGCCACGGTCAGCGAGGTGAGGTTGCGTACCTGGTTCAAGGTGCCGCCGATATTGGCCTGCTGATTGATACCGCCACGCCCGATCGACTGGCGGGCTACCCCTTGGCCCTGATTGGCTTGTAATTGCATCTGCAGGCCACCATTGGCAGAAGAGACCTGCACCGTGCCGGCGTCATTGCTGAACTGCTGATTGCCACTCCAGCTTTGCCCCGTCGTGGCGATTGGTTGCCCGGCGCTGTGAGTGATCGCGATGTCAACGTAGTTTTCGCCAGTGTTGTAGTCACCCGCCGTGCGTACGCTCTGGGAGATGCCCTGAACGTTATTCAGGCCTTGGCCTCCGATGACTTGGCCCTGACCTTGGCCTGGCACACCGCCGCTACCTGCCGTATTCAGCGGCGTGACGTTCAGGTTGGCCGTCAGATTACTCACTGACAGATTGACCTGGGCACCAATGGTGGCGCCGCTGCTGTTGCGCCATGACGTCGACATGGTTACGCCGAAATGCACAATGCCTTCGGGCAGAATGTAGCGGCCGCGCAGGGTGGCCATCTCGGCATCACTGATTTCGATAGGTTGAAACAAACTCGATGCGCTAACCGGCATTGCCGGTAGCAACAGGCTGGCAAGCATCCATGTTTTGAGTTTCATTGCAGACTCCCGGGGCCTCTTGCCCGCGCGCACTGTGTGCTAGAAAAAATCACTCTGAATGAATCCGAACTCCATGAGCTCGGCATCGTTGACCAGTTTGTAACCCGCTAAGCGGTTCCTGGCGGTCAATGGCTCAGGTGGGTCAAGCAATGGATTGTTGCGGTCATAGCCGGGGCCAATCAGGGCAAAGACAATGCCGTTCCAGCCCTTGGTGAACTCGTCCATGGTCATTTTCTTGTGGCCCAGCACCGGATCTCCGACGTACACCGAGTCATCGGCTGTGCGCTGCATCACCACGAAATGTTTGTAGCCGCGAACCTCAATCAGCACGATCACCGGGATGCTGACACTTTTCAGTTGGCTACTTTCGATACGGTAGCCGCGGGCACGCATACCTAAGCTGGTTGCGTAGTTCTTCATGTCCAGCATGGAGAAGCCCTTGCTGCGCACTTGCTCTTCGTCGGCCACCGCGAGCATGCCGTGGATGACTTGTTCTTCACTCAAATCCCAGCCATAGGCCTGGTTGAGAATGGTCGCTACGGAGGCGGCTCCGCAGCTGAAATCGGTTTTTTGCTCGACCAAATGACTGAAGCGCCGCTCACGGATGCTTTGCACTGGTTTGAACACCATGCCACCGCCTGGCAATACCGCGAGCGGCATATTCTGGGCAGCTGCAGCCGGCTGCAGATAAACACCGCAGAGGGCAGAGCAGAGCATAAGCGTCGGTACAAAACGCAGCATGGGTTGCAACACTCCGGTTATTGAAACACCTGCATAAAGCGCAGGGCCCTTGCTGGCACCCCGCGCTATCGGTTGCGTTACTGGCTAGCGCACGCAGTACAGCCGACTGCCACTGCCAGCGAATTGCTCTGCTGGTTACCGCCACCGGCGGCAATGTTGACGCCAACGTTGCCGCTGGCACCGTTCAGCGAGTTGCTCAGGCTGGCGGTGTTAACGACAGCGGTATTGAAGCCGGCAACAACTGGGATCTCCCCGGTAACCGAGCCCGAGAGGCCAAGCGTGCCGGCCTCGTTAAAGGCCAAAGCACCCCCGTCGTCATTCAGGTCAGAGCCACCCTGAGTGGCGGTATCCAAGTCAAAGTGGCCATCTGGGCTGCCAGCCGGGTGAGAGTCGCCCGTCCAGATATCGGGATAGACGTTGCCAATCTGGTCAGACTGCCCGCTGTAGGTACCTGTGCCACTCATGCTCAGGCTCACAGCCGCTGTGCCGTAGTCCAGGGTGGCATTGTTTTTGGTGACGTTGCCATTGGATACCTGGCTCACATTCACGCCGGCATTCGCCGCATAGGCGGTTTCCGATACGCCAATGGCCATGTCATTTTTCTGCTGGTTGAAGTTACCGGCAGCGATATTCACGCCTACGTTACCGCTGGCCCCGTTGGCCGAGTCGGCCATCGACGCGGTATTAGGCACGCTGAAATTACGCAGGGTGTTGTTACGCGCGGTTTGATCCACATCGATAGTGGCGCTGGCGGCGGTACCAAACACCATGTACGCATCGGCCACGGCAATGGCCCCGGCGTTGGCTTGCTGGTTGTTGTCGCCGGCAGCCACGTTGACGCCGACATTGCCTGAAGCGCCGCCGAGTGAGCCTTCCACAGTGGCGTCGTTCACGGTGCCTTCATTACGTACCAGGTTGTTATGGTTGTTCTGGCTATCAACAATGCTGGCGTTGCCACCATTTTGAGGGCCTTTGTTGCGATCACCGCCCTGGTCGGCATAGACGCCTGCGGACAGAACGGCAGCCAATGCAAATGCCAGTGGCTTGAGCATGAATTGAGCTTTCATTTTTGTTTCTCCATTCGCGGTTGTGTTGGCGGATACGCGGAGTTATTCCGTGATCCGTATGCCGAGGCTATTGATGCTGCGATTACCTACTCCGGCGCTCTGGTTCAACTGGACCACTCCGCGGCTGTTACTGAATGCGCTGTCGTCTACCGAGACAATGCGCTCTGCGCTTAGTGGTTCTGCTGCCCCCGAGATGCTTGACGGCCTGACGCTTTGTTGCGCCAACGCACTGTCATCCAAGCCCTGCGCAAGACCGCTGGTGATGCGCATTGCATTGATCTGTTGGTTGCCGCTACCGGCCCCCTGATTGATCCCCACAACACCGTTGCTGTTGGCAAATGAGCTGCCGCCAATGCTGGCGCTGGCAACCATGCCGGGTGGGTTTATGGGTAAATGGTCGGTGTTCTGTTTGACGTTGGTGGTCGCCGTGGCCTGCGCATTCACACCGCTGCCAATGGCTATGGCGCGGGCGTTAGCCTGCTGCTGAGCATCGCCTGCAGCCTGATTAATCATCAGTACACCTTGATGGTTCTGGCCGCTTTGGTTGAGGCTGGCAGTGGCTTGCATGGCTGGCTCGGCCAGCAATAATTGGCTGCACAGGGCGCTCGCGAGAAATAGCGTTAGCTGGCGCATGTCATTGTCCTAAGCTCATTTTTTGCAGGGGGCGCAAGCCGGTTTGTATGGCGCCGTTGATGCGTCCGCTGAGGCCGCCTGTTGTGCCCCCGGTGTCATCGCCCCCGATGGCTGCACCCAGCCCAGGCATGTCATTACCCGCCGACTGGGGCATGCTGTTTGAACTGGAGAGGTTGTTGGTTTGTCTTGTCAGCGCGCTGTTGGATACCGACAGGCCGGTGTTGATATGGGCAAAGTCACTGTCATTCAGCTCGGCACTCGCATTGCGCGGCAGCCCGGCCTGGACAGTTAGCGGGTGAGGGTCTGCAACCAGTTCCGTTCGGGTTGCGGCACGCGGTTGAACGTCGCGTGTGAGGACGATTAAGCCGTTATCGGCGTATACCGGATTGTTCAGCAGCACCATCACCAGCGCGCTGCTCAGCAACCCTGTGCATGTGATTCTGCTGAGCTGCTTGTGCATTTTTAGGTTCCCTGTGCAATGCGTTGTATCTACGACGGTAGACAGAGCAGAGAACATGCCACCAATTTAATTTCCTTAAATATCAATAAGATGGTGATTATTTTGGCCAGCTTAATGGTGTATGTGTAAAGCCGGTGAAACTTGGCTTTCAGGCAAAAATGGTTTTAAAACATAGGCTTGCCCGCCGATGGGTATGTGGCGTGTCAGCTGTACGGTGCAATGTGTTGCATCGCTGAAACAGGTGCAGGCTGTACCTATCACCTGGCCTGCTGAGTGAAGGGCGATAGCCGTTATGGCCTGAGCATCATCTAGGGCTGACTCTGCGAGAGTTTTAGGGCCGCTCAACATATTTAAATGTGCTGGTTTTCAGGGTGTAACGCTGGGTTGATTTCAGGAGGGGCTGACCGACCGCCGAGCCTGTTCAAAGGACAGGCCGGTGCTACGCCTTTTTAAGGTTTAGGCGATTGAGTCGTGACTAAGTGAGGCGTGACGCAGATCACGAAGGGGCGTGAATCAACCGTTGATAGTTGAGCTGGGCTTTGGGGGTGTTGTCGAATCAATCTGCAGAAAGCAATTGGTCGGATACTTGCTGTCCATCAGCGCACCAAAGCGCTTATGCCGCTGTCAGATCTATCGGGAGTCCCCCTGGTAGCGACAACGGTCGTTGCCATACCTGCGGTCGAAGGAGGCCGCTATGCCCTATAAAGCGATGCTCTTGGCGTTGTTGCTGATGTTTTTAAGCGGTTGTGCGGTCTACGGTGGTGGCGGTGGTTATGACGATCACCGTTATGATCGAAGGCATACCAGCACTTATTACCAGGTCCACCGCTACCCTGTGTATGCGGTGCCGCAGCCACATCGCTACTCGGCATACCGCCATGATGGCCGTCGCTATGATAATCACCGCCAGCCGCCGCGTTATTACGCACCGGCCCCACAGCCCCGCCATTATCAAACGCGTAAGTATCAGAAGCGCCATGATGACCGCGCACCGCAACCGCGTGCGAGCTGGGGTGGCCATGCTGAACGCGATTTTTCGCGCGGCCATCAGTTTTCGCGCCAACAGCGCGGCAATGCATCGCGTAACGAAGAACGCCGTGCAGATGAGCGCCGCGATAGCAAGCGGGGATGGGAGCGGCAGCGCTGAGTACCGAGCCGCTGGAAACGCAAGGAGGCTTACAGGTGCTACGCGCTCGGCGTGTCACGTGCGAGCCAGCGCCCAAGCGCTAACAGCTGTTATTAAGTGCGGGTTGCCCGCGAACTTTTGGGTTTGAATCGGAAAAACCTTATACCGTTGGTCGAGGTCAGATCAGTTCTGACTCATCATCATTAATCAGCCGATGCAAACCGCCCAGTGCATCCCGCGCCTTGCTACGGCCGACCAACTTGCTCTGCGCCGCTTCCGGTAGATCGGTAATGCGCACCACGCCCTTGCGGATGAGCACGGTGATCAAATCTTCCAGTACCCGGATCATGTCCAGGTCGCTCTGTTCCAGTTTAAGCAGGCTGCTTTCAGCTATCTGATTGGCATACCACGCCTGAGCCTCCTGGCTGTCCGCCAACAACTCACCATCCATACCCTCGAAAGGCGCTGCTTCGACCTGCTGCAGATTGCCCCAAGCATCGCGTTTTACATACAACATCGATCGCTCCCTAGTGCCAACGGCTTCCCTTGAACGAAAACCCCGCTAACCCATGTTAGCGGGGTTTTCTTGTTAGGTGTGATCGACCTTGATGACAGGGTCGGCGCCAGCGATCAGCGAGTTGATACTGCTGCTGGATAGATTCACTCCGGCCAACTCAATGGTCATGTCAGCATTAGCCGCCGCGCCGCCAGTATCATTTAAGTGACCCTCGGTGCTGATCAGCAGGCTTGAGGTGCCGCTAGCATCGGTGACTAGTTGCAGGAACTTGCCGATAGTGGCATCGGTTTCGCCTCGCAATAGATCGCGGAGATCGATGCGGTCCTCTTCTGGGTTGAAGTCCTTGATCACGTCGTTGCCTAGATCGCCGTTCTTCCAGACGAAGGTGTCGCTGCCAGCGTCACCCCGTAAATTGTCGTTGCCGGTGCCGCCGATGAGGATGTCGTCGCCGTCGCCGCCGAGCAGGGTGTCGTCGCCAGCATTGCCAAACAGCCGATCATTGCCGATGCCGCCATTCAGGGTGTCGCCGCCGCTGCCGCCGTACAGCACATCATGCCCGGCACCGCCATTGAGGGTGGTCGCAATGCTTCCCGCCAGCAAGGTGTCATTGCCGTCGGTGCCTGTCAGGATGCTGCCGGCCTGGTAGGTCAGGCTGACATCGGCGCTATCGCTGCCACCTGCACTGCCGGTGGCAGTGTAGGTACCACTTACCGTGCTGGTGAAGTCGCTTGCATCGAAACCGTTGCCACCCAGGGTCAGATCCAGGTCGTAGTTAACATTGCCGTTACTGGTCTTGGTAACCCGGATTTGGTAGTCCTGATCACCTGGGCCGGTGTTGGCGATGATTCCATTGTTGGCGAGAGTCGAGTAGCTGCCGGAGGTCCCTGTGCGGTATTCGAAACCGATTGGGTTACTGGATGTCACCTGCAGTGTTTCTCCAGCATGCAGGCTGATGGTCAGCACATCGCTTCTGTTGTTACTACTACTGTTACCCCTCAGCGATCCACTTACCATGAGCGAGGCGGTGGTGGGCGATTCTAGCTCGAAACTGTCACGCGATATGGTGGCGGCACTATCGCGCGTGCTTATGACGCTGACCGACGGTTGCGTCTCTGGCAGCCAGCCCGTATTTAGTGCCAGATTGTTGCCACTCAGCGTGCCACCTTTTGCGGCAACGTCGTTGGCCAGCAAAGCTTCGGCCGGTACTACGACACTGTTGGATAGGATATTGGTGATGATGTTGTCGTCAGCCGCAATCGTCGTGCTGCTGTTAACCACTATTTTCAGAAGGCCTGAGTCGGTGTCTGCGTCCTTATCGATGAGAGTAAAGAAGATGCGCTCAGTGCCTGCGGTTCCAGTGGTGGGCGGTGTGTAGTTATACGAACCGCTGGACATATCGATAGAGAAACTACCGCCCAAGGCGGTGGTAAGGTTTAGGGTGTCACCGTCGATGGTGGGAGCACCTACCGACGTGATGTTGTCATCAGCCAGGTTGTAGGTGTAGAGAATGCCATCCACTGTGATCGTCATTACACGCCCGCCGTCACCACCAAATCCGGTGGTGCTAGCGCTGCCTGTCACCAGGGAACCGGCCAGCTGCTCGGCCTGCAGCGTGGTGCCAATCAGTACGCTAGACAGCTGGCTCAGCTGGGTAACGACTTTGACCAGATCAGTGTTGTCGTCTCTGCCGGTGGCTCCGTTATAGCCGATCGGGTTCAGTTTAGCGGCTGATACGCCGGAGCCCATGCCAATAGCGTAGGAAACAACCTTGTTGGCAGTTAGGAAGGCTTCCCAGTTGGCCTGTCCGACATCACTGGTGCCATTGATGCTGTTGGCATCGAACCCTGGAGCAAAACCCGCTTGGATACCGACAGAGTTACTGGTGCCAACATTGGAGCGGTTTGGCGCTCCGTCACTCAAGAAGTAAGAAACGTTTTGTGTGCCTAGCGCTGTTACGGGACCATTGGCGCCATATTCGGCCGGGTTGAAGGAGTCAATGAGCTCCTGCAGCGCGGCGTCGTAATTGGTGAGCGTAGTGTCACTTGAGCGGGGGACGGTGTTTATCAAGTTGAGTGCGGCATCAAGGCTAACCCAGCCATTGGACAGCTGGGTGCTCGAGGAGCCAAAGAGGCTGATGTTCACTTTTACATCGCCATTATCGGCTGCAGTCAGCGTGGCTTTGTACTCATTGAGCAGTTCGGTTATGGCCTGTTTGGCAGCATCTAGCCGGGTTAGTCCACTTATGCCTGAGGCGTCATTCATACTGCCTGATACATCGAGGCTGATCATTATGTTGGCGTTGAAAACGGTTGCAGAACCGGTGGTTTGCACTATGACACCAGCATACGGGGCATCATCTTCAATTTGCACGGTCAGTGAGCCGGTGCTGCTATTCAGCCCATCAGAAATGGTTACGCCAACGTCGAGGTCCAGTACATCTTCGCCAGTGGTATCGGGGTGGTCGACAGGGCCCAGCAATGTCACGGTGTAGCCCACACTGCTCGCGTTGCCCGCAACGGAACTGTTACCACCATTGAGGCTGATCTCGATAACGCTGTTGGCACCGGCCTTACCCTGGATAACCGCTTGATTGCTGCCGTTATCGCCATAGCTCCAGATAATGGCAACTCCACCCGATGTGAGGGGAGGTAAGGTAGCGATGTCTAGACTAACGGTGGCTGTTCCGCCGTCATGGCTGATTGCCAGGGTGCCGGTCTGGATGGTGCTGTCGTTCACGCCGTTGGAGCCCTGGATGCCTTCTGATAGCGCCTCTTCGGATACGGTAACGATGGCGGAAGCAATGGTCGGCGCGGTGGTGTTATCTGTGATGGTGGTGTCAGCGCTGGCGGTCTGGCCGGCGGCGCCGTCGACGATGTTGATCGCTTCGAACTGGCCGGTGTCCTGCACGGACTCGATGCTGGCGGTGAAGGTTTCGTTGTCGAAGTCGGCGTCTTCATTGGTGGCGACGGTCAGGGTTGCACTGCTGCTGCCTGCGGCAATGGTGACGGTCTGGTTGCCGGCGGCGTAGTCGCCGACTTCGGCGCTGCCGTTGGTGAATTTGACGACCACGCTAGTCGCGTTGGTGACGGTGACGGGATTACCGTCCTTGTCGACCAGCTGCACGGTGTAGTCGGTGGTGGTCGCGCCTTCGACAACGGTCGTTGGGCCACTGATCACGGCGTAGACAGTGTCTTCAGCGCCTGGGGTGCCTGGAGGCGTCGGTGAGCCTGGGCCGGCGTCATCGGTGATGGCGCTGTTGGCGGTATTGTTGCTGCCGATGGCGACGGCCTCGAAGGTCGCGTCGGTGTCGGTGACGCCGCTGATGGTGGCGACCAGCGGCTCGCTGCCTTCGTTGAGGTAGTCGTCGGTGGCGCTGATATCAAAGGTAGCGCTGCTGCCGTTGGTGATGGTGACGCTGGTTGGCAGTGCGCTGGTATCAGTACCGCCTGCAGCCGTACCGGTCCAGTCCAGGGCGACATTGACGGACTTGCCCGCAGGCACGGTGACGGCCACGCCATTGGTGTCTTGCAGGGTTACGGTGTAAGTCAGCTTGCCGCCTTCGGCGACGGTGTTGGCGTCGACGCTGATCACGGCATAGACCTGATCACTGTCATCTGTGACTGTGGTTGAGGTGGTGCTGCTGGTGTTCAGCGCTTCGTAGTTACCACCGGTGGTGCCGACGATTTCGAAGGTGACGGTTTCGTCGTCTTGCTTATAGACGTCGTCACCACGGGTGTCGACTTCAGTGGAGCCCGTGCTTGCGCCGACCGGGATGCTAATGGTGTTGCCATTACCTAAGTTGATAAACAGCGGCGAGCCGGTGACTGGGCTGCTGACCGTGGCTGTAACAGTGATCTTGCCACCTTCGGTGACGGTGCCATCGGAGGTAAGGTTGATGGCCGCACTGATGCCTTCGGGGATAGCGGCGTTGTTGTCATCCGGTTGACCCAGTTCTTCTCTGACGAACTCTGTTGCGAAGTCGAGGCCTTCGGTAGGGAAACCAATAGTCGGATCCAACTGCTCGCCAGTCTCGTCCAGCAATACAAAGCTATGCCCGCCCCCTGCAGCACCGCCGGTGCCGCCGCCAGTGCCTTGGCCTGCAGCGGTGGCTTCAAGCTCTGTGGTGGGGTCGAGGCCGGCAGCTAGGGCCTGTTCCAGGCTTGAGTCGGGCTCGGCTTTATCGTCCTCAGCTTGAGCTGCACTGGGCGCTGCTTGCCAGCTGCTGTTCTGCGCCACATTGACCACATCGCCACTGGCCAGTTGCAAGGTCACTTCGCCGCCCAGGCCTGTAAGGACCTGCTCGCCCATCAGCAGACGCTCACCTTCGAATATCTGACGCTTGAGGCCGTCGAGGGAAACGGCAAACACTTGTCCTACAAGGCTTTTGACGATAGCGGCGATAGTGCTCATAAGGTGAAGCTCCCTGAATGATGTGCAGCTCGCTCATTGAGCGGCGACTACTACTAGTTAGTGCGAGTTCCCGATGCGGCAATCTTCTGTCTTTCCGGCGTGACATATTTTTGGCATATAGCTATTTGGAATTAGGTATATGCCAAACTATTGACTGGCTCGTCGGGATAATAAACAATGCCGCGGCCGATGTCACTTTGATATTGGCGAGTAATTCTGTGATGCGCGTCACGTGCTGCTTGCTGTTTTATGTGTCCAGCCGGGCGCAGTGTCAAGCGTGGGCTCTTCGCGGGTTAAGTCGCTCGATCTGTCTGAATAAGGAATTTCACCAAATGCGTTTTCTTGCTCTCGTCCCCCTTGCTTTGGCGGTCTCTCTGGCAGCCCATGGCCAGTCACTTAATGAAGCCATGCAAAGTGCCCTTGAGATGCATCCGGAGATTCAGGCGGGGATTAATGCGCGCTTGTCGGTTGAAGAGCAGATGAAGGCCGCCAAGGGTGGCTATCTGCCGCAGGTTGATCTGTTGGCCGGTTATGGCCGTGAAGGTACGGATAGCCCTGGCACTCGTGGTAATACCCACAACACTGAAACCCTTAACCGTGGCGAGTCGAGCCTGCGCTTGCAGCAGATGGTTTTCGATGGTTTTGCGACGCGCAGTGAAGTTGGCCGCCAACGCGCCACGGTTAATGCGCGTGCCTATGAGTTGCTAGGCACTGCCGAGCGCACTGCCCTGACAGTGGCGCAGGTGTATTTGGATGTACTGACCCGTCAGGAGTTGGTGCGTCTTGCCGAGACTAATCTGGCCAGCCATGAGCGAATCTACGATCAGATCACCTTGCGTAGCCAGAGTGGCGTAGGGCGCACAGCGGACCTTGATCAGGCGGAGGCGCGTTTGGCGCAGGCGCGTAACAACCTGATCACCGAGCAAACTAACCTGGCAGACGCGCAGGTCAATTATTTCAGCGTGGTTGGCCGCGATGCCAGTGAGCTGAGCCGCCCTGCTGGCCTGGTTGGTCGGTTGCCGGAAAGTTTGCCAGCGGCCCGTCAGGAAATGCTCGCCAACAATCCGCTGTTGAGTTCTGCCGAGGCGGATGTAAAGGCCACTGAACAGCAGTATGAAGCGGCTAAGTCGAGTTTCTATCCGCGCTTTGATGCCGAACTGTCACGCGGTTTAGACAACAATATCGATGGCGTCAGCGGCCATAGCAACGAGTGGCAGGCGATGCTGCGTATGCGCTACAACCTGTTTGCCGGTGGCAGCAACAAGGCGGACCTGCAATCCAAGGCCTATCAAACCAACCAGGCCATGGATATTCGTAATAACGCCCTACGCGTATTAAATGAAGAGCTGGGTTTGGCTTGGAACGCTCGTGAGAATGCTCGCCAGCAGTTGCCGATTGCCCAGCAATATGTTGATTACAGCAGCCGCGTGCGTGAGTCCTATCAGAAGCAGTTCAGCCTGGGTGATCGTACCTTGCTGGATTTGCTCGACAGTGAAAACGAGTTGTTCACCGCCTCGCGCCGTCTTGAGGAAGTGCGTTTCACCGAGCTGTTTACTCAATACCGGATCAAGGCCACCATGGGCTCCCTGCTCAAGAGTCAGGGTGTAGTCGCGCCAATGGCCGCTGCGCCGCTGGACGAGATCAAGACCCAGGTGAATTTGCCGGGTCTGAATTGAGCCAAGTTGAGTACGAGTGAATCTTTGTGGCAGTAGACCCCAGCCCGATGCAAACCCGTAGTGATCCGCGCGATCGCTACGACGACCCACTGCTAGACAGCCTGTTGTCGCTCTGTAGCTTGCACCAAAAGTCGGTCAGCCGTGCCATGCTCACGGCTGGCTTGCCGTTGCCTGAGCAGCGTTTGAGCGCCGAGCTGCTGCCACGTGCAGCGGCGCGTGCGGGGTTGCAAGGGCGTTGGTTGCGGCGTGCGCTGGAGAAGATTCCGGCCTTGGCTATGCCCGCTTTGTTGTTGCTGCGCGATGGCCGCAGCGCCATTTTGCTGGGGTGGGATGATCAAGGCCGTGCGCGCATCATGCCCAGCGAAAGCGAGGGTGGTGAGCTGTCTGTGAGTGCCGAGGCGCTGGCTGAGGATTACAGCGGACGGGTGTTCTTTGCTCAACCGCTGCATAAGTTCGACTTCAACCGCGGCGAGTTGATTCCGCGCGCCACTTCTTGGTTTCGCGACACCCTCAAACGTTCGCGCTGGCTGTATATCGATGCCATTGCGGCGAGTTTTCTGATCAACCTGATCGGCCTGGCCACGCCGCTGTTCGTGATGAACGTATATGACCGAGTAGTGCCCAATCAGGCCGAAGCGACCCTGTGGGTGTTGGCAATTGGCATCACCGGGGTGTTTTGCTTCGACTTGTTGCTGAAAACCTTGCGCGGTCTGTGTCTGGATTTGGCGGGCAAGAAGACTGACTTGATTATCTCCGCCACGTTGTTCGAACGCATCGTTGGGATGGCCATGAAGTTCCGTCCTGCGCGGGTTGGTAGCTTTGCGCAGAACATCCATGAGTTTCAAAGCCTGCGCGATTTTCTTGCCTCGCTGACCCTGGCCAGCGTGATTGACTTGCCGTTTACCCTGTTGATTCTCGCCGTGATCGCCATGATCGGCGGGCATTTGGTATGGATTCCGGTGCTCGCTTTTCCGCTGGTGGCGCTGATTGGCTGGACGCTGCAACGCCCGCTGGCCGAGACTATGCAGCGCACCATGGCCCTGGCTGGTGAGCGTCAGTCGAGTTTGATCGAGAGCCTGGCGGGGCTGGATGCGGTCAAGGTGAATAACGCCGAAAGTGAGCGCCAATACCTGTGGGAGCAGACCATCGGCACCCTCAGTCGTCTGGAGCTGCGCGCGCGCATGCTCTCAAGCCTGGCGATGAACGCCACCATGCTGCTGCAGCAACTGGCGGGTGTGGTGGTGATCGTGCTAGGGGTGTACCAGATTATCGACGGCAACCTGAGCATGGGTGGGCTAATTGCGTGCTACATGCTCAGTAGCCGTGCGCTGGGCCCGCTGACGCAGATTTCCGGTTTGCTCACGCGTTATCAGCAAGCCAGGATCACCCTCGATTCAGTCAATCAGATGATGGAGTTGCCGCAGGAGCGTCAGGCCGATGAGCGGCCGCTCAAGCGCCAATCGCTGCAGGGCGCCATCGAGTTTCGGCAGCTGGATTTTCATTACCCGGATCAGCAGCAGGCTGCTTTGCAGGGCATCAACCTGATCGTTCGGCCTGGTGAGAAAATTGGCATTATCGGCCGCAGTGGGTCGGGCAAAAGCTCGCTGGCCAAGCTGATTGTCGGTCTGTATCAGCCGGATGCCGGTAGCTTGCTGGTCGACGGTATTGACGTACGCCAACTGGATGTCAGCGACTTGCGGCATAACATCGGTTATGTGCCACAAGACATTCAGCTGTTCAGCGGCACCTTGCGTGACAATCTGGTGTCCGGCGCGCGCTATGTGGAAGACGAGCTGGTGTTGCAGGCCGCTGAGTTGGCTGGCGTGCATGAGTTCGTTCGCCTGCACCCGAAAGGCTATGAGCTGCAGGTGGGGGAACGCGGCCAGAACCTCTCCGGCGGCCAGCGACAGAACGTTGCCTTGGCGCGTGCGTTGCTGCTTGACCCACCTATTCTGCTGCTCGATGAACCTACCAGCGCCATGGACAACACCGGTGAAGAGCGCCTCAAGCAGCGTTTGTCTGCGGTGATTGGCACTAAAACCCTGCTGCTGGTCACTCACCGTGCGTCGATGCTCAGCCTGGTCGACCGGCTGATCATTGTCGATCGCGGACAGATCATCGCCGACGGGCCAAAAGGCAGCGTGATGGAAGCGTTGAAGAAGGGGCAGATCAGTGTCAGCTAAAGTGCCCGAGAAAAAGAGCCTGCGTCAGGCCGTTGCCGCCTATTTTGGCAGTGACGATGAGCTGGGCGATGAGCCGCTGCCTGAGGTCAATAAAGCGCTGATTGAGGACGCGCCACGGGTGGTACGCCTCACCATCTGGGGGCTGATTGCCTTTGTGGTGTTCTGCTTACTGTGGGCGAATTTCGCCGTGGTTGATGAGGTGACGCGCGGTGATGGCAAGGCGATTCCATCCTCGCGGCTGCAGAAAATCCAGAACCTAGAAGGCGGAATCGTCGCTGAGCTGTTTGTCCGCGAGGGGCAGATCGTCAACGCGGGTGACCCACTGTTGCGCCTTGATGACACCCGCTTTGCCTCCAATGTCGGTGAAACAGAGGCCGATCGTCTGGCCCTGCTGCTGCGGGTTGAGCGACTCAGCGCCGAAGTGCAGGACCGCGAGCTGGTGGTGGCCGATGAGGTGCGCGAAAAGGCGCCGAGGCAGGCGGATAACGAAATTCAGCTGTTCAACAGTCGCAAGCAGCAATTGCTCGATGAAGTGGCTGGCTTGGAAGAGCAGTTGATTCAGCGCCAACAGGAATTGCGCGAGTTTGTCTCTAAGCAGGGGCAGTTCCGCAACAGCCTCAGCCTACTGCGTCAGGAAATACGTATGTCTGAACCGCTGGTGGCTCAGGGGGCGATTTCCCAAGTAGAAGTGCTGCGCCTAAAACGCGCCGAAGTGGAGGCCCGTGGCCAGCTGGAGGCCACTACTCTGGCCATACCGCGCGCCGAGTCGGCGATCAAGGAGGTCGAGCGCAAGATCGATGAAACCCGTGGGCGCTTCCGCAGCGATGCGCTGACTCAGCTCAACGAGGCGCGCACCGAACTGAGCAAAATTCAGTCAACCGGTAAGGCGCTGGAAGATCGGGTCAACCGCACTCTGGTGATTTCTCCGGTACGCGGCATCGTCAAACAGCTGTTGGTCACCACCATCGGCGGGGTGATTCAGCCGGGCAGCGACCTGGTGGAGATCGTGCCGCTGGGTGAGAACCTGCTGGTTGAGGCGCGTATTCGCCCGCAGGACATCGCTTTCCTGCATCCGGGGCAGGAGGCGATGGTCAAGTTCACGGCCTATGACTACACCATCTATGGCGGACTCAAGGCTGAGCTGGAGCAGATTGGTGCAGATACGGTAACCGACGATGATGGCAACAGTTTTTACGTGATCAAGCTGCGCACCAACAAAAGCCATTTGGGCAGCGAGGAGCATCCCTTGTTGATTATTCCTGGCATGGTCGCTTCGGTGGATATCATCACCGGTAAGAAGAGTGTGCTCAGTTACCTGCTCAAGCCGATTATCCGTGCTCGCGCCGAGGCATTGCGCGAACGTTGAGTGGTTGAAGGTCTGCATAGAAAAGCCGCAGTTATCTGCGGCTTTTTGCTGTCTGGGGTGCGCGCGAGCAGCGCTTAGCGACGCGCTTTGGCTGCGATCAATCGGGCGCTTCCGCGCTATGACGGATGAGTCCGCTGCCAGGCGCTCGCGGCTGCTTTACCCTCCGCTTTATTAAGGCTACAAACGTCTCACGCTTACTCGATAAACAACTGCTGCACCACCGAGAAGTCCTGCTTGCCTTTACCCTGCTTGAGCAGCAGCCGATAGAGCTGCAAGGCCAGCGCGCCCATGGGGGTGCTGCTGCCGCTGGCTTGGGCGGCTTCCTGCGCCAGGCCCAGGTCCTTGGCCATCAGCTCGGCCATAAAGCCGCCGCTGTAGCCTTTGGAGGCAGGGGCGTTTTCCATGACGCCGGGCCAGGGGTTGTACTTCTCCAGCGTCCAGTTGCCGCCTGAGCTCTGGCGCATGATCTCGGCCAGCACCGCGGGTTCAAGGCCGTTGGCTACGCCCATGGCCATGGCTTCGGCGGTGGCGATCATTTGCACGGCGAGCACTTGGTTGTTGCACACCTTGGCGACTTGGCCTGCACCGGCGGGGCCGGCGTGGAAGATGTTCTTGCCCATGGCTTCGAAAATCGAACGGGCTTTTTCCAGGGTTTCTGCTGCGCCGCCGATCATAAAGGTCAGGGTGCCCGCCGCCGCGCCAGCGGTGCCGCCGGATACCGGGGCGTCGAGCAGTTCGATACCACGCGCCTGCGCGGCTTGGTGCACCTTGCGCGCAGACTCAGGGGCGATGGTTGAGCATTCCAACACCAAGCTGCCGGGCTTGAGCGCCGCCAGCAGGCTGCTATCACCCAGGTACAGACCTTCAACATGACGGCTGGCCGGCAGCATGCTCACCACCACATCGGCATTCTGCACCGCCTCCAGTGCGCTGCTGGCAGGGAGTGCGCCATCTTTGGCCAAATCCTCAACGGCAGCTTGCAGCAGGTCGAAGACGTTTAAGTTGAAGCCAGCCTTGAGCAGGTTGCGCGCCATGGGCAGGCCCATGTGACCGAGGCCGATAAAAGCGATTGTTGTCATTGTTATGCTCCTGTCGCGCTGAATAACGTTCGGGTAGCCGTGTAGGGTGGATGACGCTTCACCTATCTACCGGCCGCGGTCTTATCGGTGGATGAAAAAGCGTCATCCACCCTACGCACTGAGTTGATATGCCTTACAGATCCGCCAGCGGATTAGCGCCGTCCCACACCGGCTCGAAGTGCGCTTCGATCACCTCGACAGGAATGCTCGCCAGATCCGGCCAGTGCCAGCACGGCGCATGGTCTTTGTCGATCAGCCGCGCGCGTACGCCTTCGGGGAATTCCGGGTGGCGGCAGCAGTTCAGGCTGATGGCGTATTCCATGCGGAATACTTCGGCCAGGGACAGGTGCTTGGCGCGCTTAATTTGCTCCCACACCAGGTGCCCGGTCAGCGGGCAACCGCCGGTCAGTGTTTTGCCTGCGCGGGCCAGCAGCGGGTCGTGATCGTTTTGCAGTTCGCTGATCGCTTGCCAGGCATGGGGCAGGTCGGCGCTGTCGAGCAGTGCATCGATGCGCGCGCGGCGCGGCAGCCACTGCGCTTCCGGCAGTTCAGTAAGGGCTTGGTTTTCCAGCGCCTTGAGCAGACTGTGCAGTTGTTGCGCGCTTTGTTCTTGCCAATTGAGCTGGGCCAGGCCATCGAGCAGGTCGTCTTGCTGGCTGTCGAGCAATACGCGGTCGGCCAGGTTTAAATCCAGTGCGTCACGGGCGTTGATGCTGCTGGCGGTCAGACCGAGGAATAGCCCGAGCTTGCCCGGCAGGCGGGCGAGGAACCAGCTGCCACCGACATCCGGGTACAGGCCGATGTTTACTTCCGGCATGCCCAAGCGGCTGCCTGGGGTGACGATGCGAATACCGGCACCTTGCATCAGCCCCATGCCGCCGCCCAGCACATGACCATGGGCCCAGCAGATAAAGGGTTTCGGGTAGGTGTGGATGCGGTGGTCGAGACGGTATTCGTCAGCAAAGAAGCGCCGAGCCAGGGGCGGTACTTCACCGGGATGCTCGCGGCATTGTTGCACCAGCTGCACCACGTCGCCGCCGGCGCAGAAGGCTTTGGGACCATTGCCACGCAACAGTACACAGGCAATGCTCGGGTCATCGGCCCAGGCTTTGAGCTGGGCATCCAGCGCTTCGATCATCGGCAGTGACAGGGCATTCAGGCTTTTCTCGGCATCCAGGCTGGCGATGCCGATACGCATGCCGTGTTGGGCGGGGCGTTCTTCAAATTGCACGTTCATCATGTGTCCCTGCTGCACGGGGCTGCTTGTTCAGCTCAGCCGGCTTAATAGGTTTGTCGGAGGGACTTTAGCGGCGATAGGGCTGTAATCGCGGCTAAAGCTCCTTCCATGAGCGGATTATTTATTGCGCCACTGCGGGTCGCGTTTTTCCAGAAAGGCGTTGACCCCTTCACGGGTGTCATCGGCGTCGAACAGGTCGACAAAGCGCTCACGCTCCTCGCTCAGCCAGGTATTCGGGCTGCGCTCGCGTGCGCCCTGCAGCAGTGGCTTGATGGTGCGCACCGCCACCGGGCTTTGCCGCGCGACCTTGGCCGCCAGCAGCAGGGCGTGGCCGCGGGCTTCGCCGCTGTCGACCACTTGCTCGACCAAACCAATGCGCAGGGCGGTTTCCGCATCGAGGCGCTCGCCGCAGAGAATCATCCGTTTGGCCCAGCCTTCGCCGATCAGCCAGGCCAGGTTTTGCGTACCGCCCGCGCAGGGCAGCAGGCCTACCGAGGCTTCCGGCAGGGCCATTTGTGCCTGACGCTCGGCAATGCGGATGTCGCAGGCCAGGGCGCATTCCAGGCCACCGCCCATGGCATAGCCGTTCAGTGCGGCAATCGACACCCCGCGAAAATCGCGAAGCGCCTCGAAGGCCTCACCGAAGCGTCGGGCCATTTCCCGGGCGCGGGCCTTATCTCCATCGGCAAATAGCTTGAGGTCGGCGCCGGCGCTGAAGAACTTGCCGCCTTGGCCGGTGATCACCAGGGCATAGATATCGTCATCGCGGTTGAGGTGTTCAACCAGCTGCTTGAGGCCGATCAGCGAGTCGCGATCCCAGGTATTGGCAGGCGGGTTGTTAAGGGTGATCAGTGCCGTGTGGCCGTGCTTTTCCACGGTGATCTTGTGAGTCAGGTCGAATACACCGGGGCTGTAGGGTTCGATGGCGTGGCTCATGGGTGTCCTCATGTGGGCTGATGCAGGCAGCTTGTTGCTGCCACCTGCGGGTCAAGGATTCAGGCTCTATAGCAGGCGATCCAGCATGCCGCCCTGGTCGAGCAGGCGCCGGGCGATGATCACCCGCATGATTTCGTTGGTGCCTTCGAGAATCTGGTGCACACGGCTGTCACGCACCCAGCGCTCCAGCGGGTAATCATTCAGGTAGCCGTAACCGCCATGCAGCTGCAGCGCCTCGTTACACAGGTTGAAGCAGTGGTCGGTGGCAAAGCGCTTAGCCATGGCGCAATACAGGCTGGCCTCGCTGTGGCCATGGTCGAGCTTATGCGCGGCCAACCGCACCATCTGCCGGCTGGCGGTGAGGTCGGTGAGCATGTCGGCCAGTTTGAACTGCAAGGATTGGAAGTCGCTCAGCGGCTTGCCGAATTGCTTGCGCTCTTCGACGTAGCGCAGCGACTGCTCCAGCGCCGCTTGTGCAGCGCCCAGCGAGCAGCTGGCGATATTGATGCGCCCGCCATCCAGGCCCTTCATCGCGTAGACGAAGCCTTGGCCTTCCGGGCCGATGCGGTTGCCCGCCGGGATACGCACGCCTTCAAAGGTGATGGTGCGCGTCGGCTGGGCGCGCCAGCCCATCTTCAATTCATTGCGGCCGTACTTCACGCCCTCGGCGTCGGCCGGCACCAGGAAGCAGGACACGCCTTTGGCACCGCTTTCCTCACCGGTGCGCGCCATGACGATCAGCACATCAGTGGAGCCGGCGCCGGAGATAAAGCATTTACTGCCGTCCAGCACGTAGTCATCACCATCGCGCTTGGCGCGGGTGCGCAGGTGCGCGGCGTCGGAGCCGGCGTCGGGTTCGGTGAGGCAGTAGGAGGCCAGCAGTTCGCCGCTGACCAGGCGCGGCAGCCAGGCATCTTTCAATGCCTGGTCGGCGAAGGAGGCGAGCATCCATGAAGCCATGTTGTGAATGGTCAGAAACGCCGTGGTGGCGATACAGCCAGCGGCGAGCTGTTCGAAGATCAGCGAGGCAGACAATCGCGACAAGCCCAGGCCGCCGTCCTCTTCGCCGATGTACAGGGCCAGGTAGCCCTGCTCGGCGGCGCGCTTGATTACGTCTACCGGGAAGTGGTGGTCGCGATCCCAGTCGGCGGCATGCGGCGCCAGCTCGCGGCTGGCAAATTGGCGGGCGCTGTCGACCAGCAGGCGTTGTTCATCGCTGAGTTCGAAATCCATAAGTCCTCATTGCAGGGTTAGGGGTTGCCCGGCGGCGCGTCGTTCGGCTTGCCATTCGGCAAGGCTGGGCGCCGCTTGGGAGGCGTCGAGTCGGTCGACGATTTCAAAATAGTCTTGCTTGAACGGGTCCTTGAGCACCTCGGCGCGGGTTTTGACTTTGACCGCATACACCGTCTGCACGTTCTGGTGGTCGAAGGCACGCCAGGTTTGTGGGTCCTTGAGTAGCTGGTACTGATGACCTTCCAGGGCCTTGATCAGCGCTTCGCTGTCCAGGCTGTCTGCGCGTTTGGCGGCATCGGCCCACTGATAGACGATGCTGTAGGCCGATGCTGCGGAGCTGGACGGGTAGGTGCTGTAACGCTCGCTGAAGGATTTGACGAAGGCTTCGCCGTGTACGGATTTTTCCAGTGCCGGCACGCGCCAGGTCCAGGGTTCGCTGCCGATAACGCCTTCCATCAGGCCGGGGCCCGCTTGTTCGACGATGCTCTGGGTCAGGTTCGGCGCAACGATTTGCATGCGTTCGGTGAGGCCAAGGTCCTTGGCGATGCGCATGGCGCGCACCAGGTCTTCACCGAACAGCACCAGAGCGAGCACCTCGGCGTTGCTGGCGGCAGCTTGGCTAAGTGCGTCTTGGTAGTCGGCCAGGCGCGCACCCGGAAAGGCAACTTTGAGGCCGGGGTGTTGAGTGCTGTCTGCGCTGCCAGTGGTTTGCCGCAAGGAGCTTTCGCTGGTGTGGCCCCAGGTGTAATCGGAGGTGATGTAGAAGTAGCGTTTGTCCGGCAGATTTTTACTCAGGTATTGGCCTAACACCCGCGCGCTCATCCAGGCATTGTTGCTCTCGCGGAACATATAGCGATGGCCGTCTTTGCCGGTGGTGTCGTTGGAGTAGGTGAGGGTGCCGAAGTACAGCAGCCCATGTTCTGCTGCGCGCTTGCCGGAGGCGATGGCCACGGCGCTGGATGAGCCGCCAAACAGCATGGCCGCGCCTTCACTGGCCAGCTTGTCGACGTTTTTCACGGCCTTGGCCGGACGCGAAGCGGTGTCTTTGCTCGACAGGCGCAGCGTGCGCCCCAGGACTCCGCCTTGGGCGTTAAGCTCGTCGATGGCCAGCAAGGCTCCGCGCATCTGGGCCAACCCCTCTTCCTTATAAGGGCCTGTGCGTGGGTAGTTGAGGCCGAGGGTGATCGGCTCAGCCGCTTGCGCGCAGGCGGTAAGCCCGGCCCAGAGGGCCAGGGCGGCAGTCAGTTGTTTCATTGCAATCCTCCATGTTGTTTTTATGTCAAAGCACTGTGAGGCTCTGGCACGCAAGGAGGCATTGTCTTTTGGTCTAAACAACTGGGTATTGCAGTGGATCAATACGGCTACGGGTTCTCATTTCAATTGAATGGTCATATTCGGGCTGGCCGGCATTCCGGCGGCTACGGCCTCTTCATCAAACCAGCGGCTGGTGACCGTTTTGGTTTCGGTAAAGAAACGCACCCCTTGTTTACCATAGGCGTGCAGGTCGCCATAGAACGAGCCCTTCCAACCCGTGAAAGAGAAGAACGGCAGCGGCACCGGCACCGGTACGTTGATGCCGACCTGGCCGACTTCCACTGCGTGCTGGTAATGCCGCGCCGCGCCGCCGGAGCGGGTGAAGATCGAGGTGCCGTTGCCGTATGGGCTGGCGTTGACCAGTTCGATGGCGTCTTCCAGGGTGTCGACTTCCATGCACACCAGCACCGGGCCGAAGATTTCCTCGCGGTACAGGCTCATCTTGGTTGTCACGCCGCGAAACAGTGTGGCGCCGATCCAGTTGCCATTGGGGTAGCCCTCGACCGCACAATGCGAGCCATCCAGCAGGCATTCGGCGCCTTCCGCTTTGCCTTCGGCGATCAGCCGTAGCACGCGCTGTTTCGCTTGCTGGCTGATCAGCGGGCCGAAGGCGGCGTGGCCGTCGGTCCAGTAGCCGGGCTGCAGGTCGGTCATCTGCGCCTGCAGTTCGTCGATCCACTGTTTCGATTCGCCGACAAATACCGCCACGCTAATCGCCATACAGCGCTGCCCGGCCGCGCCACAACTGGCGCCGACCAGGTTGCTCAGCACCTGCTGCTTGTTGGCGTCGGGCATGATCACCATATGGTTCTTCGCCCCGGCGAAGGCCTGCACACGCTTCAGGTGCGCGGTGCCGGTGCGGTAGATGTGCTGTCCGACTGGCACCGAGCCGACGAAGGAGATGGCACGAATGTCCGGGTGGGTCAGCAGGCTGTCGACCACTTCGCGTGCGCCATGCAACACCTGCAACACGCCCTTGGGCGCACCGGCTTCGATAAACAGCTCGGCCAGGCGGTTGGGGGTCAGCGGGTCTTGTTCGGACGGCTTGAGAATAAAGGTGTTACCGGCGGCGATGGCCAGGGGGAACATCCACAGCGGAATCATCGCCGGGAAGTTGAACGGGGTAACGCCGACGCATACGCCCAGCGGCTGAATCCAGCTGGCGGTGTCGATATCGCGGGCCACGTTCTCCATGGTCTCGCCCATCATCAGGCTGGCGATGTTGCAGGCCTGCTCGACCACTTCGATACCGCGCCAGACATCACCCTTGGCATCGGCCAGGGTCTTGCCGGTTTCGCCGGCGAGAATTTCCGCCAGTTCGTCGTGGTGTTCTTTGAGTAGATGCTGGTAACGCAGCATCACCCGCGCACGGTCGGAGACTGGCACGTCGCGCCAGGTGAGGAAGGCGGCCTTGGCGCTGGCAATCGCGGCTTCGATCTCCTCGGCAGTGGCCTTGGGCGCCAGGGCCAGTACCTCTTGAGTGGCCGGGTCGGTGACTTCGATAAATTCACGGGCGCGACTTTCGCGCCATTCACCGTCGATCAACTGTGGGATTGCCTTGGCCATGCGGGTATTCCTCGTGGCGAACCGCTGTTGGGCTCGATTGTTATTGTTTGGTTGTTATAGCGGCACTACGGTGCTTTGTGGATTGACGATCTTGGCCGCTGGATGGACTATCTTGTGCTTGAAATCTAATAGGACTGCCCGATGCCAGCCTATGTCGAGACCTCCAACTGGCCCTTGCCCGCTAACGGCGTGCGCTTTATCACGCCGCCCCGCTTGCGCCGCCTGCTGGCTCGTAGCCCTTTAGCTCATGGCTGCTACCCGCTGGCTCTGGGGTTCTACCCGCAAGCTGCAGGGCACCGTATGCATCGCCCGCAGCCGGAGGATCACCTGCTGATCTACTGCCGCGCCGGGCAGGGCTGGCTGGACACGCCTGATGGACGATTAGCTGTCAGTGGTGGCGATTTGCTGCTGTTGCCAAAAGGCGTGGCGCATACCTATGGCGCGGACGCGCAGAAGCCCTGGACCCTGTACTGGGTGCATTTTGATGGTGAGTTGGTGGCGGATTTTCTCAAGCCGTTGGGTAAGGGGCCGCTGTGGCGCATTGGCGTGCAGCCACGGCTGCTGGCCGAATTCGATGCGTTACTGAATCTGCGTAAGCAGGGCTTGAACCCGCCGCACTTTATTCATGCGGCGCATCAATTACAGGTGTTGCTGACATCCCTGGCGGTGCTGCCGGCGCGTGCCACACTGAAGTCTGGGCGGGTGCTGGATGTGGACGCGGTGCAGGCGGTGATGCGCGCGCATTTGCATGACTCGCTGAACCTCGATGAGCTGGCCGCGCAGTTCAAACTGTCCCGTTTTCACTTCGCCAAGACCTACCGTGCACTGACCGGGCATGCGCCGATTCAGGACTTTATCCAGCTAAAAATGGCTCACGCCTGCCGCCTTCTTGATGAGGGCGAGCAGGGCATTCGTCAGGTGGCGGAGCAGTTGGGTTATGACGATGTGTATTACTTTTCGCGGCTATTTCGCAAAGTAGTGGGCATGGCGCCTAGTCATTATCGGGCGTTGCATCAGGGCTGATGCTGCCTTGCATTCTTTAGTAAATAAGCCGTGCAGCAGGTGGTGTTTGCCAGATTTCTGCCTTATACATGAAGTGCTGCCGAAGGCCCCGGCACACTAATAAAGTCATTAAGCTGGCCCACAACGGTCGGTAGGGACACTGTTAGTACGAGGTCATATTGAGACGCCTAGCCTGGATGCTGCTTCTGTTGTTGCCCGTCACGGTAGTGGCCGCACCTGTCAGTCTTTACACCTACCATCGCCAGCCCCCCTTCGTTCTGGAGTTAGAGCCGCGCACGGGCCTTATGTTTGAGGTGGCTGCGCTGCTGAATCAGCAAGCCGACGCTCAGCAAACCTATGATGCCCGTGTGCTGCCGCGCGCACGCTTAAACCAAACCTTGGCGGGTTGGCTAGACGGCAGTTGTGCAGGGCCAGGGGCGCCAGGTTGTGATGACAACTGGATGCTGCTTTGGGTTATCCCCGCGTGGGGCTGGGGCGAGAGGGCTGAGCAGCGATTTCTCTGGGTTGATCTGTTCAAAGATGAAGACCTGGTGGTTTCAACGCAGCAGCATAAGGTTCCTTACCGCAACGCCAACTCGCTGATCGGTCAACGCTTCGCCGCGTTGCGCGGGCATCACTACCCAATGGGCGTTGAAGAGCTGATGCAGCAAGGCAAAATTGACCGCGAAGATGGAAATGATGTGCGCGCCTCGCTGATGCGTATCCACTCACGGCGGGCCGCGGTAACCATTATTCGTCGTTTGGCGTTCAACTATTACCTGCAGAACGATCCGCAGTTGATGTCAATTGCGGCTGATTTCTACGTGGCCAAGCAACCGTTCAACCAGTTCACCTTGCAGGCCATGATTCCCAGAAGCCGTCCAGATTTACGCGACGTGCTTGAGCGCGCTAAGGCTGATCCCGCCTGGGCCGCATTATTTGCCCGCTACGGGATTAAGCCACTCTAGAGTGAGCAATATGGGGCATGCCTGTCTGCTTGACTTGCCGATGAGGCTTCCTTAGCGTGCCGTCTCCGTTGGTACAGGCAGGACATAGGCATGAGCGCTGCAGATAACGTCAAACTCGAAGCCGGCTGGAAAGCTGCGCTGCGCGAGGAGTTCGAAAAGCCCTATATGCGTGAGCTGGGCGACTTTCTGCGGGCGGAGAAGGCGGCGGGCAAAGAGATCTACCCACCGGGTGCGCTGATTTTTAATGCCTTGAATTCCACGCCATTGGCGGCAGTCAAGGTGGTGGTGATCGGCCAGGACCCTTACCACGGGCCGGGGCAGGCCCATGGTCTGTGCTTCTCGGTGCAGCCTGGGGTGAAAACCCCGCCGTCGCTGGTGAACATCTATAAAGAGCTCAAGCGCGACCTGAATATCGACATCCCCAGTCACGGCAACCTGCAGCATTGGGCGGAGCAGGGCGTGTTGCTGCTCAACACCTCATTAACCGTGGAGCATGGCATCGCCGGTTCCCACGCCAAAATCGGCTGGCAAACCTTCACCGATAAGGTGATCGAAGTGGTCAGCCAGCAGCAGGAGCGGCTGGTATTTCTGCTGTGGGGCGCGCATGCGCAGAGCAAGGAAAAACTCATCGACTCCAGCAAGCATCTGGTGCTGAAATCTGTACACCCTTCGCCGCTATCAGCGCACCGTGGCTTTATCGGCAATGGCCATTTCAACCGTACCAACAAGTTCCTGCAGCAGCATGAACTGAGCCCGATCGACTGGCGCTTACCCGAGCCTGCTTGCTAGAACCCTTTAAGCGGCACTGCACTGCTGCTCGGCCAGATCCCGACGTAAATCACGCAGGCGATGTCTCAGGCGCTCGCGCTGTGGTTCATCAGCACTGCTTAACAGTTGGCTCAGCAGCGTGGCCAGCGCCTGGCGTGAGCGAGCATAACTGGCGCGATAGGCGTCGCTGGAGAAGCGTTCACGGTGCTGCAATAGCTGCGTCAGTTCGGGCGCAAAGTAAGCGCTGTGGCGCTCAGCAAGCAGGGTGCGCAACTGTGCTTGCCAGCGTTGGCGATTCTCCAGCCACAGGCGGTTCTGTTCGCCAAGGCCATTGGCCCAAGCGGCGATATGCTCGGTTTGCGTACTGTTCAGGCGGCCCAGCCAGGGTCGCAGGCGTTCCTGCATGCGCGTCTGCCGTTCGCTGATCTGGGTGGCCAGGGGCGGGTCGAGGAAGTCCTGACGGTCTTCCAGATTGTCTTCATCTAGCGCCGCGTAAAAATCGTTAACCTGCTGCTCGTTCAGCCCTTGCAGCAGTTCGATGGCGGTGGGGGTGATTTCGACGCTGATGCGTTTGAGCGCGGCATCGAACTGGGCGAATTGCTCAAGCAGCTGGCTGCTGTCCGGCTGCGGCTGGTTGAGGAGGCTCTCGGTGGTATGCAGCCAGTCGATATAACGTGGTAACTCGACGCTGCAGTGCCATTGCAGGTGGGTCTGCAAGCGCGGCTTGAGCCAGGCCTGCTGCTGGCTGTTGAGGTTCAGGTAATCGTTCAGCCGCCAGGGCACCAGCCAGTCCAGATTACGGTAGGCCAGCCCCAGGCGGCTGCAGGCCGTGACCAGTAAACTCAGGCAGAGCAATAGCAGCAGAGTTTTTGCGGCGGGCCAGCGCAGTACGCTCATACACAAATGCCTCATTTAGCCAGGCCCTGAGAGTACCCCTGCGCAATGCGTCTGCGTGGTGATGGACATATCTGTTAAACAAAAATTGTTGCCGAAGCCGGCAAAAAAGAGCCCGCACAAGGCGGGCTAAATGTGGTCGTTAATGCGTTTTCAGCGGCGCTGCCAGAGCCTGAACAAGGGCTCGGCCAGGAACATCACCAGAAACAGCCGCAGCACCTGCAGGGCGGTGACCATTGCCACTGAAAGTTGCAGGGCTTCGGCGGTCAGGCACAGTTCGGTGATGCCACCGGGCATCATGCCGAGCATCAGCGCGTTCTGGCTTTCTCCGGCCAGCCAGCCCAGGCCCTGGCCCAATGCGGCGGCGGCGAGCATGGCGAGCAGGCAGAACAGCAGGATGCGCGCGAGAAAGCCCGGCGCGCTGCGAAAGAAGTTGCGGTCGAAATGACAACCCAATGCGCAGCCAATCAGCCATTGTCCCGCCTGGCCAAGGCCGTCGGGCAAGCCCAGATGCAGGTCAAAACTAACGCTGGCCACGGCGCAAACGCTCAGCG
The DNA here is from genome assembly GCF_034653255.1 of Pseudomonas spirodelae. Lineage (NCBI taxonomy): Bacteria > Pseudomonadati > Pseudomonadota > Gammaproteobacteria > Pseudomonadales > Pseudomonadaceae > Pseudomonas > Pseudomonas spirodelae. The sequence goes on along the minus strand of NZ_JAYEET010000001.1, from coordinate 308,004 downwards.
GGCCAAGCATCCAGGGGTTGGGTTGGCCCAAAAGCCCCCATAACCAGGCCATCAGCGCACCGCCAGGCAACAGCAGCGCTAACCACGGCCAACTCACCGGCGCCGGCACCGGTGGTTCGATAGGCGGCAGACTCCAGGTGAAGATTGCCGGAATCAGCAATACCACCAGCAGTAATCGCAGGCTGTGGGCGGCGGCCACCTTGGCGGTTTCGGCGTTGTGCCGTTGCGCCAGGTTGACCATCTCACTGGCGCCGCCCGGCATGCTGGCGAAGAACGCGGTGGCGCGATCGAGGCCGGCGCGGCGCAGCACGATAATGCCAATCAGGCTCAGCAGCAGGGTGAGCAGGGCGCCGAGCAGGATCACGCCGAAGTGGCTGAAGAGCTGGCCGAATACTTCACTGGTGAAATGCAGGCCGATGGCGCTGGATACCAGCCACTGGCCGGTCTTGCGCCCGCCCGGTAGCTCGGTAATCAGCCAGCCGCTGCAGCGTGCCGCGATAACCGCGAGCAGCGAGCCGATGATCCACGGCAAAGGCCAGCCGATCAGGCTGGCCAGCGCGCCGCCGGCCAGGCCGACCAGCGGAGTGGCCCACCAGCCTTGCCAGCCGGTGAGCATGGGTAACTTAGGCATTGGCCGGTTGCGCCGTGCGACGTGCACGCCACCAGCGCAGGCCTGGCAGGGCCAGCATCAGCGCGGTGAGTGACCACAGGCACAGGCTGATCGGGCTGCTCCAGAGGATGTTCAGATCACCTGCGGAGATCGACAGGGCGCGGCGCAGGTTGTCTTCCATCAACTCACCGAGCACAAAACCGAGAATCAAGGCCGACAGCGGGAAGTCCAGCTTGCGCAGGATGTAGCCGAATACGCCGAGGCCGATCATCAGTACCAAGTCGAAGGTGGTGCTGTGCACCGCGTAGACGCCGACCATGCTGATCACGGTGATCGCCGGTACCAATACCCAGTTAGGCACGCTGAGCATGCGTGAGAACAGGCCAACCAGCGGAATGTTCATCACCAGCAGAATCACGTTGCCGATAAACAGCGAGGCAATCAGGCCCCAGACCACATCGGGCTGCTGTTCAAACAACAGCGGGCCAGGGGTGATGTTGTACAGCGTCAGCGCGCCGATCATCACCGCAGTGGTGCCCGAGCCGGGTACGCCGAGGGTCAGCATCGGGATCAGCGAGCCGCAGGCCGAGGCATTGTTAGCCGCTTCTGGCGCCGCGAGGCCGCGCAGGTCACCTTCACCGAACTTGCCTGTGCTGCCTGCCATGCGCTTTTCGCTCATGTAGGTCATGGCACTGGCGATGGTTGCGCCGGCACCGGGCAGGGTGCCGATGACGAAGCCAGCGACGGCGCTGCGCACCATGGTCCAGAAGGTGAAGGTGAACTCTTTGAAGTTGAACAGCAGGCGACCGCTGGCTTTCACCGCTTTCTGGCCGTTGTGGGTTTTTTCCAGCATCAACAGCACTTCACTGACGCTGAAGAAGCCGATGACCACGATCACGAACTGGATGCCGTCGGACAGGCTGACGCTGCCGAAGGTGAAGCGGTATACGCCGGTGGTGGAGTCGACGCCGACCGTGGCCAGGGCCAGACCGATCAACGCCGCCATCAGGGTTTTCATCGGTTTGTCGCCGACCATGCCGCCGAGGCAGGCGATGGCGAAGATCATCAGCACGAAGTACTCGGCAGGACCAAAAGCCACCGCCCATTTCGCCAGCAGCGGCGCAAACAGAACCACCCCGCAGGTGGCGATGATGCTGCCGATAAACGAGCTGACGGCCGACAGCGACAGGGCTATACCAGCCTTGCCCTGGCGCGCCAGGGGGTAACCATCCAAGGTGGTCATCACCGCGGCAGCATCACCCGGTACGTTGAGCAAAATGGCGGAAATGCGCCCGCCGTATTCACAGCCCAGGTACACAGCGGCCAGCAGGATCAGTGCGGTTTCCGGCGGCAAGCCAAGGGCGAACGCCAGTGGCAGCAGCAAGGCCACGCCGTTGATCGGGCCAAGGCCTGGGAGCATGCCGACGATGGTGCCGACAAAGGCACCGAACAGCGCCATCAACAGGTTTTCCGGGCGGGTGGCGACATCAAAGCCTTGCATCAAGAAGTTCAGGGTTTCCATTTCAGCTCTCCACAAAGGCTTCGAACAGGCCGAGGGGCAGCGGCACATCCAGCAGGTAGTCAAACAGGACATACAGCAACACGCCCATCAGCACGGCGCTGATGGCGCAAGGAATCAGGCGGCCGGTAAACAGCAGGCCAAGGGCGAAAGCGGCCAAGGCCGTGCTGATGACAAAGCCAAGGGTTTCAAACAGCACGGCATAGGCGAGCAGCGTCAGCACGCAGAGCGTGGCGCGCAGGGCGGCTTTGCGGTTGAAGGTTTGCTCGAGCAAACCTGGCTTGAACAGTAGCCACAGGCTGCCGGCCGACATCAGGGTCAGCAGCAGCAAGGGATAGGCGCGCGGACCCACCGGGTCGTAGGCGAAGGGTGCCTGGAAGCCCCAGGCAATAACGGCGAGCGCGGCGCAAAACAACAGCCAGATCGCGGCGAACAGGCGAACGTACATGGCGGATTACCTAGTCGAGAATCGGGGGCAGAGCGTGGAACCGTAGGATGGGTCGGGCCGCGTAGGTCGGGCGCAGCGATACCCATCCTACGTAGCGAGTTACTGAACTAGGCCGAACTCTCCAGCCAGTGCCTTGTATTCCTCAACTTGCTTGAAGACCAAGGCTTTCAGCTCGTCGCCAGTGACTGACAACGGCAGCAGGTCGCGCTGTTCACGCAGCTTGGCGAAATCTTCGCTGACCAGCAGGGTGTCGAACTGCTGTTTCCACCAGTTGAACTGCTCGTCAGTCACTTCTGGGCCCATGTAGAAACCACGGATCACCGGCCAGCTGATGTCGTAGCCCTGCTCCTTGGCTGTCGGGATGTCAGCCAGCTTGCCTGGCAGGCGCTCATCGGACAGCACGGCGAGGATGCGTACTTTCTTCGCTGCCAGTTGCGGGGTGACTTCACCCAGACCGCTGCTGGTCACCTGTACATGGCCGCCGAGCATGGCGGTGAGGGTTTCGCCGCCGCCTTCAAAGGCAACGTAACGCAGGTTTTTTGGGTCGATGCCAGCGAGGCGAGCGATCAGTGCCGTTTGCATCCAGTCCTGGCCACCGATGGTGGCGCCAGCGCCGAAAACGATGCTGCCTGGGTCTTTTTTCAGCGCTTGCACCAGATCATCGAGGTTCTGGTAGGGCGAGTCAGCACGCACGGTGATGGCGCCGTAGTCTGTGCCGACGGCGGCCAGCCAGCGCACACCGGTTTCGTCGTAACGGCCGAATTTGCCTTGCGCCAGGTTGAGCAGCGAGCCACTGGAAAACGCGGTGATGGTGCCTGGATCATCAGCGCGCTGGGCGATCACCGCGTTATAGGCCACCGCACCAACGCCGCCGGGCATGTAGGTGACGCGCATCGGCGACTTGAGCAGGCCTTCATCTTTCAGGCCGCTCTGCGCCAGTTTGCAGGTCAGGTCGAAGCCGCCGCCGGGTTTGGCTGGGGCAATACATTCTGGGCGCTTCGGTTCGGCAGCCAGCAGTTGGCCGGCAAAGGCCATGCAAGCGGTCGCCAGGGCAATGCGAGTAAAGGCAGTTTTCATGGTGTGTTCCTCTGAACTCTTATTGTGGTTTACCAGATCGGCAACGTGTAGCCGACGATGACGCGGTTCTCGTCCGCATCGCGGGCGAAGTCGGATTTGAAGCTGGCGTTACGCAGGCGCACGTAGACATCTTTCAGCGGGCCGCTCTGCACCACGTACTTGACCTCGATGTCGCGTTCCCACTCGCCACCGGTGTCGTCGCTGCCAGCAATTTGCGCATCGCTGCCTTTGATGTAGCGGGTCATAAAGCTCAGGCCGGGTACGCCAACTTTGCCGAAGTCGTAGTCATAACGGGCCTGCCAGGAGCGTTCGTCGGCGTTGGCGAAGTCATTGATCTGTACGAAGTTGACTAGGAACGGGTCGCTGCCATCGATATAGGCGTAACCGGTGTCGCCGCTCATGTCCTGGAAGCCCAGGCCCAGTTTGTGGCCGTTGATGGCGTAACTGAGCATGGCGTTGAAGGCGCGGTTATCGACTTTTCCGGCGTTCGCCGCGCCGCTGTCCTTACTCAGCATCAGGCGTACATCGGCACTCAGGTTGCCGCTGCCCAGAGGCTGGCTGGCGAGCAGGCCGAAGAAGTGCTGACGGTAGATGTCGTCGAGGTCGGCAAAGTAGTAACGTCCGGTGAGGCCCTTGGCGAACTGGTAGTCGAGGCCCATCAGATCCAGATGGTCAGCGGTGATGCCAGCGGCAAAGCGCTTGTTCTTGCCGTTGAGGATCAGCTCTTCGGAGTTGGTCGAGGCGCGGTCGATCACTTTGTCCAAACGCCCGCCGGTAAAGGTCAAACCTTCGAATTCGGAGGAGGTCAGCAGGCCGCCTTCGAATACTTGCGGCAGCAGGCGGCTGTCGCTGGCCTTGACCACGGGCAGTTCAGGAATGTGCGAGCCGTAGCGCAGCTCGGTATTGGAGACCTTGATCTTGGCTGTCAGGCCCAGGCGACCGAACTGGTCTGGGGTGCCGCCATCGTCCTGAACAGGCAGCAGGTCGGTGCCGGTAGTGCCGCCGCCGGAGTTGAGTTTGAGCCCAACAACACCTAGGGCATCAAGGCCGAAACCGACAGTGCCTTCGGTGTAGCCGGACTGAACGTCGAGCCATAACGCCTGGCCCCACTCTTCACGCTTGTTCTGCGCAGGACTTTGCCCTTCGCGGAAATCGCGATTGAGGTAGATATTGGTGGTGGTCAGGCTGGCTTTGCTGTCGGCGACAAAGTCGGCGTGGGCAGCGGGGGCAAGCAGGGCCGTGCTGATGGCCAGGCTGAGCAGGTGTACAGGCGAAAGTGCCCGATTTGATGCAGTCGGCATCCTGTGGTCTCCATTGTTGTTTTTGTCACGGCTGCGCACCACTGCGTCAGTCGTTCAGGTCGGTGGGTCGAGCCACCTGAAACCGATGCTAGGGGGTCAAGCTTTCACCAGGCTTTCAGTTTGAAAGAAAGTCGCTGGGGCATTCGCAGCGGCCTCTGCGCCGTTACACTGGGCGCACAAGAAAAGTGCTGTGGAGTGCTATTACCGTGCGAATCCTGCTGGTCGAGGACCATCTGCCCCTGGCTGAAAGTGTGGCCCAGGCCCTGCGTGGCAACGGGTTGACCGTGGACATGCTGCATGACGGCGTAGCCGCTGATCTGGCCCTTGGCAGCGAGGATTACGCCCTGGCGATTCTCGATATCGGCTTGCCGCGTCTGGACGGTTTTCAAGTACTCGCGCGCCTGCGCGAGCGCGGCAATACCCTGCCAGTGCTGATGCTCACCGCCCGTGGTGAGGTCAAGGACCGCGTGCATGGCCTTAACCTCGGCGCCGATGATTACCTGGCCAAACCCTTCGAGCTGAGCGAGCTTGAGGCGCGGGTCAAGGCGCTATTGCGACGTACCGTGCTTGGTGGCGAACGCCAGCAGCGCTGCGGCAATCTGCTGTATGACCTGGATACCCGGCGCTTTACCCTGGCCGATAGCCTGCTGACCCTGACCTCTCGCGAGCAGGCGGTGCTGGAAGCGATGATCGCCCGGCCGGGCCGGGTGATGAGTAAGGAGCAGCTGGCCGCTCAGGTGTTCGGCCTGGATGAAGAGGCCAGCAGCGATGCCATCGAAATCTACGTGCACCGTCTGCGCAAAAAACTCGAAGGCGGCGGAGTGCGCATCGTCACCTTCCGTGGCCTGGGTTATCTATTGGAGGCAGTCGGTGACTGAGCACGGAAAGTCCGTGGATAACCAGCCAGGCAGCCTGCGCGGGCGGTTGATCCGCCGATTGGCGCTGCTATTGGCGCTGATTCTGCTGGTCAGCAGCCTGAGCGCCTATTGGAGCGCCCGACATGCGGCGGATACCGCCTATGACCGCACCTTGTTGGCCTCGGCGCGGGCGATTGCCGATGGTCTGTACACCACCGCCGAGCGGCTGAATGCCAATGTGCCCTATGTGGCGCTGGACACCTTTGCCTATGACAGCGCTGGGCGCATCTACTACCAAGTGCTGGATGTGCAGGGCGCGCTGGTGTCCGGTTATGAGGACTTGCCGCCTGCGCCAGCGGGCACCAAACGCACCGAGGATTATCCGGCGTTGGCGCGTTTCTACGATGCCGAATTCCGTAATCAGGGTGTGCGGGTGGTTAGCTTGCTGCAGCCTGTCAGCGAGCCAGGAGTCAATGGTGTCGCGGAAATCCGCGTGGCGGAAACCCAGGGCGCACGCGAGCGCATGGCCCGCGAGTTGTTGCTCGGTACTCTGCTGCGCATGGGCGTGCTGTCGCTGAGCGCGTTGCTGTTGGTGTGGTTGGCGGTGAGTGCTGCGCTGCGCCCGCTGGAAACCTTGCGCCGCCGCGTGGCAGCGCGCACCAGTGATGATTTGCAACCGTTGTCGGCTATCGGCATGCCGCGTGAGTTGCGCCCGTTGATCGATGCGCTAAACCATTTCAATGATCGGCTGCACAACCTGTTCGAGCGTCAGTCGCAATTTATTGCCGATGCTTCCCATGAGCTGCGCACACCCTTGGCGGCGCTCAAGGCGCGGGTTGAGTTGGGCTTGCGCGCACAAGAGCCGGCGGTGTGGCGCAGTACGCTGGAGGAAGCGGCGCAAAACACCGACAAATTGACCCATCTGGCCAATCAATTGCTCTCCCTGGCACGCATCGAAAGTGGCGCGCGGGCAATCGCTGAAGGTGGCGCGCAACGTCTGGATCTCAGTCAACTGGCCCGCGAGTTAGGAATGGCGCTGGCTCCGCTGGCCCATGCGCGGGGCATCGCCCTGGCGTTGGAAGCCGAGCAGCCGGTGTGGGTCAGCGGCGAGCCGACCTTGCTCAATGAGTTGCTGTGCAATTTGCTGGACAACGCCCTGGCGCATACGCCGCCCGGCGGCAATGTGATTTTGCGGGTGCTGCCGAGCGCGGTGCTGGAGGTCGAGGATGATGGCCCAGGTATTCCAGCAGAGGCGCATGAACGGGTGTTTGCGCGTTTCTATAGGCATAGTAATAAGGGCGCGGGAGCCGGTTTGGGCTTGGCGATTGTCGGTGAAATCTGCCGTGCACATCAGGCAGAGATCAGCCTGCATCAAGCCCAGCCCCATGGCTTGTTGGTTCGCGTTGCATTTGCCGCAGGCGAGGCTTGCGTTAAGGGCTGAGGCTAAGTGGTTGCTGGATTTCCAGCAGGTACTGGGCGATTTTTCCGCTTTCGCGCAACTGTTGCAGACCAAGGTTGAAGCGCTTGATCAGTTGCGCATTGCCGGGAACTTGCCGAGACAGCAGCAGGTGCATGCTGTCGGTGCGTAACGGGGTGTGGTGAAAGCTCAGTTGGGCACGCTCGGCGGCGCTGAAGTGCTGATACAGCACGTCAAAGCCTACGGCCTTATCGACCGGGAATAGGTCCACTCGGCCCGCGAGTAACTGGCGAAACGCGGTTTCATCGCTGGTCACCCGGTTGACCCGTAGTTGCCCGCTGGCTTCGGCCTGCTGAAAGGCTTTGCCGTAGTCATAGCCGCGGGTGCCGACAATGCGCTGGCTTTGCAGGTCAGCTACCTGGGCCCAGTCAAAGCTATAGCCTTTGCGGTGGAAGATGTAATAACCGCTTTCCATCACGGGGTCGCTAACAAAGAACTTGGCTTCCCGCTCGCTGTTATTCAGCCACACGGCGCTGCCGGCACGTTGGCCTTTTTTAGCCATTAGCAATGCGCGGGCCCAAGGGTGAAACTCCCACTCCACCATGATGCCTTGCAAGGCAAAGGCTTCACTGACAATACGCGAGGCAACGCCGTGGTGTGGCAGGTGTTCACCCAGGTAAGGCGGCCATTCGCCGTTGGTCAGCCGCACCGATTGCGCCGCAGCGAGGCCACAGCCTATCAGGCTGAGTAGGGCGGATAACAGCAGTGTGCGCATGAACCGTATGCCAGTTGCCGAGGTGGAGGCACGGCTGGTTGGCTTCGGTTGCATGCGGGTGTGGGCTTGTTAACGCGTTACTGAAGCATGCTCATGGCTGCTTCCATGGCAGCCGACAGGTCTTCGTCGTCATTCAGGTTCTGACTTGGGTCTAGGCCCAGTTTGCGGAACGCCGGGATCTGGCTCCAGTCCAGTTGGGTGTAGGGGTGCTCACTGCCCAAGTAGCTTTGTAGGGTGGCGACCTGAACCAGGTCGACATAGTCGACTTTGGCGCTATCGCGGGTGAAGTCCAGGTGCTGGCTGGGCACCATGGCGATCTGCTCGGGGAATTCCCAGGTGCGCAGGATCTTGTCACCGATGATGGGGTGAATCTGCTCAATCACGTGGTTGAGGCTGATTGAGTCAGCCAGCAGTTCGCTGTGCTCTTCGGCATAGGTGAGGATCGGCAGTATGCCGATCTGATGCACCAGGCCGGCGAGGGTGGCCTGGTCCGGCATCAGGCGGGTGTAGTGCTTGCACAGTACGTGGCAGATGCCGGCGATTTCGGTGCTTTTGTTCCACACTTCGCGCATCTTGCGGTCCACGACGTCGCTGGTGGCCTGGAACATCTGCTCCATCGCCAGGCCTGTGGCCAGGTTGCTGGTGTAGTTGATACCCAGGCGGCCGACGGCCATCTGCAGGTCGGTGATTTCTTTACTGGTGCGCAGCAGCGGGCTGTTGACGACCTTGATGATGCGTGCGGTCAGTGCCGCGTCGTTACCGATCACCTTGCTCAGCTCGGCAATGCCGACGTTAGGGTCTTCTGCCGCTTCGCGCACCCGCAGGGCGACTTCGGGCAGGGTTGGCAGCACCAGTTCATCTCTGTCGATAGCCAGGAGCAGTTCTTGTTGGACTTTTTCGGCAAGCTTACTCATGGGCAATTCTCTTTAGGCGGTCAGGCAAATAAGTGTAATGAACGGGTGCGCGCTGATTAGCGCTGTATTTCACGGTCTGTATCCAGTGTATACGGCAAATCAAGCACGCTTAGCGGGCTGCCTTCGGCAGAGCCTAGGTGGATATTGCCATTTAGCACTGCATCGCCCTGCAGCACGGCGAGCAGTTCGACACCTGCTTCGCTGCGCGCGGCCAGCACGACTTCACCGATGCTGGATGTATGTGTGGGCGAAAACAGTTCTGTGGCCGGTGCCGGCACTTGGCTGTCTTGAAGTTCTAGGCGATACAAGCGGCGTTTTAGCTTGCCCAGGTATTGCATGCGCGCAACGATTTCCTGGCCGGTGTAGCAGCCTTTTTTAAAGCTGACACCGCCGACCGCCTGCAGGTTGAGCATCTGCGGAATAAACAGCTCGCGGGTGCTGCCCATGACCTGACCAATCCCGGCGCGGACCTGGGCCAATAGCCAATCGTTGATCGGCGCCTCCGGCAGTTGGCTGGCCAACAACGCCTGTACGGCTTCGGCTTGGGCGGCAGGTATCCACAGCTCGGCGCGGCCATCGCTCAGGCGCAGGGCCAGCATGTCATTAGCATGGGCCACGCTGTCGGCGGCGTCAGGCAGTTCCAGGCCGAGGCTGTGTAGGGCCTTGTTGCCGCCGCTTAGGCCAATACGCAGCCACGCGCTGCTTTCATCGGCGAGCTTGGATTTGCTGAATACGGCGTATTTTTTAAGGTCGGCGAGCTGCGCTTCAAGCAGCTCGCTGGCCATCGCGAGTAAATAGCCGTCACTGACCATAACGATGCGAAAGCTCGACTGCATACGGCCTTTGGGTGTGCAGCGCGCACCGAGGCTGGAGTGGCTGTCGCTCAGGTAGTTAAGGTTGCAGGTGACTTGGCCCTGGAGGAATTTGTTGGCGTCCGGGCCGCGTACGGCGAGGATGCCTTCGTGGCTGAGGATGCAATAAAACGCGGTGTCGGCCATGGTGGATTAGGTATCGCTGGATAAAAATTAGGGTGCTCATCATAGAGTGCACCTTGCGCCTTGTCAGCGCTTGCCGCTGCATCGCTGCAGTGCATCACCCTGCTCAATGCTGTACATGGCCAATCGCGGCGGTTTCCTCGGTATACTGCGCGCCTTATTTATGGTCTGCCATTTATGGCGACCACCCTTCGGGCAGTCGCTGTGCGACGTTAAAAATGGTTTCACGCCATTTTTTCAAGGAGCAGACCTATGGTTGACTCGGTTGAACTCAATCGTCTTTTTTGGCACAGCCGTCGCGGCATGCTGGAGTTGGATGTGCTGTTGGTGCCGTTTGTCAAAGAGGTGTATCCGCACCTCGATGCCGATGATCGCGAGCGTTATCGCAAGCTGCTCGAATGCGAAGATCAGGACATGTTCGGCTGGTTTATGCAGCGTGCTGAGCCGGAAGATGCCGATCTTAAGCGCATGGTTCGGATGATTCTGGATCGTGTCCAGCCGAAGTGATGCCTTTGAATGCCAGTGGCAGCCCTCGCGCTGGCTGCTGGCAGGCTATGCGCTAGTCCTGGGGCTTGCGCTGCTCAGTCTCGCTTGGGTGGATATTCCGCTGTGGGCGTGGGGCTTGGGTGTGCTGTTCTGTCTGGCGCATGCCGCTTGGGTTGTGCCGCGACACCTGTTGCTGACGCAGCCTTGTGCCTATCAGGCGCTGCGCTGCAATCACGATGGCTGGCAGGTTTACAGTGCCGCGCAGGGATGGCAGGCCATCGAAATACACCCCGATAGCCTGGCGTTGCCGCTGATTGTCTTGCTGCGCTTTCGCCTGGCCGGGCAGCGCCGCGTGCGCTCGTTGTGCGTTGCCCGTGACAGCCTGCCACGTGAGCAGCACCGGCGTTTACGTGTGCGGTTGAAGTTCAGTCGCCATAGGTGGGCGGCAGCAAAATAGTATCTTTGGCTTCGGCCAGCTGCTGCGGGTAATCCAAGGTGTAGTGCAGGCCACGGCTTTCATGGCGCTGCATGGCTGAGCGAATCATCAGCTCGGCCACCTGGGCCAGGTTACGCAGCTCGATCAGGTCGCGGCTGACCTTGTAGTTACTGTAAAACTCGTCAATTTCATCGAGCAGCAGACGCACCCGGTGCTCGGCGCGTTGCAGGCGCTTATTGGTGCGCACGATGCCGACGTAGTCCCACATAAAACGCCGTAATTCGTCCCAGTTGTGCGCAATGATCACGTCTTCATCGGAGTCGGTGACCTGGCTGGCATCCCAGCTGGGTAGGGCTGTGGGTATTTGTACCTGCGCCAGCTGGCTGACAATGTCTGTGGCCGCCGAGCGTGCATAGACGAAGCATTCCAGCAGCGAGTTACTGGCCATGCGGTTAGCCCCGTGCAGGCCGGTAAAGCTGGTTTCACCAATGGCATATAGCCCGGGCACGTCGGTGTGGCCGTTTTGGTCAACCAGCACGCCGCCGCAGGTGTAATGCGCGGCCGGTACGACTGGAATCGGCTCTTGGGTGATGTCGATGCCGAAATCCAGGCAGCGCTCGTACACAGTAGGGAAGTGTGATTTCACAAAGTCAGCCGGCTTATGGCTGATATCCAGGAATACGCAATCAATCCCCAGGCGCTTCATTTCATGGTCGATGGCGCGGGCCACGATATCGCGCGGGGCCAGCTCGGCGCGATCATCGAAGCGCGGCATAAAGCGCTCGCCGTTGGGCAGCTTGAGTAATGCGCCTTCACCGCGCAGCGCCTCGGTGACCAGAAAGCTTTTCGCTTTGGGGTGGTACAGGCAAGTCGGGTGGAATTGGTTGAATTCCAAGTTGCCGACCCGGCAACCGGCGCGCCAGGCCATGGCGATGCCATCACCGCAGGCGCCGTCCGGGTTGCTGGTGTACAAGTAGACCTTGGCCGCGCCGCCAGTGGCGAGAATCACAAAGCGCGCGCTGAAGGTGTCCACCTCACCGCTGGTGCGATTGAGCACGTAAGCGCCCAGGCAGCGCTGGCCCTCCAGGCCAAGTTTGCGCTCGGTGATCAGATCGACGGCGACGCGCTGCTCCAGCAGTTCGACATTATTTCGCTGCTTGGTCTGTTCGAGCAGGGTGTTGAATATTGCGGCGCCAGTGGCATCGGCGGCATGAATGATGCGCCGATGGCTGTGGCCGCCTTCACGTGTTAAGTGGAATTCGAAGCCGCCATCTTCACGAGCGTGTTCATCGTCGCGGGTAAAGGGCACGCCCTGATCGATCAGCCATTGGATGGCTTCGCGGCTGTGCTCGACGGTAAAGCGTACAGCTTCTTCGCGGCACAGGCCGCCACCGGCGTTGAGGGTGTCCTCGACATGCGATTCGATGGTGTCGGTGTCGTCCAGCACCGCCGCCACGCCGCCCTGTGCCCAGTAGGTGGAGCCGTTAGACAGGTTACCTTTGCTGAGCACTGCAATGCGTAGGTGTGCCGGCAGCGTCAGGGCTAGAGTCAGGCCGGCTGCGCCACTCCCGATAACCAGAACGTCGTGTTGGTAATGTTGGCTCATGTTTGAATTCCGCGAAAAGCGACCCCTAGTATATAGAGGGGGTGGGCTGCACAATAGCCGGCTTATGACCAAGTGCGTTACTCGGGAACTTTTTAAGTGTTTCGGGTTCCATAGGCGGTTATTTATTTGCTAATTCGCCTGTCTCAGGCGGCGTTGCAGTAGGCCGGCAGTTTTGCTTGGCCCGTGTGTGATCCAGACTAAAAGCGCAGCATCGGAGTCCCTTTGCTGCGCTATTCCGTGCAGGACTTTTAAGTGATCTGCAGGAAGCTTGTTTGAAGGAGAGAACTTTTGCGCAATGCCCAAGTCTACTTTGGCAGATCGATTAATGGGTCGGCTTGCGCTCCTTCAAACCCAATGAGGAGTTTTCATGCTAACCCAGGAAGATGATCAGCAACTGGTCGAGCGCGTTCAGCGCGGCGACAAGCGTGCATTTGATCTATTGGTGCTCAAGTACCAACACAAGATTCTCGGGTTGATTGTGCGGTTTGTGCATGACACCCATGAGGCACAGGATGTGGCGCAGGAAGCCTTTATCAAGGCTTACCGAGCCTTGGGTAATTTCCGCGGTGACAGTGCGTTTTATACCTGGCTGTACCGCATCGCTATTAACACGGCGAAGAATCATTTGGTGTCGCGCGGTCGGCGGCCGCCAGAGAGTGATGTAAGTGCTGAGGATGCCGAGTTCTACGATGGCGATCACGCCCTCAAAAATATTGAGTCGCCGGAGCGCGTGCTCTTGCGTGACGAGATCGAGGCCACGGTGCACCGCAGTATTGAGCAGTTGCCAGAAGATTTACGCACAGCGCTAACCTTGCGTGAATTTGATGGTCTGAGTTACGAGGACATTGCCAGCGTCATGCAGTGTCCAGTTGGTACCGTGCGTTCGCGAATTTTCCGGGCGCGTGAGGCCATTGATCGATCCCTGCAGCCGTTGTTGCAGGAAACCTAAGGCAGCGGCGTCAGCCAAGAGAGGAACCGCCATGAGTCGTGAAACCCTGCAGGAATCGCTGTCCGCGGTGATGGATAACCAAGCGGATGAACTTGAATTAAGGCGAGTGCTGGCGGCCAGTGACGACCCAGAGCTGCGTGCAACCTGGTCGCGCTATCAAATTGCGCGTGCGGTCATGCACAAAGAGCTGCTTGAGCCGCGCCTGGATATTGCGGCTGCCGTGTCTGCCGCCTTGGCTGATGAGGCTGCGCCGGTTGCCCAGCCAGCAGCGCGTGGCGCCTGGCGCACCGTAGGGCGTTTGGCGGTTGCTGCGTCGGTTACCGTGGCGGTGTTGGCTGGCGTGCGTCTGTATAACCAAGATGACATCACCGGTGCACAAATGGCGCAGCAGGCTAGTCAGCCGGTGCTGAGCACGCCACAGGTCAGCGGTCAGGCCATGTTGGCCGGTTTTAATACGAGCGAAGAGCCTGTTGGTCCAGCGGCCAGTGCTGTAGGCCAGGGGCAGCCTGGCTGGCATGAGCAGCGCCTGCCGTCCTATTTGCGCCAGCATGCGCAACAAGCGGCCATGAGCACCAGTGAAGGTGCGCTGCCTTATGCGCGCGCCGCCAGTTTGGAAACCCGTTAAGGGTTTTCGTTAGGGAGTCGCATGCGCTTTATTCCTTTTAGCGTCCTGTTGCTGGGTAGTTGGCTGGCATTGCCTGCCGTGGCCGATGAGGGGCAGGACTTACTGCAGCGTTTGGCGGATGCTGAGCGCACGCAGAGCTTTCAAGGCACCTTTGTATACGAGCGCAATGGCAGCTTTTCGACGCACAGTATCTGGCATCGTGTTGAGGAGGATGGCGCTCCGCGTGAGCGGTTGCTGCAGCTGGATGGTTCAGCTCAGGAGGTCGTGCGCGTCGATGGTCAGGTGCAATGTGCCAGCGGCGCATTGGCCGATCAGTTGATTGACAGCCAGTTGTGGCCCGCCAGAGGGCTGGATGCTGCGCAATTGAGTGAATGGTACGAGCTGCGTGTGCTGGGTGCGGCTCGTGTGGCGGGGCGTGCCAGTCGAGTATTGGCGCTGGTGCCGCGAGACCAGCACCGTTATGGCATCGAGCTGCACATTGATCAGCAAACAGGTTTGCCGTTGAAATCGTTGTTGGTTAACGACAAAGGCCAGTTGCTCGAGCGTTTTCAATTCACCCAGTTGCAAACTGAGACTCCCGCCGTTGCTAACCTAGAACCGAGCGTCGGCTGTCGGCCCGTGCGGTTGTCGCCTGTGCAGGCTGACACTGCTGAGGCCTGGCACTCGGATTGGTTGCCGCCAGGTTTTAGTCTGAGCTCAGTTACTCAGCGTCGCAGCCCGGCATCGGATGAGTTGGTCGCCTGCCAGGTGTATGACGACGGCCTGGCACGCTTTTCTGTATTTATGGAGCCGTTGCGCGGTACGGCCGTCGAAGACATGCGCACTCAACTGGGGCCAACTGCTGCTGTTTCGCGCCGGCTGAAAACGGACGATGGTGATGTCATGGTCACGGTGGTCGGCGAGATACCGCTGGGGACCGCTGAGCGTGTGGCCTTGTCAATGCGTGCAGCCACTGAGGTGGTGCAGTGATCGAGGAGCATGGCCGCGTCGTGGCAGTCGAGTCGGGCGCTGTGTGGGTCGAAACCTTGCGTAAAAGCACCTGCTCCAGCTGCTCGGTCAAAGCCGGTTGCGGCCAGGGCTTGCTTGACCAGATCGGGGTAAGTGGGCGTCGTGGTTATGTACGTGCGCTGTCGAATCTACACCTGAGTGTTGGGGATGCAGTCATCATCGGCGTGCGCGAGGATTTGCTGGTGCGCGGCTCGCTGCTGGTTTATTTGCTGCCATTGCTGGGTTTATTTTTTGCAGCTGTGCTGGCTGATCAGCTAGGGTTGAGGGAGCCTTGGGTGATACTCAGTGCGCTGTTCGGTTTTCTGCTTGCCTGCTGCGCAGTACGTTGGCGCAGTCGTCTTACGGCCGGTGATCCGGCTCTGCAACCTGTGGTGTTGCGCGCATTGCTTGCTGGTGCCGCGGCAGCGTATTAAGACTTTTGCTGGCCTGATGGGGAGTTGTATGTCGAAGCCTGGTCTGAAATCTACCTTTACTGCGTTATGTGCCGTGTTGCTGATGGGGCAGGCACTGCTTGCCCAGGCAAGCCTACCGGATTTCACCGAGCTGGTTGAGCAGGCGTCGCCGGCGGTGGTCAATATCAGTACCCGGCAGAAGATGCCAGATCGCCCGGTGGCCGGCGCAGGTCAGCTTAATGTGCCTGATCTGGAAGGCTTGCCGCCGATGTTTCGCGAGTTTTTTGAGCGCAACATTCCCCAGATGCCGCGTGCGCCAGGGGGCGGTCGTCAGCGTGAAGCTCAGTCGCTAGGCTCCGGTTTTATCATTTCCGCTGATGGTTATGTGCTGACCAATAATCACGTGATTGCCGATGCCGATGAGATCATCGTGCGCTTGGCGGATCGCAGTGAATTGGAAGCCAAATTGATTGGTACGGATCCGCGCAGCGATGTGGCGTTGCTCAAGGTTGAGGGTAGCGGTCTGCCAACCGTCAAGCTGGGCAAGTCTGACGAGCTGAAAGTCGGTGAGTGGGTTTTGGCGATCGGTTCACCATTTGGCTTCGATCATTCGGTCACTGCCGGCATCGTCAGTGCCAAGGGTCGCAGTCTGCCGAACGAGAGCTATGTGCCGTTTATCCAGACGGATGTGGCAATCAATCCGGGCAACTCGGGTGGTCCACTGTTCAACTTGGCCGGCGAAGTAGTCGGCATCAACTCGCAGATTTTCACCCGTTCCGGCGGTTTTATGGGGTTGTCGTTTGCCATTCCGATGAGTGTGGCCATGGACGTGGCTGATCAGCTCAAGGCGGAGGGTAAGGTCAGCCGCGGCTGGCTGGGCGTAGTGATTCAGGAAGTGAACAAGGATTTGGCTGAGTCGTTTGGCCTGGACAAACCGGCGGGTGCGTTGGTGGCTCAGGTGCTAGAAGACGGTCCGGCGGCTAAAGGTGGTTTGCAAGTGGGTGATGTCATCCTCAGTCTGGATGGTAAGCCGATCATCATGTCTGCTGATCTGCCGCATTTGGTCGGTGCGCTGAAGCCGGGCGCTCGCGCCGAGCTGGACGTGGTGCGTGACGGCGCACGTAAGAAGTTAAAAGTGGCCATCGGTGCGTTGCCTGAAGATGGCGAAACGTTGGCAGGAAGCGCGGCGCCTGGCGTCGAGCGCAGCAGCAACCGTCTTGGGGTCAAGGTGGTTGAGTTGAGTGCTGAGCAGAAGAAGAGCCTCGACCTTAAAGGTGGCGTAGTGATTTCCGAGGTGCAGGAGGGGCCGGCAGCGTTGATTGGCTTGCGTCCGGGCGATGTAATCACCCACCTGAACAACCAGGCGATTAATTCGGCCAAGACCTTTACCGAGGTGGCGCAGGCACTGCCGAAAAACCGTTCGGTGTCGATGCGCGTACTGCGCCAGGGGCGTGCCAGCTTTATTACCTTTAAGCTGGCCGATTAACGGCAGTTCTAGGGAAAAAGGGCGACTTCGGTCGCCCTTTTACGTGGAGCCGCTTTGCGGCTGTGGTGACGTGCAAGGTGGCTTTCGGGTACACTTCGCGGCTATTTTCGGCGGGCAATCGCCTGCGACCTTTTCGAGTGTTGATCCGTGAGTGATTTGAGTCATATCCGCAATTTCTCCATCATCGCCCACATTGACCACGGCAAGTCGACCCTGGCTGACCGTTTTATCCAGATGTGTGGCGGCCTGGCTGATCGTGAAATGGAAGCCCAGGTGCTGGATTCCATGGATCTTGAGCGCGAGCGCGGGATCACCATCAAGGCCCACAGCGTCACCCTGTATTACAAGGCTAAAGACGGCGTTACGTACCAGCTGAACTTCATTGATACGCCGGGTCACGTCGACTTCACCTACGAAGTCAGCCGCTCCTTGGCCGCTTGTGAAGGCGCGCTGCTGGTGGTCGACGCGGGTCAGGGCGTGGAAGCGCAGTCGGTAGCCAACTGCTACACCGCGATTGAGCAGGGCCTTGAGGTCATGCCGGTGCTAAACAAGATCGACTTGCCTCAGGCCGACCCAGACCGGGTTAAGGAAGAGATCGAGAAGATCATCGGTATTGATGCCACCGACGCCGTAACTTGCAGTGCCAAGACCGGCTTGGGCGTTGATGAGGTGCTTGAGAGGTTGGTGCAGACCATTCCCGCGCCCACCGGCAATATCGAAGACCCGCTACAAGCCTTGATCATAGACTCCTGGTTCGATAACTACCTGGGCGTTGTGTCCCTGGTGCGCGTGCGCCATGGTCGGATCAAGAAGGGTGACAAGGTGCTGGTGAAGTCCACCGGCAAGATTCACCTGGTGGACAGTGTCGGCGTGTTCAACCCGAAGCACACCGCCACCGCTGATCTCAAAGCGGGTGAAGTGGGCTTTATCATCGCCGGCATCAAGGACATTCATGGCGCGCCCGTGGGCGACACCCTGACCTTGAGTTCGACGCCGGATGTTGATGTGCTGCCAGGCTTCAAACGCATCCAGCCGCAGGTTTACGCCGGTCTGTTCCCGGTCAGCTCCGATGATTTCGAGGATTTCCGCGAAGCCCTGCAAAAGCTCACGCTCAACGATTCGTCCCTGCAGTACACCCCGGAAAGCTCTGATGCACTGGGCTTTGGTTTCCGTTGCGGCTTCCTCGGCATGCTGCACATGGAGATCATTCAGGAACGCCTGGAACGTGAGTACGACCTGGACCTGATCACCACCGCGCCAACGGTGATTTTCGAGCTGCTGCTTAAGACCGGTGAGACGATTTACGTCGATAACCCGTCGAAATTGCCAGATCTTTCGGCCATCGAAGATATGCGTGAGCCGATTGTGCGCGCCAATATCCTCGTGCCGCAGGAGCATTTGGGTAACGTGATTACCCTGTGCATTGAAAAACGCGGCGTGCAGCACGACATGCTGTTCCTCGGCTCCCAGGTGCAAGTTACATATGACCTGCCGATGAACGAAGTTGTGTTGGACTTCTTCGACCGTCTGAAATCAACCAGTCGTGGCTATGCCTCGCTGGATTACCACTTCGACCGTTACCAGTCGGCCAATCTGGTCAAGCTGGATGTACTGATCAACGGTGAGAAGGTCGATGCCTTGGCGTTGATCGTGCACCGTGACAACGCGCACTACAAAGGTCGTGCGTTGACCGAGAAGATGAAAGAGCTGATTCCTCGGCAGATGTTCGATGTGGCCATTCAGGCGGCCATTGGTGGGCAGATCGTGGCGCGCACTACCGTCAAGGCGCTGCGCAAGAACGTATTGGCCAAATGCTACGGTGGTGACGTCAGCCGTAAACGCAAGCTGCTGGAAAAGCAGAAGGCCGGTAAAAAACGCATGAAGCAGGTTGGCAACGTGGAAATTCCACAGGAAGCCTTCCTCGCCGTGCTCAGGTTGGATAGTTAAGGGCTTATGTCGATCAATTTCCCGTTATTGCTGGTTATCGCCGTCGCCGTTTGTGGCGCACTGGCGTTGTTCGACCTGATCTTTCTGGCGCCACGCCGGCGAGCGGCGATTAGCACCTACCACAGTCAGGTCAGTGAACCTGATGAGGCGGTGGTGGCACGCTTGAACAAAGAGCCGCTGCTGATGGAGTACGGTAAATCGTTCTTCCCGGTGCTGGCTATCGTGCTGGTGCTGCGTTCGTTTCTTGTCGAACCCTTCCAGATTCCATCCGGCTCGATGAAGCCGACGTTGGAAGTGGGCGATTTCATCCTGGTTAACAAGTTCGCTTATGGCATTCGCCTGCCTGTGCTGGACACCAAGGTGATTGAGGTGGGTGACCCGCAGCGCGGCGATGTGATGGTGTTCCGCTACCCCAGCGATCCGAACATTAACTACATCAAACGTGTGGTGGGCCTGGCCGGCGACCGGATTGCTTACAGCAGCGACAAGCGCCTGACCATTAATGGTGAGTCTGTTGCGCAGCAGTTGATTGGCGATGAGCCCGGCAGCCTGGGCAGCGCGACGCTGTATAACGAAAAACTCGGTGAGGCAGAGCACCAGATCCGTAAGGAAATGCGCCGCTACCGTCTTGAACCTGGCCGCGAGTGGGTGGTGCCGCAAGGGCATTACTTCATGATGGGCGACAACCGCGACAACTCCAATGACAGCCGTTACTGGAATGATCCGGCCATCCCCAAGCCGCTGCTAGGCATGGTTCCGGATCAGAATATCGTCGGTAAGGCCTTTGCGATCTGGATGAGCTGGCCGGATCCTAAGTCGAGTAACCTGCCCAATTTTTCCCGTGTAGGTCTGATTCACTGACCCGCGGACGAGCTTGCGACGCTGTTAAATGCAGCCTCGCAGGCTATATATAGTCTTGCCTCCAGCCGTAATGGCTTTCACACCACTTGAATTTGGGGACAAATATGAAATCTGCACATTCGCAAAAAGGAATGTCGATTCTCAGTTGGCTGATGGTGCTTGCAGTTGTGGCCTTTTTGGCCAGCGCAGCGTTCAAGGTAATGCCGCATTACTTCGACAACATGGCTCTGGAGAAAATGATCACCTCCGTCGAAACCGATAAAGCTGTCGATGTTCGCAGCGTTAGCGACTTCTACAGCCACATCAGCAAAGGCATGCAGGTCAACAGCATTCGTGACCTGAACATGCAGGACGCAGTGAAAATTAAAGTGGAAAACAACGAGTTCCTGATACACGTGAAATACGAAAAGCGCGAGCCGTTGATCGAGAATATCGATCTGGTGGTGCGTTTCGATAAAGAATTCCGCGTGCGTATGCCGTGAGCGCGTCATTAGCCCGCCTCGAGCGGCAACTCGGGTATACCTTCAAAGACCAGGAACTGATGATCCTGGCGCTCACCCATCGCAGCTTCGCCGGGCGTAATAACGAGCGCCTGGAGTTTCTCGGTGATGCGATCCTCAACTTTGTCGCCGGCGAAGCGTTGTTTCAGCGCTTTCCGTTGGCCCGTGAGGGCCAGTTGTCACGCCTGCGTGCGCGCTTGGTCAAGGGCGAAACGTTGGCGATATTGGCGCGCGGCTTTGACCTTGGCGAGTACCTGCGTCTGGGTTCCGGTGAGCTAAAAAGTGGCGGCTTCCGTCGTGAGTCGATCCTGGCCGATGCCCTCGAGGCATTGATTGGCGCCATTTACCTGGACACCGGTATGGAGGCCGCCCGTGAGCGGGTGTTGGCCTGGCTGACCACGGAGCTGGAGAGCCTGACGCTGGTCGACACCAACAAAGACCCGAAAACCCGCCTGCAGGAGTTTTTGCAGTCGCGCGGTTGTGAGCTGCCACGTTACGAAGTGGTGGATATCCAGGGCGAGCCGCACTGCCGCTCGTTCGTGGTCGAATGTCAGATTACCTTACTGAATGATAAAACCCTGGGGCAGGGGGCTAGCCGGCGTATTGCCGAGCAGGTGGCCGCCGCTGCCGCGCTGATCGCCCTGGGTGTGGAGAATGGCAATGACTGATTTACCTGTTACACGCTGTGGCTATGTCGCCATCGTCGGCCGGCCCAACGTGGGTAAGTCGACTTTGCTGAACCATATTCTCGGGCAAAAGCTGGCGATCACCTCGCGCAAGCCGCAGACCACGCGGCACAACATGCTCGGGATTAAGACCGAGGGTGAGGTGCAGGCGATCTATGTCGATACGCCTGGTCTGCACAAAAACAACGAGAAAGCGCTCAACCGCTACATGAACAGGAATGCCTCGTCGGCGCTGAAAGATGTCGACGTGGTGATCTTTGTGGTCGACCGTACCCGCTGGACTGACGAAGACCAGATGGTCCTGGAGCGCATTCAGTACGTCGAAGGCCCGGTGATTCTGGCGATCAACAAGACTGACCGTCTGGAAGATAAAGCCGAGCTGATGCCGCATCTGGAGTGGCTGGCCACCCAGTTGCCGAATGCTGAAATCGTTCCGGTATCGGCGCAGCACGGGCATAACCTCGATACTCTGGAAAAGCTGGTAGGTGAGCGTTTGCCGGAAGGTGTGCACTTCTTCCCGGAAGATCAGGTCACCGACCGCTCCAGCCGTTTCTTCGCTGCCGAGCTGGTGCGCGAGAAAGTCATGCGCCAACTTGGCGCCGAGCTGCCGTATCAAATCACCGTGGAAATCGAAGAGTTCAAGCGCGATGGGCGCATTCTGCACATCCATGCGTTGATTCTGGTTGAGCGCGACGGGCAGAAGAAAATCATCATTGGCGACAAGGGTGAGCGGATCAAACGTATTGGCCAGGAAGCCCGCAAGGACATGGAGGTGATGTTCGACTCCAAGGTCATGCTTAATCTGTGGGTCAAGGTCAAAAGTGGCTGGTCTGACGATGAGCGCGCCATGCGTTCTTTGGGCTACGACAATATTTGATGCGCCGCGGGCCCGCCTGTGTGCCCGCTATTTCGAGTAAGCCTTGATGCTTGCGCCTAGCCAGCCCGCTTATGTGCTGCACAGCCGTGCTTACCGCGAGAGCAGTGCGCTGGTGGATTTCCTTACGCCGCAAGGCCGCCTGCGGGCGGTATTGCGCAGTGCGCGGGGGAAGGCGGGCAGCTTGGCGCGGCCGTTTATTCCGCTTGAGGCCGAGTTTCGCGGGCGCGGCGAGCTGAAAAACGTTGGCCGCCTCGATCCCGTAGGCATTCCTAATCTGTTAGTCGGTGAGGCCCTTTTTAGTGGTATCTATCTCAACGAGCTACTGATCCGCTTGCTCCCCGCTGAAGCGCCCCATCCTGCCGTCTTCGAACATTACGCGATGACAGTGCTGGCCCTTGCCGAGGGCCGCGCGCTGGAGCCGTTGCTGCGTTCTTTTGAGTGGCGTTTGCTGGATGAGCTGGGCTATGGTTTTGCCCTGAATCTGGACAGCGAAGGCCAGCCCATCGCCGAAGCTGGCCTGTATCGGCTGCAGACCGAAACCGGGCTGGTGCCCATCGGGCATTTTCAGCCTGGGGTTTTCCACGGGATTGAATTGCTGGCCATGGCCGAGGCCGACTGGACCACGCCCGGCGCCCTGGCGGCTGCCAAGCGCCTGATGCGCCAAGCCCTGGCCCCCCATTTAGGCGGACGACCGCTGGTCAGCCGCGAACTTTTTATGACGCTCAAGGAGCCAAGCCGTGACTGATGCCAATCGTATTCTGCTGGGTGTGAACATCGACCATGTGGCCACCTTGCGCCAGGCCCGTGGTACCCGCTACCCAGACCCGGTCAAGGCGGCGCTGGACGCTGAAGAGGCCGGGGCCGATGGGATTACCGTGCACCTGCGTGAAGATCGCCGGCATATTCAAGAGCGTGATGTGCGCCTGCTCAAGGAAGTCATGCAGACGCGGATGAACTTCGAGATGGGCGTGACCGAGGAGATGCTCGCGTTTGCCGAAAGCATTCGTCCCGAGCACGTCTGCCTGGTGCCAGAGACGCGTCAGGAACTGACCACCGAAGGCGGCCTGGACGTGGCAGGACAAGAAGAACGCATTCGTGCGGCGGTTCAGCGTCTGAGCAAAATTGGCTGTGAAGTGTCGCTGTTTATCGACCCTGAGCCGCAGCAGATTGAAGCCTCCAAGCGCGTAGGTGCCCCGGCTATCGAGCTGCACACCGGTCGTTATGCCGATGCCCATACGCCGCAAGAGGCGGCACGCGAGCTGGCGCGGATTCGCGACGGCGTGGCTTGCGGCCTGCAACACGGGCTGATCGTCAATGCCGGCCATGGTCTGCATTACCACAACGTTGAGCCGGTGGCCGCGATTGCCGGGATCAACGAGCTGAATATTGGTCATGCACTGGTGGCACACGCCCTGTTTGTCGGTTTTAAGCAGGCAGTGGTGGAAATGAAGCAGCTGATCACCGCAGCGGCCAATCGCGGTTGATCGAGAGGCGAGTTGTAGGATGGGTTGAGCGCAGCGATACCCATCTCTCGGACTCATGGGTTACGCCGCTGCGCGTCTAACTCATCTTACGGCTTACGTGCGATCAATACCGCGCGGCTTGGCGCCGGCAGTCCTTCGACCGTGCGGCTATGGTCGGCCGGATCAAGGAACTCAGGCAGCGACTGAAAGCGCATCCACTCGGTTGAGCGCTGTTCGTCGACGCTGGTGGTGCTGACATCCACGCAGCGCACATCAACAAAGCCGGCGCGGCGCAGCCACAGCTCTAGGGCCGGCACCGACGGTAGGAACCAGACGTTACGCATCTGCGCGTAGCGATCTTCAGGTACCAGCACTTGCTGGGCATCGCCTTCCACCACCAGGGTTTCCAGCACCAGCTCGCCATCTTTGACCAAACAGTCCTTGAGGTCGATCAAGTGATCGATGGGCGAGCGGCGGTGATACAGCACGCCCATGGAAAATACCGTATCGAAGCCCTGCAACTTGCCGGGCAGTTCTTCGAAGGCCAACGGCAGGTGCCAGGCGGGCAGGTCGGGCAGGTAATTTTTCATCGCCAGAAACTGGCAGAGGAACAACCAGTTCGGGTCGATGCCCACCACGCTGTCCGCACCTGCGCCGAGCATGCGCCACATGTAGTAGCCGTTGCCGCAGCCGACATCCAGCACGCGCTTGCCCTTGAGATCGAGGTAGGGGGCCACCCGCTGCCATTTCCAGTCCGAGCGCCATTCGGTGTCGACGTGTACGTCAAACAGATGGAACGGCCCTTTGCGCCAGGGGATCAGCCCTTGCAAAGCGGTTTTTAGCGCGCCGCGCGTCGGCTCATCGCAGCGGCCATTGAGGCTGAAATCGTGCAGCAACTCCAGTTGCTCAACCTGCAGTTCAGGCAGTGCTTGGACGGCGCCGTACCAGCGCGGCAGGTCACCGTGACCGATGGCCAGTTTGGCATCGATCTGGCCAGGCAAGTCGGCGGACCAATCCTGCAGCGGGGTACCGGCAAGCACTGCTTGCAGGGCGTCGAGGTCGAGGCGATTAATCATGGCAGGGCAATCATCGAGGCAAAGTTGAGGCATTGAAACCACGGCACTACTTGGCTGAAACCCGCGGCGAGGAGGCGCTCGCGGTGTTGCTCCAGGCTGTCGGGCAGCATGACTTTTTCAATGGCGCTGCGCTTCTGGGCAATCTCCAGCTCGCTGTAGCCGTTGGCGCGCTTGAAGGCGATGTGCAGGTCGCCGAGCAGGCGGTGTTGTTCGGCGTCCTCGAAGTGCAGTTTTTCCGAGAGAATCAGTGCGCCGCCGGGCAGCAGGGCTTGGCGAATGCGGGCGAGTAACTCAAGGCGCTGTTCGGGCTGAATAAATTGCAGGGTGAAGTTCAACGCCACCAACGAGGTTGGCTGAAAGTCGAGGCTGAGAATATCGGCTTCGAGCACCTCGACCGGGAGTAGCTCCTGAAACATCGAGTCTTGTGCATGCAGGTATTCGCGGCAGCGCTCGACCATAGCGCTGGAGTTGTCCACGGCGATCACTCGGCAGTCGGCGATCTGTACATGCCGGCGCAACGCTTGGGTAACTGCGCCCAATGAGCTGCCGAGGTCATACAGCACGCTGTGCGGCTGGGCAAACTGGCCAGCAAGCACGCCGATGTTTTCGACAATGGTCGGGTAACCCGGTACCGAGCGTTTGATCATGTCGGGGAAGACCCGCACCACATCTTCGTTGAAAACGAAGTCCGGCACCTGGGCCAGGGGTTGGGCGAAAAGACGGTCGGGTTGTTTGCTCACGTTGGCTGCGCACTGGTCGATAAAGCCGGGCATTTTAGCCAAGTAACGTCCATAGCCAAACGTTGATTGCAGCTATTGGTCGCAAATCCATGCGGCCGTCACGTATGCGGCGCTAGTTCGCGGTCTCGTTAGCCGGCTTAAAGGCTGATGCGGTGATTGCCCATTGGCCCAACCAGTTAGCGCAGCCTATGGCGACAGGTTACTGCGCCTTGAGTGTGCAGTCGAAGCGCTGAGCGGGCACTACGCCAACTTCCCAGGGGCGTTCATAGGTGAGGGCCAGTTGGCCTTCGCCGGCCTTGACCACCTGGAAGCGCCAGGTAGAAACCCCAGCGCTGCCGACCAGGCCGGCATCTTCAGGGTTGCTGTAGACCTCCGGGCCGAGGCTTTGCAGAACCTGTGTTGCCGAGTCGCGCATCAACCAGCGAAAGCCAGTAGTCGGGTTGCTCGGCAAGCGCAGGATAAATTGCTGGCCAATGTGCAGTGATATCGGGCATTTACTCTGCTGGTTCTGCTCCAGGCTGACGCTGCTGGGTTTTTGTGCGCAGGCACTGAGCAGCACAAGGCCAAACATCAGCGTTAGGCGGGGAGCGAGCATGGTGAACTCCTGGCGAAAGTCGAGGTTGCCAGCATAACTGCAACGGCCCGCCTGCGGAAATCCGCACTAGGGTTGGCGCGTCACCTGCAGTGCCAGGGGGCGGCCTGATTGCAGTTGGTTTAGGTGCTGCTCATGGCGTTTAGCCGCAAGCTGGCTGAGGTAGTGGCCGGCAAGTAACAGTGCTGATGCGAGAGCGAGGGCAATGCTGAAAACCATAGCGGATGTCCTAAAACCCGAGCGATGCGCAAGGGACAGGATTGCTCAGCAAATCGCTTGCCAGGTCGTGCAAATGAAAGGTGATTGACCCACCAGGGGCTGACTACAGGCAGCGTATTCAGGCGCTTTTAATTAGCCCTAAGGGGCGCAGCGGGCGCTGCCCATTTGTCGTGCTGGCTGCAGTTTCACCGGGCAAAAGGTTAAAGTTGCACCTCTTTTATCCGGGGTTGCACTTTTAATGCTCAACGCGCGCTTGATACGTCTTGATGACCAAGCCCATGAACACACCCACGACCATCACCAGCTGGTGTTGTCGCTGGCTGGGCGCGCGGAGTTTGAGGTCAATGGTCGTGGCGGCGAGGTGTGCCGCATGCGTGCCTGCCTGGTGCCCGGGGATGCCGATCATCAGTTCGCCGGTATGGGCGATAACCGCATGTTGATCATCGACCTGGATGAGCAGGGTGTATCCAGTGAAGACCTGCAGCTGCTGACGGGTTTGTTTGAAACACCGCGCTACCCGCAGCTGGATGCCGACTTCCAGAACCTGTTGAGCTATGCCGGCGCCGAGCTGGAGCGTTACGGCTCTGATCCGCTGTTGGCGCGGGCGCTCGGTGGCGTTTTGCTGAGGGCTTTACACCTGCGACTGTTTGGTGAGCAGCAGGCGCGCGCCATTGGCCCGCTGAATTTAGAACGACTCGACACTTATATCGTCGAGCACCTGGCTCGGCGCATCAGCGTGGCTGAGCTGGCCCAGGTGGCTTGCTTGAGCCCCAGTCATTTTCACGCGCAGTTCAAGGACAGTGTCGGCCTTACGCCGCACCAGTACCTGCTGAAAACCCGCCTTGATCGCGCTGTGCGCTTGTTGCGCGAGAGCGGGTTGCCGCTTATCCGCATCGCCGAGGAGTGCGGCTTCTCTAGCCAGAGCGCGCTCACCACGGCGATGCGTCGCTACCTCGGCCTGACGCCCAAGCGCCTGCGCAGCGCCGAGTAAACGGCCCTTCTAGCCTGCGTTGCATCTGGCTCGCGGCGATACAACGGGGGATGGCGGCCGACATAAGGTGAACTTCTGCAGGCAGGCGGCTAAGCTGTGGCTCACTGCGGCACTCAATGTGTCAGGCATGGATGCTGTTCCTAATCAAGTGTGCCCCTCGCGTACGAGTCGTCTTGATGAGCCAATACCTGTATTTATCCTTCGTGCGCTCGCTGCTGATTTTCTTGCTGCTGAGCGCGCCGCTGCATGCCGCCAGCTTGCAGGCTGAACTGCTGGACAGCCAAGGCCAGCCGCTTGCGAATGCCGTACTTAGTTTGCGCAGCCTCGCGGATGCACCGACTGCATCGGCGGCTGTGATTATGGATCAACGCTCGCAGCAGTTCGTACCGAATGTGCTGGCGGTGCGCAGCGGCACGTCGGTGAAGTTTCCCAATAGCGACAATATTCGCCACCACGTCTATTCCTTCTCTCCAGCCAAGCGCTTTGAATTGCGCCTGTATCAGGGCACGCCAAGTGAACCGGTGATCTTCGATAAGCCCGGTGTGGTCGTGCTTGGCTGCAATATTCACGACTGGATGCTGGGCTATGTCTATGTCACCGACGATCCTTGGTTTGCTGTTAGCGATGAGCAGGGGCGCTTGCGTATTGACCAGCTGCCGGCGGGTACTTACTCGGCCAGCCTGTGGCACCCACAAGCCCCGGAGATGTTGCCACAGGCGGCCGGTGAGGTGCAGTTGAGCGAGGGCGGTAACCAGCAGCGTTTTACCTTGGCCATACAAGCCCCGGCTGCCCAGGTCGCCCCGCGTGCGCCGGCCAGTGCCTTTGGCGATGCGTTTAAGAAGGCTCGCGATGCTGCGCAATAGCTTCCAGGCGCGAATTGCCGGTGTATTGGTCCTGCTGCTGCTCATTGTGGTCGGGGCGCTCTATGTAGCCGTACAAACCGCCACCAATGCAGCAGTGCGCAGCCAGGCACGCGAGCAGCTGGATGTCGGCAGCCTGGTGTTTCAGCAGTTGCTCGAAGTGCGTGGCCGGCAGTTGCACGATGCCGTTCAGGTGTTGGCCGCTGACTTCGGTTTTAAGGACGCCGTGGCCAGCGGTGACACCGAGACCATTCGTTCGGCGTTGGCCAATCACGGTGCGCGGATCAATGCCAGTGTGGTGATGATGCTGTCCCTAGACGGCAACCTAGAAGTCAGCAGCGACCGGCAGATTAGCGGCGCCACAGCCCAGCGCTTGAGTGCCCAGGTGATGCAGCGTCAGCGCGAAGGCGCACAGATTTTCCTGATGCCGATTGCCGAGAAAATTTACCTGCTGGTGCAGGCCTCCGTTAGCGCACCGTTGCCGATTGCCCGAGTGATGATGGGCTTTCAGGTGGATGATGCCTTTGCTGCCGAGCTGCGCGAACTGACCCACCTGGACTTAACCCTGTTGGCGACCCAGAAGGGGGTTGCCGATATCTGGATCAGTACCTTGCCAGCGGCGCAGCGCGAGCAGGTACAGGAGGGGATGACCCACCTGGCGAGTGATGCAGTGAGCTTGATCGGCAGCGAACGCTACCTTAACCAAGCACTGGTGCTGGCCAGTGGCGACGGGTTTGAGGTGCGTGCGCTGCTGCACAAATCCCTGAGTCAGGCGCAGCAGGCGTTCGCGTCACTTGATCAAAATATTCTGCTGATCGCCCTGGTGGCACTGACCGCGTCTCTATGCGGCGCCCTGTTGTTGGCGCGCTCGGTGTCGCAACCCGTGCAGCAACTGGCTGCCGTCGCCGAACGCGTGCGTCAGGGGGATTATCAGGCCGATCTGGACCTGCACCGCGCTGACGAATTAGGGCGTTTGGCCATGGCCTTCAAGGCCATGCAGCAAGGCATTGCCGAGCGTGAACGGCAGTTGGCGCACAATGCCTTACATGATGCGCTCACCGGCTTACCCAACCGCACGCTGGCGCTGGAGCGCCTGGGCAGTGCCATTACGGCGGGGCGGCCGATGGCGTTGCTGTATTTAGGGGTGGCGAACTTTCGTACGGTCAATGAAAGCCTCGGGCCGGAGGGCGGCGACTTGGCGCTGCAGCAGCTTAGCCGGCAACTGCAGGGGATTTTGCGCCCCGGCGATAGCGTGGCGCGGATCATCGGTGACGAGTTTCTCCTGCTGCTGGAAAACGCCGACAGCGACAGCGCCGTAGGCATTGCCGACACGCTGCAGCAACTGCTGCTCAAGCCTTTGCGCGTGGCCAGCCATGATGTAGCACTGGATTGCCGCATTGGCATTGCCAGTTACCCGGTGGATGGCAACGCCCCGGAAGAACTGCTGCGCCGGGCGGCCATCGCGATGCAGGATGCGGCCGGTATGGCCAGCCATCTGCAGGTCTACCAGCGGGGGCGCGATGATGCCCAGCAGCGGCAGATTCGCCTGATTCGCGATTTACGCCACGCGCCAAGTAAGGCCGAGCTGCTGCTGCACTATCAACCGAAGTTGGATATTGCCAGCGGGCGGGTACGGCAGGCAGAGGCCTTGCTGCGTTGGCAGCATCCTGAGTTGGGCATGGTTTCGCCTGGGGAATTTATTCCGCTGGCTGAGCGCACCGGCAGCATTCAGCTGTTGACCTCCTGGGTGCTAGAAGACGTTATGCGCCAGTTGCGTGAGTGGGGCGGGCGCGGCCTTTACGTGCAGGTGTCATTGAATATCTCCACCGAGGACCTGATCGATCCGCAGTTGCCGGCGCGGGTCAGCCAACTGTTGTCTGAATACCAAGTGCCGGCCGCACAGCTGATTTTTGAGATTACCGAAAGCGGGGTGATGCTCAATCCGGAAGTCGCTCTGCAGGTGCTGCATGGCTTGCGCGAGTGCGGTATCAGCTTGTCGGTGGATGACTTTGGTACGGGTTACTCGTCCCTCGCTCAGCTCAAGCGTATGCCGGTGCAGGAGCTGAAGATCGATCAATCGTTTATCCGCGATCTGGATGATGACAGTGAAGATTCGGTGATCGTGCGTTCAACCATCGAAATGAGCCACAGCCTGGGCCTCAAGGTGGTGGCTGAAGGCGTTGAGTTTGAGCGCAGCCTGCAACTGCTGGCGCGCTGGAAGTGTGACACCGCTCAGGGCTACCTGATCAGCCGGCCGCTGGCGGCGTCAGCCTTTGAAACCTGGCTGGCGCAACACGCGCTAGCCGCCTCGGACGTGGTGCATTGACCATGCTAAAGCCGTTTCACGGTGTGCTTCTGTTGCTGGGCCTGTTGGCCAACCTGAGCTGGGCCGATGGTCGCTTGCTGGCCACCGGTGGCGCCAGCAGCCTGGAGGGCGCGGCCGGCGGTGGCATCACGCCCTGGGCGGTGTTGTCCGGGTATGGCGAGCGCGGCGAGTGGGGCGCGGATGTATTTGCTACACGGGTGGAAACCGGCGACTACCGCCTGGATGTGGCCGGTATTGGGGTAGCATTCGATAACCGAATCGAGTTGTCCTTCGCCCGCCAGCGCTTTGATTTGGGCACCCTGGCGCGCAACCTCAACCTGCCGGAAAACAGCCTGAGCCAGGATGTCTTCGGCCTCAAGGTGCGTCTGTTTGGCGACCTGATATACGACCAGCTGCCGCAGGTGTCGCTGGGTATTCAGCACAAACGCCAGAAGGATTTTCTGATCCCCCGGCTGATTGGCGCGCAACGCAGCGAAGACACCGAGGGCTATATCACCGCGAGCCGGCTGATCCTTGGCGGTGCCATGGGCTACAACCTGCTGCTCAATGGCGGTGTTCGTTACAGCCGGGCCAATGAGCTGGGCCTGCTGGGCTTTGGCGGTGATCGGCGTGATCGCCACTCGGTGCTCAAGGAAGGCTCGGTTGCTGTGCTGTTCAACCCGCGCTGGGCGTTGGGCGTTGAGTACCGCGAGAAACCGGACAACCTCAGCTTTGCCGGGGAGAGTGACTGGGCCGACCTGTTTCTCGGTTACTTCCCCAACAAGCATCTGGCTGTGGTGCTGGCCTATGCACGCCTGGGGGAAATCGCCACGCTGGATAATCAGGACGGCGTTTACCTGTCCGTGCAAGGGAGCTTCTAAGCATGCGCAGCCTGCTGCTGGCCATTGTGTTGACCCTGACGGCCTGTGCCCAGCAGCCTGCCAAAGACGATAGCCTCTACAGAGACCTGGGGGAACAGGCCGGGATTACCCGCATCGTCGAGGGCATGCTGCTAAATATTGCCGGCGACCCGCGCATCGTTAGGCACTTTGAAAATATCGACATCGTGCGTCTGCGCGACAAGTTGGTGGAGCAGCTTTGCCTCGAGGTTGGCGGCCCTTGTACTTACAGCGGTGACAGCATGGAAGAAAGCCACAAGGGCCAGCACCTCACGCCGAGTGACTTCAATGCCCTGGTGGAAAACCTGCAAGAGGCCATGAGTGCCCAGGGCGTCCCTATGCCCGCGCAGAATCGCCTGCTGGCGCGGCTGGCGCCCATGCGGGCGCAGGTTATCGATCGCTAACGTTTAGTTCTGGTCTGTTGCGCATAGGCCTACGGTATCAAACCCAGCCTGACGCTGTTGCCCGCGCAGTGCGTTGCTTGGCTCGAGCGTGTGAAGCCGTAAAGAGGCTCAGCGTAAGGTCTGGGCGATTGCCAGGATCTCGGCGCGGTGACTGCTCAGCAGGCTGAGTTCACCGTTTTCATCGATGGAGTTCTGCGGCGGCGTCAGCTTCTTATAGGCCGCCAGCTCTTGCAGCGGCGGCAAATCGGCCGTTGGCTCGTGCTCCTTGAGCGAGTGGTAGAGCGCCAGGTTGACCATATCCAGCAATTGCAGCTTACCTGCCGGGCTGTGCTGCCAATTGCCGGTGTTGCGAATGATCTCGATATAGTCGTTATCCACCGACCATTTCTTCAACACGATAATCCCCAGCGATTTGCTGTATTCGCGGCACAGCTTGTAATACAGCGCGCTGGAGAGGGGCACGCTGTCGTTGCGGAACGCCGAAAGCACGACGAGGGTGCCGACTTCACTGAGTAGGCTGGCCAACAGGGCGTGTTCCGCCGTCACATGGCCAAGCTGGCGAGCCAGCAGGGTGCTGGCCTTGATTACCACGCGCTCCCACGCCTCGATAAACAGCTGTTTATGCTTGGGGCTGTGCAGGGTAAACAGGCTTTTGATGCTATGCGCCATGGTGATTCGGTCGACTTCGGCCATGCCGAGCCGGCTGATGACTTCAAGCAGGGTTTTCGGTGCCGTGGTGGTACGGTGCAGGGCGCTGGACGCATGCTTTATCAGCAAGGCGCTAAGGGCAGGGTCGCGACTGATTAAGCGGGTTAAGGCGTTGAGCGAAATATTGGGATCGCCCAAGGCGCGGCGAATATCCATCGTGAGGGTCGGCAGGCTGGGTAATTGCTCCTCACCCTGCAGCAGTTGCGAGACCAAGCGCCGGTAGACGGAATAGTCGGATGTTTCGCTCTGCAATACACACCTCAATATTTGTTCAGGCTGTCTAGATCGGTACTATGCGGGTAGGTCGTGCGGTAAATGGCGCCGCCATCACTGCTCGGAGCTTGAAACAGGTGTTTGCCGGAAGTTCCCGGCATGGAGCTTTTTGTAAAAACTCCAGAGCATTTTGTAAGAAGCGTTCATGCCTCTGCCACTAAATTCCGTTCCCGGCTTACGCCGTGCCTAGGTTTGCGCCACAGGGCGTTCCTGCAAGTCGCTGCAATTGGGCTAGACCTAATACAGGTAGCGGCCAATAAAAGGCAGGGCGTGTCGGTATAATTTGCAGGGTCGCTTCTGCGGCTGATCGTGCGCAAACTCCGCATTCTTTGGGTGTTAAGTTGTCAGCCGTGCGCAGTATTAATTCGTAGTTTGAGTACGTGCCGTGGCTTTGCGTGCGAGGTCTTGGCAAGCCGTTAAAGGCGTTTTAAGGGCGACTGTTTTGCGACATGCGCCCTTTTTGTAATGGGGTCTAGAACTCCGACTGCGTGAACCGGCTTCACCTGCACCGCGGGTATGAAAT
The DNA here is from genome assembly GCF_034653255.1 of Pseudomonas spirodelae. Classification (NCBI taxonomy): domain Bacteria; kingdom Pseudomonadati; phylum Pseudomonadota; class Gammaproteobacteria; order Pseudomonadales; family Pseudomonadaceae; genus Pseudomonas; species Pseudomonas spirodelae. Next base: position 275,179 of record NZ_JAYEET010000001.1, on the reverse strand, counting down.
GCCACGTTGGTAATGGGGCTACTCCCTATTGCCCAATAACAACAATCAAGAGGGGACTCCCTAATGACTGCAAGTACTCCGATGCTCGTCACCTTTGTGGTGTACATCGCGCTCATGGTGCTGATTGGCCTGGTCGCCTATATGCGCACCAAGAACCTTTCCGATTACATCCTGGGCGGCCGTAGCCTGGGCAGTTTTGTTACCGCCTTGTCGGCGGGGGCGTCGGATATGAGCGGCTGGCTGCTAATGGGCTTGCCGGGCGCGGTATACCTCTCGGGCCTGTCTGAAGGCTGGATCGCCATCGGCCTAATCGCCGGTGCCTACTTGAATTGGTTGTTCGTGGCTGGCCGTCTGCGGGTGCAGACCGAGCACAATGGCAACGCGCTGACCCTGCCCGATTACTTCACCCACCGCTTTGAGGATGGCAGTCGTGTGCTGCGTATTTTCTCGGCGCTGATCATTCTGGTGTTCTTCACCATTTATTGCGCCTCGGGCGTGGTGGCTGGTGCCCGTCTGTTTGAAAGCACCTTCGGCATGTCCTATGAGACAGCCTTGTGGGCTGGCGCGGCGGCAACCATTGCGTACACCTTTATTGGCGGTTTCCTGGCGGTGAGCTGGACTGACACCGTGCAGGCCACGCTGATGATCTTCGCGCTGATCCTCACTCCGGTCGTGGTGATGATTGCCACCGGTGGCGCAGATACCACCTTCGCTGCCATCGAACTGCAGGACGCCACTAACTTCGACATGCTTAAGGGCGCGACCTTTGTTGGCGTGATTTCGCTGCTGGCCTGGGGCTTGGGTTACTTCGGTCAGCCGCACATCCTTGCACGCTTCATGGCTGCTGATTCGGTTAAGTCGATCCCCGCTGCCCGTCGCATTTCCATGACCTGGATGATCCTGACCCTCGCGGGTGCCGTGGCAGTGGGCTTCTTTGGTATTGCGTATTTCTCCGCCAACCCGGACCTTGCTGGCCCGGTAACCGATAACCCAGAGCGCGTCTTTATTGAACTGGCCAAGTTGCTGTTCAACCCATGGATTGCCGGCATTCTGTTGTCTGCCATTCTCGCCGCGGTGATGAGCACCCTGAGCTGCCAGTTGCTGGTGTGCTCCAGTGCCCTGACGGAAGACTTCTACAAGGCTTTCCTGCGTAAAGATGCGTCGCAGGTCGAGCTGGTATGGGTGGGTCGCGGCATGGTGCTGCTGATTGCTATCGTCGCCATCATGTTGGCGGCTAATCCGGAAAACCGTGTACTGGGCCTGGTGTCCTATGCCTGGGCAGGCTTCGGTGCAGCCTTCGGTCCGGTGGTGATCCTGTCGCTGGTATGGAAGCAGATGACTCGCAACGGCGCGTTGGCCGGCATGCTGGTGGGTGCCCTGACCGTGATCCTGTGGAAGAACCTTCTCGGTCACCTGGGTCTGTACGAAATCATCCCTGGCTTTATCTTCGCCACGCTGGCCATCGTCGTGTTCAGCAAAATCGGCAACGGCCCATCGGCTGGCATGATCAAGCGCTTCGACGAGGCCGAGAAAGAATACCAGTCGGCCTGATAATCCCCCGCAGTGGGCAACTGACCGATCGCGCAGTTGCCCAGCCAGCGTGTTTTGCGCTGATGTGCATGTGACTTAAGCGTTCTTTTGCCGGCCCACACGTTGTTGTTGGGCCGGTTTTTTTTGGTCGTCATACTTAGCTATTGCTCTTACGCCCTTACGCCGTTGCTTGGCGACGTCATAAAACGGCCAGAGCCGTTTTATGATGAGATAAAAGCCCCGGCATCAGTATTCGTACTTTCGGTCAGACGTGGGCTTGGCTAAGGTGGCGCATATTTTCAATCAGGCTGTCCGTACAGGTTCTGCATGACTCAATCACCGAACAATCCGCTGCATGGCGTGACACTTGAAGCCATCCTCACCGCTCTGGTTGCCCAGTATGGTTGGGATGGTTTGGCGCAATGCATCGATATTCGCTGTTTCAAAAGCGATCCGAGCATCAAGTCCAGCCTGACTTTTTTGCGCAAGACGCCTTGGGCACGGGAGAAGGTTGAAGCGCTGTATATCCGCTCGCAGGCGCGTCGCTAGGCGCTGAGCGCTAGGTCGCTAGGCGCTGAGCGCTAGGTCGGTAACCTGGCACCCTTGTTGCAATACCTCTGCAAACGCCGCAAAGCGTCAAAAAACTGCGGCCAGTGGAGGAAGTGATGAGTCAGGGTGTTGAGTTCAATCGTTTGATGCTGGAAATGCGTTCTATGCAGGCCGACGCCATGGTGCGTCAGAAACCTGTCGCCAGCACGCCTGAACCAGGGGCCCCGAGCTTTTCCGATATGCTCGGCCAGGCGGTGGGCAAGGTTAGCGAAACCCAGCAGGCAGCCAGTAAGTTGGCAACCGCCTTTGAAATGGGCACCAGTGGTGTGGATTTGACGGATGTGATGATTGCCTCGCAGAAATCCAGCGTCTCCATGCAAGCCATGACCCAAGTGCGCAACAAGCTGGTTCAGGCGTATCAAGACATTATGCAGATGCCGGTTTAAGGGTAGGGCTGAATCATGGCGGAAGCTGTCGCTGCAAACGTACCTGCCACCACTGGTGGTGAGCCGAAAAAACCATTGTTCGGCCTGACCTTCCTGGAAAACCTTTCCGATATGTCGATGTTGCGGCAGATCGGTTTGTTGGTCGGTCTTGCCGCCAGTGTGGCCATCGGCTTTGCCGTGGTGCTGTGGTCGCAGCAACCGGATTACCGCCCGCTGTATGGCAGCCTCGATGGCATGGATGCTTCGCAGGTGATGGAGACGCTGTCCGCTGCCGATATCAAATACACCGTGGAGCCCAACTCCGGCGCGTTATTGGTTCAGGCCGATGACCTGGCCCGTGCGCGTATGCGTCTGGCGGCCGCTGGCGTTGCGCCGAAAGACAACAGCGTCGGCTTTGAGATTCTCGACCAGGAGCAAGGCCTGGGCACCAGCCAGTTTATGGAAGCCACCCGCTACCGCCGCGGCCTGGAAGGCGAGCTGGCCCGTACGGTCGCCAGCCTGAACAACATCAAAGCCGCCCGCGTGCATTTGGCTATCCCGAAAAGCTCGGTGTTCGTGCGCGACGAACGCAAGCCCAGCGCCTCGGTACTGGTTGAGTTGTATTCGGGCCGCAGCCTGGAGCCGAGCCAGGTGATGGCCATCGTCAATCTGGTTGCCAGCAGCGTGCCGGAAATGAATAAGGCCCAGGTCACCGTGGTCGATCAGAAGGGCAACCTGCTCTCGGACATTCAGGAAATGTCCGAGCTGACCATGGCCGGCAAACAGTTCGATTACAGCCGCCGCATGGAGAGCCTGTTCACCCAGCGTGTGCACAATATTTTGCAGCCGGTACTGGGCTCTGGTCGTTACAAGGCCGAAGTGTCGGCGGATGTGGACTTTAGCGCGGTGGAGTCCACCTCGGAGATGTTCAACCCCGACCAGCCGGCGCTGCGCAGTGAGCAGCAGGTCAATGAGCAACGCACCAGCAGCCTGCCACCGCAAGGTGTGCCCGGTGCCCTGAGCAATCAGCCGCCAGGTCCCGCCGCAGCACCTCAGCAAGCCGGTGCCGGGGCGGCAGCTGTGGCAGGGGCGATTGCGCCCGGGCAGCCTTTGCTGGACGCCAACGGCGCGCAAATCATCGACCCGGCCACCGGCCTGGCCATGCTCGCGCCTTATCCGGCGGACAAGCGTGAGCAATCGACACGCAACTTCGAGCTGGACCGTTCAATCAGCTACACCAAACAACAGCAGGGGCGTCTGCGCCGCTTGTCGGTGGCGGTGGTGGTCGATGATCAAGCTAAGCTGGATGCCGCCACGGGTGAGGTTACTCGCGTGCCGTGGAGCAGTGACGACCTGGCGCGCTTTACCCGTCTGGTGCAGGACTCGGTTGGTTTCGACGCCAGCCGTGGTGACAGCGTCAGCGTGATCAATACGCCGTTCTCCGCTGAACTGGGTGAAGAGCTGATCGAAATTCCGTTTTACACCCAGCCGTGGTTCTGGGATGTGGTCAAACAGGTACTTGGCGTCCTGTTTATCCTGGTGTTGGTATTTGGTGTGTTGCGCCCAGTGCTCAATAACATCACCGGTGCCGGCCGCGGTCAGGGCGATGGCCGTGGTGGCGACGTTGAACTCGGTGAAATGGGCGGGTTGGGCGGTGACTTGGCCGAAGACCGGGTCAGCCTCGGCGGGCCGCAAAGCATCCTCCTGCCGAGCCCGAGTGAGGGGTATGATGCACAGCTAAACGCCATCAAGAGCCTGGTCGCAGAAGATCCGGGCCGCGTCGCCCAGGTTGTGAAAGAGTGGATTAACGCCGATGAGTGATAATCGAACCGTCGCCAAGTTGAACAAGGTCGATAAGGCCGCGATCCTGCTGCTTTCGCTCGGTGAAACGGATGCCGCCCAAGTGCTGCGGCATCTGGGGCCGAAGGAAGTGCAGCGCGTAGGCGTGGCCATGGCCGGTATGCGCAATATTCAGCGTGAGCAGGTCGAGCAGGTCATGGGCGAGTTCGTTGACATCGTCGGCGACCAGACCAGCCTGGGCGTTGGTGCCGACGGCTATATCCGCAAGATGCTCACGCAGGCCCTGGGCGAAGACAAAGCCGGCAATCTGATTGACCGTATCCTCCTCGGTGGCAGCACCAGCGGTTTGGACAGCCTTAAATGGATGGAGCCGCGCGCCGTGGCGGATGTGATCCGCTACGAGCACCCGCAGATTCAGGCCATTGTTGTGGCTTACCTCGATCCCGACCAGGCCGGTGAAGTGCTCGGCCACTTCGATCACAAGGTGCGCTTGGATATCGTGCTGCGGGTGTCTTCACTGAACACCGTACAGCCAGCCGCGCTGAAAGAGCTCAATCTGATCCTTGAGAAACAGTTCTCCGGCAGCTCCAATAGCACCCGCGCTGCATTGGGCGGGGTTAAGCGTGCCGCCGACATCATGAACTTCCTCGACAGCTCGGTTGAAGGTCAGCTGATGGACTCAATCCGTGAGGTTGACGAGGACCTGTCCAGCCAGATCGAAGACCTGATGTTCGTCTTCGACAACCTGGCCGATGTGGATGACCGTGGCATCCAGGCGTTGATGCGCGAAGTTTCCTCCGATGTGCTGGTGTTGGCGCTCAAGGGCGCCGATGAGGCCATCAAGGAAAAGGTTTTCAAAAACATGTCCAAACGTGCTGCCGAACTGCTGCGCGACGATCTGGAAGCCAAAGGCCCGGTGCGCGTCAGCGATGTGGAAACGGCGCAGAAGGAAATCCTTACCATCGCCAGACGTATGGCCGAAGCCGGGGAAATTGTCTTGGGCGGCAAAGGCGGCGAGGAAATGGTCTAAGCAATGTCCAGTAAAGAACCGGCGAGTGAGCTGATTCGCGCCAAGGATCTAAGAGGGGTTAACGTTTGGGCGTTGCCCAGCTTTGACCCGCACGCGCCGACGCCTGAACCCAGCGCAGAAGAACAGGCTGTCGAGCCGACCGCTGAAACGAGCGAACCTGCACAGGCCGACAGCGAAGAGGTGGCTCTAGAAGACGTCAAGCCTTTGACGTTGGATGAGTTGGAGGCGATCCGTCAGGACGCCTACAACGAGGGGTTTGCCACCGGCGAAAAAGACGGCTTCCATGCCGGCCAGCTAAAAGCCAAACAGGACGCCGATGTGGCCTTGGCGGCAAAAATAGCTGGGCTGGAGCAGCTGATGACTCACTTGTTCGAGCCGATCGCCGGGCAGGATCAGCAGCTCGAAGAGGGGCTGATCAAGCTGCTTGAGCAGATCGTGCGCCAGGTGATTCAGCGTGAGTTGGTCAGTGATTCCAGCCAGATTCGTCAGGTGCTCAGCGGGGCGTTGAAGCTGCTGCCGATGGGCGCGGGCAATATCCGCATTCACCTTAATCCGCAAGATTTCGAGATGGTTAAAGCCCTGCGCGAGCGCCATGAAGAGAGTTGGCGAATTCTCGAAGATGCCGCTTTGCTGCCCGGCGGTTGTCGGGTGGAAAGCGAACTCAGCCGCATTGATGCCACGGTGGAAACCCGACTGAATCAGGCCATTAAGCAGTTGTTTGAACAGCAGCGCGAGCAGGCCATGCACCCGCTGGAAGCCGACCTGCAAACTGACCTGGATGCCCCCGAGATGATTGCGGATGCGCCTTGAACGGATCAGCTTTGCCAAGCGCCTGGCCGGTTACAGCAATGTCGTAGCGCTGCCGACTCAGCCGCAGGTTGAAGGCCGCTTGCTGCGCATGGTCGGTCTGACCCTGGAAGCCGAAGGCCTGCGTGCTGCACTCGGCAGCCGTTGTCTGGTGATCAACGATGACAGCTATCACCCGGTGCAGGTCGAAGCCGAGGTGATGGGTTTTTCCAATGGCAAAATCTTCTTGATGCCGGTCGGCAGTCTGGCCGGTATCGCCCCCGGTGCGCGTGTGGTGCCGCTGCCGGATACCGGCCGACTGCCCATGGGCATGTCGATGCTCGGTCGGGTTCTCGATGGCACCGGCCGCGCGCTCGACGGCAAAGGCGGGATGAAGGCCGAAGACTGGGTGCCGATGGATGGCCCGACGATCAATCCGCTCAAGCGTAATCCCATCAGTGAACCGCTGGATGTTGGTATCCGCTCGATCAATGGCTTGCTGACCGTCGGCCGCGGTCAGCGTCTTGGCCTGTTTGCCGGTACCGGTGTGGGTAAGTCGGTGCTGCTGGGCATGATGACGCGCTTTACCGAGGCCGACATTATCGTGGTCGGGCTGATCGGTGAGCGGGGTCGTGAAGTAAAAGAATTTATCGATGAGATTCTCGGTCACGAGGGCCTTAAACGCTCCGTGGTGGTGGCTTCGCCAGCCGATGACGCGCCGCTGATGCGTCTGCGTGCCGCCATGTATTGCACGCGAATAGCCGAATACTTCCGCGACAAAGGCAAGAACGTACTGCTGCTGATGGATTCGCTGACCCGTTTTGCTCAAGCGCAGCGCGAAATCGCCCTGGCCATTGGCGAGCCACCAGCGACCAAGGGCTATCCGCCGTCGGTATTTGCCCGTCTACCCAAGCTGGTGGAACGTGCCGGTAATGCCGAGGAGGGCGGCGGCTCGATTACCGCCTTCTACACCGTGCTCAGTGAGGGTGACGATCAGCAAGACCCAATTGCCGACGCCGCCCGTGGGGTGCTCGATGGGCATATCGTGTTGTCGCGACGCTTGGCCGAGGAGGGGCACTACCCCGCCATCGATATTGAAGCCTCGATCAGCCGGGTGATGCCGCAGGTGGTCAGTGCTGAGCATCTGCGCCTGTCGCAGCGCTTTAAGCAGTTGTGGTCGCGTTATCAGCAAAGCCGCGACCTGATCAGCGTGGGCGCTTATGTGTCGGGGGGCGACGCGGATACCGACCTGGCCATCGCCCGTCAGCCGGCCATGGTCAGATACTTGCGTCAAGGGCTGCACGACAATGAAAGCCTGGAAAACAGCAGTGCGATGCTCGCTGCCACCTTCAACCCTGGCGCGGCGGGCAACTAAGCCATGGCGCAAAGCCGCGCGGCGCGGTTGGCTCCTGTAGTGGTCATGGCCGAGCGTGCCGAGCGCGAGGCCGCGTTGCAGCTGGGCCATTGTCAGGGCTTATTGCGTCAGGCTGAAGTGCAGTTGGGGGACTTGGAGCGCTACCGCGGTGATTATCAGCAGCAATGGATCAGTGAAGGCCAGCGCGGTGTTTCTGGGCAGTGGCTGATGAACTACCAGCGTTTTCTCACTCAGTTGGAAGGTGCTATCGGCCAGCAGCGCAACAGTGTCGATTGGCACCGCGCCAATATGGACAAGGTGCGCGATATCTGGCAACAGCGCTACGCCCGCATGGAAGGGCTGCGCAAACTGGTCAAGCGTTATCAGGACGAAGCGCGTCTGGCCGAAGACAAGCGCGAACAGAAATTGCTTGATGAACTCTCGCAGCGCTTAGTGGCCCGTGATTCCCAGTATTAGGCGTCGATATAACGGCTTGAATCACCACTCAATACCGCCGAAACAGTTGCCGCACAGGCTTTGCGATGCTACATCTTGACTGTGCATAACGTGCCGCTTGGCATACTCGAACATGCGCCCGAGTCTATTTGTTAAAGGAGTAATTCATGGCAATCACCTCGCAGCCCTCATCCGATGGGCAAGAGCTGACCATTGTGATTCAGGGCCGCTTCGATTTCGCTGCGCATCAGGAATTTCGCAATGCCTATGAGCGCGTCAGCACTACGCCGCAGCGCTATGTTGTAGATCTTAAGGGCACCACTTACCTGGACAGCTCAGCGCTGGGCATGTTGCTGCTGCTGCGTGATCACGCCGGCGGCGACAGTGCGCAGATCAGCTTGCGCAACTGCAACCCGGATGTGCGCAAAATCCTCGCGATCTCGAACTTCGAGCAGCTGTTCAAAATCACCTGATCGGGGCGCATGCCATGCCAGAGCGCCTGTCCATTCTGATCGCCGAGGACAACGCTGCCGACCGCATGCTGCTGTCGACCATCGTCAGCCGCCAGGGGCACCGGGTGCTGACGGCTAGCAATGGCCTTGAGGCGGTGGCGTTGTTCGAGCAGGAGCGTCCACAGCTGGTGCTGATGGACGCCCTGATGCCGGTGATGGATGGCTTCGACGCCGCACGGCGAATCAAGCAGGCTGCTGGTGAAGAACTGGTGCCGATCATTTTTCTGACCTCCCTGACCGAAGGCGAAGCCTTGGTGCGTTGCCTGGAGGCTGGCGGTGATGACTTTCTGGCCAAACCCTACAATCGGGTCATTCTTGAGGCCAAGATCAACGCGATGGACCGCCTGCGGCGCTTGCAGGACACCGTCTTGCAGCAGCGCGATCTGATTGCCATGCACAACGAGCATCTGCTCAACGAGCAACGGGTGGCCAAGGCGGTATTCGACAAGGTGACCCATTCCGGTTGCCTGGATGCGCCGAATATCCGCTACCTGCAATCGCCCTATGCGGTGTTTAACGGCGATCTACTGCTCGCTGCGTTCAAACCCTCCGGTGGCATGCATGTGTTGCTCGGTGATTTCACCGGGCATGGCTTGCCTGCGGCGATTGGCGCGATGCCGTTGGCCGAGGTGTTTTATGGCATGACAGCCAAGGGCTATTCCCTGGCCGAAGTGCTGCGTGAAATCAACGCCAAGCTCAAACACATCCTGCCCGTGGGCGTGTTTTGCTGTGCGAGCATTCTGAACATCAGCTTCCAGCGTCAGGTGGTCGAGGTGTGGGGTGGTGGCTTGCCGGATGGTTATCTGCTGCGCGGCAATGGCGAGCGGATACCGTTGGTGTCGCGGCATTTGCCGCTGGGCGTGCTGGAGCCTGGCGCGTTCAATGACAAGTACGAGGTCTACCCGCTGGCGCTGGGTGATCGGGTTTTCCTGCTCTCCGATGGTGTGCTGGAGGCGTGCAATAAGCAGGGTGAGCTGTTCGGTGAGGAACGTTTGCTTGAGGTGTTTCGTGCCAACCGGCAGCAGGCGCAGTTGTTTGCTGAAATCCAGCAGGCACTGACGCATTTCAGTGGTGAGCAACAGGATGATGTCAGCCTTGTTGAGGTCAGCCTGGTCGATCAGGCCACGCTGAACCGGCCGCCACTGGCCTTTGCGGACAATGGCCAGAGTCACTCACTGGACTGGTCGGCGAACTTCGAGTTTCGCGGTGAAACCCTGCGGCATTTCAATCCTTTGCCGTTTCTCTTGCAGCTGCTGCTGGAGGTGCAAGGGCTGCGCCCCCAAGGCGGTGCGCTGTTCAGTGTGCTGGCCGAGCTGTATTCGAACGCCTTGGAGCATGGTGTGTTGGGCCTGGATTCTGCGCTCAAGGCGAATGCCGAAGGGTTTGCCGACTATTACCGCCAGCGCAGCATGCGGCTGGCCGCGCTGGTAGACGGGTTTGTGCGTTTTCATCTGCAGTTAATCCCCGAAGGTGCTGGCGGGCGTTTGATTGTCCGCGTCGAGGACAGTGGCTCGGGCTTCAATGCGCCGCAGGTGTCAGCGCAACCGAGCGATACCCATCGCCTAAGCGGGCGCGGGTTGGCGCTGGTCAGGCGGTTGAGTGAGCGTTGCAGTTGGGGCGACGGCGAGTCCGGGGTGCGCGTGGAGTTTTCTTGGCAGCCTAGGGCATAATCGACCCAATAACGCCCAGGGAGTGAGACGTTGTCCGATATTCATCTTGATAGCACCGTGTTGCTGGCATTGCAGGACGTTATGGAAGATGAATATCCAGTGTTGCTGGATACCTTTCTGATCGACTCCGAAGAGCGCCTACTGTCGCTACGCCAGGCTGAGCAGGCGACGGATGCACAGAGCCTGCGACTGGCCGCCCACAGTTTTAAAGGCAGTTGCAGCAATATGGGGGCGCTGATTCTCGCAGGGCTTTGCAGGCAACTGGAAGAGGCCGCGCGGCGCGAGCAATTGGCGCAAGCCCCTGAACTGGTTGAGCAGGTCGAGCGTGAGTTTGCCATTGTGCGCATCTTGCTGAAGTCCGAGCGCCAGCGTTATCGGCATTAGTTTTGCTGTTGAGCAGGCGCCTGCTGCATGCCAGCCTTGTTTATTGCTATGCCAATGAGTTGGCCCGCCCCTTGCATTTGCCTCTGCACGACCAACCCCGAGCGGAGAGTATCAATGTCCGTTGCCCCCGATCTGCTGCTTAAATCGGCACCTGCCGTAAAGCCTAAGGCTGCTGCAGCAAAGCCGCCGGAAAAACCCGCGCAGGCCAATAAAAACGAGGCATCCAGCTTTTCCCAGGTGTACGCCAAGGAGCGTCAGGCCAAGGCGGTCGAGCGTAACGATGCTGCCGCAAAGCCTGCGCGTGAGAGTAAACCGAAAGAACAGCAAGACGATGAGCCGCAGGTTGTTGCCGCCACTGGGCCGGGCGAGGTTGCCGATAGCGGCAAGCCTTTGCCGAGTGACCCGGCAAGCGAGGCGGATGCGCTTGATCCGCTGTTGTTGCTCGGTATAACCGGCGAACTGCCGCAGCAAGGGCTCGCGCCCGACAGCTCGCCTGCGCCCTTGCTGGTAACCAGTGGGTTGACCAGTTCAGGGCCTGCGAGCATGACCGAGGCCAGCTTTGACGCTGAGTTGGATGCGCTCAACCAACTGCCGGCAGTGCGTATGGCATTGGAAATGGGGGCGAAGGAAAAAGCCTTGGCGGAACAAGCCGCTACACCTTTGGCGCAGGCTAATCAGGCAACGCAGAGCGCGAGTCAGGGCATGCTGGCCAGTCAGCTGCTGCAGGATGAGGCGCCAGTTGAAGGCGATGCGCTCGAGCTCTCGGACGTACAGCTTGAGGCCCTTACCGGCAAAAGCCTGGAAGCACTGAAGGAAGGCACAGCGAACAATTCGCCTGAGAACTTTGTCAGCAAACTCAATGCGCTGAGTCAGGCAATTGGCCAACAAAGCCCACTCTCTGCGCGTGCGCCGGTTGTGGTTGGGCAGCCGGTGCCCATGCAGCAGGGCGGTTGGAGTGAGGCGGTAGTGGATCGAGTGATGGTGATGTCCAGCCAGAATCTCAAATCTGCCGAAATTCAACTCGATCCGGCCGAGTTGGGGCGCCTGGAGGTGCGCATTAGCGTCAACCAAGAGCAGAGCCAAGTGACCTTTGCCAGCCCCCATGCGGGAGTACGCGAAGCCTTGGATGCGCAGATGCATCGCCTGCGTGAGCTGTTCGCCCAGCAAGGCATGAACCAGCTGGACGTGAGCGTTTCCGATCAGTCGCTGAACCGTGGTTGGCAAGGCCAGGACGGTGGTGACGGCAGAGGGCGCGGTGGTGCCTCGGGTGAACGATCGGGCGCGGACGAAGAACTGCATGTGAGCACTGTTGAATCCGCGCGACCAAACGCGGGGAGTGCCCGTGGCCTGGTCGACTATTACGCTTGAGCGAGTAGCAACCGCTAGCCCGCATCAGCCTGCCTTAATGCAGGGCAGGCGATGCGCCGCCGGCTTTGGTTAGGTTCTGAGGTGCTTGGCGCTGTAGTTGCACGGCCCACTGATCTAAACTGCGTACCGCCCGACTCCCATTGCGTGGGAGTCGGGCGGTTTTGTTTGGGGCGTGCGCTTATCGATGCCTTGCCCGCACCTATTTAGGGTGCTGGGCCACCCGAAGTGAGCAGGCCTGTTGACAGACTGGCATAACACTTGCTCGCAACCCTTTGAAAGCGGATAGAACTCCGAATAATGACGGATTATTGGCATGGCTAAGAAAGAAGCAGCGCAAGCGCCGGCAGATGGCGAAGCGAAACCAGCCGGCAAAATGAAGCTGATCATCATCATCGTGCTCGCCGTGCTGCTGGCTGTAGGCCTTTCCGTGGGCGGCACCTGGTTCTTTTTGAGCAAGAATGACGCGGGCGCTGAAGAAGCCAAGGCAGCTGCCAGTGCTGAGCCTGCAGCGCCAGTCAAACAGGCGGCTATCTATGAAGAGCTGTCGCCGGCATTTGTAGTGAATTTCAACTATCAGGGGCGCGCCCGCTATATGCAGGTCAGCGTTGCGTTGATGACGCGCGACCAGGCTGCACTGGATGCCCTCAAAGTACATATGCCAGTGCTGCGTAATCGTTTAGTTATGTTGTTTTCCGGACAGGACTTCGCCTCCCTGATCACCCCGGTGGGCAAGGAAATGCTGCGCCAGCAGGCCACCGCTAGCGTGCAGGAGTTGGCGCAGAAAGAGACCGGCAAGGTCACGATCGAGCAAGTGTTGTTCACCAACCTCGTATTGCAGTAACCAGGAGCGGTATATGGCTGTGCAAGACCTGCTTTCCCAGGATGAAATCGATGCCCTGTTACACGGCGTGGATGACGGCTTGGTTGAAACCGAGGATGAAGCCGAGCCGGGAAGCGTCAAGCAATATGACCTGACCAGCCAGGACCGCATTGTCCGTGGGCGCATGCCGACGCTTGAGATGATCAACGAGCGCTTCGCCCGCTATACCCGCATCAGCATGTTCAACCTGTTGCGCCGCTCCGCCGATGTGGCAGTGGGCGGCGTGCAGGTGATGAAGTTTGGCGAGTACGTGCACTCGCTGTATGTGCCGACCAGCCTCAACCTGGTGAAGATGAAGCCGCTGCGCGGCACCGGCCTGTTTATTCTCGACGCCAAGCTGGTGTTCAAGCTGGTGGATAACTTCTTTGGTGGTGACGGTCGTCACGCCAAGATTGAAGGGCGTGAGTTCACCCCGACCGAATTGCGCGTGGTGCGCATGGTGCTGGATCAGGCATTTGTTGACCTGAAAGAAGCCTGGCACGCGGTGATGGATATCAATTTCGAGTACGTCAACTCGGAAGTGAACCCGGCGCTGGCCAACATCGTCAGCCCCAGTGAAGTGATTGTGGTGTCGACCTTCCATATCGAATTGGACGGCGGCGGCGGTGATCTGCATATCACCATGCCGTATTCGATGATCGAGCCAATTCGCGAGATGCTTGATGCGGGCTTCCAGTCCGATGTCGACGATCAGGATGAGCGTTGGATCAAGGCCCTGCGCGAAGACATCCTCGGTGTGAGCGTGCCGCTGAGTGCCACCGTCGCGCGGCGCCAGCTTAAATTGCGCGACATATTGCACATGCAGCCAGGCGATGTGATCCCAGTTGAGCTGCCAGAAAATATGGTGCTCTGCGCTAATGGCGTCCCTTCATTCAAGGTCAAGCTAGGGGCCCACAAAGGCAACCTGGCGTTGCAGGTGCTCGATCCGATTGAGCGCTTGCGTTAACTGTTAACCCTATTCACGCCAGCCGAGGAAGAACGATGGCAGACGAAAACGATAATATCGAAGACGGCGAAGAAGCCAGCTCCCCTGAAGAGCAGGCGCTGGCCGATGAGTGGGCGGCTGCATTGTCCGAGGCCGGCGATGCCGGGCAGGACGATATCGACGCCATGCTCGCAGCAAGCAATTCGGCACCCTCGGTCCCACGTGCGCCCATGGAAGAATTCGGCAGCGCGCCCAAGAACAACCTGCCGGTTAACCTGGATGGGCCGAATCTGGATGTGATTCTGGATATCCCGGTGTCGATCTCCATGGAAGTCGGCAGCACTGATATCACCATTCGCAACCTGCTGCAGCTCAATCAAGGTTCGGTCGTTGAGTTGGATCGCCTGGCCGGCGAGCCGCTGGATGTGTTGGTCAACGGCACCCTGATTGCTCATGGCGAAGTGGTGGTGGTGAATGAGAAATTCGGCATTCGTCTGACTGACGTGATCAGCCCCAGCGAACGCATCAAGAAGTTGCGCTGACCATGTATAGAACCCTCCTGCTGAGCCTGCTGGCTCTACCTGTTGCTGCAATGGCTGCCGAACCCGCCGCACAAGCCGCTGCCCCGCTTGCCAGTTCAGGTATGGGCGGGCAGTTGGTGCAGCTGTTGCTGGGCCTGCTGCTGGTGATCGGCTTGATCTTTCTGTTGGCCTGGCTGATGCGCCGGGTACAGCGGATCGTGCCGCGTGGTGGTCAGGTGATCAAAGTGGTGGCCACCCAGGCCTTAGGGCCACGCGATCGCTTGGTGCTGGTGCAGGTGGGGAGCGAGCAGGTGTTGCTGGGGCTGACGCCAGGCAACATCACCTCGTTACATGTGATGCAGGAACCGGTGCATTTGCCGGATGCCGAGCCGGCTTCGACCGAGTTTGCGCAGCGCCTGATGGAGTTGCTGGGTAAGGATCAGAAGGACAAGTCGTGATGCTGCGTTGCTTACTGGTGTTGGTTTTTAGCCTGGCGGCTTCGCTTGCGTTCGCTGCAGATCCGCCGGCGGGGAGCACGCTGATTCAGTCGGGCAGTAGCCCGTTATCGATTCCGGCGATCACCCTAAGTACCGACACCGAAGGACAGCAGGAATACTCGGTTAGCCTGCAGATCTTGCTGATCATGACCGCGCTGAGTTTTATTCCAGCGTTTGTCATGCTCATGACCAGCTTTACCCGGATCATCATCGTCTTCTCGATTCTGCGGCAGGCGCTGGGCCTGCAACAAACGCCGTCGAACCAGATACTTGTGGGCCTGGCGCTGTTTCTGACCATGTTTATCATGGCCCCGGTGTTTGATCAGATTAACCGCGAAGCCCTGCAGCCCTACCTCAGCGAGCAGATGAACGCCCAGGATGCGATCCTCAAGGCGGAAGGGCCAATCAAAAACTTTATGCTGGCGCAGACCCGCGAAAGCGATCTGGAACTGTTCGTGCGCCTGTCCAAGCGCACGGATATCGCCACGCCGGATGATGCTCCGCTGACCATTCTGGTGCCGGCTTTTGTCACCTCAGAGCTGAAAACCGCCTTCCAGATTGGCTTTATGATCTTTATCCCGTTTCTGATCATCGACATGGTGGTCGCCAGTATCCTGATGGCGATGGGCATGATGATGCTGTCACCGCTGATCATTTCCCTGCCGTTTAAGATCATGCTGTTTGTGTTGATTGATGGCTGGGCGCTGATCATGGGCACCTTGGCCGCCAGCTTCGGAGGTACCTAGCCATGACTCCTGAAGTTGCGGTTGATCTTGTGCGCGATGCCTTGTGGTTGACTGCGATGATTGTTGCTGTGCTCGTCGTGCCTAGTCTTCTGGTGGGTTTGCTGGTGGCAATGTTCCAGGCAGCGACCCAAATCAACGAACAGACCCTGAGTTTTTTACCCAGGTTGCTGGTGATTCTGATCTGCTTGATAGTGCTCGGCCCTTGGCTGGTGCGCGAATTGATGGAGTACACCCAAAACCTGATCATGAACATTCCGCTGTTGATCGGCTGACATGTTCGAATTAAGCAGCGGGCAGATTGGGGCGTGGGTGGGCAGTTTTATGCTGCCACTGTTTCGCATTTCTGCGCTGTTGATGTTTATGCCGCTCATCGGCACTCAGCTGGTTCCTGGCCGGGTGCGCCTGTATCTGTCTCTGGCCATCTGCCTGGCAATTATGCCGAGCCTGCCGCCCATGCCGGCTATTGATGCCATCAGTGTGGAGGCCTTTATCTGGATTGCTCAGGAGATCCTGATCGGCGCGATGCTGGGGTTTGTGCTGCAGCTGTTCTTCCAGATTTTTGTGATTGCCGGGCAAATTATTGCCATGCAGATGGGCCTCGGGTTTGCCTCAATGGTTGACCCCGCCAACGGTATTTCGGTGCCGGTGATCGGCCAGGTATTTACGATCCTGGTGACCTTGCTGTTTCTGGCGATGAATGCCCATTTAGTGGTCTTTGAAGTACTCGCCGAGAGTTTCTTTACCCTGCCGGTTGGCGGTGGTTTTCTCTTGGAAAATTACTGGGAGATCGCCCACAAACTGAGTTGGGTGCTAGGCGCCGCTTTGCTTTTAGTACTGCCTGCGGTCACCGCGCTGCTGGTGGTCAACCTCGCGTTCGGGGTCATGACCCGGGCGGCGCCGCAACTAAATATCTTCTCGATCGGTTTTCCGCTGACTTTGGTGCTCGGGCTGGTGATTGTTTGGATCGGCATGGCCGATTTCCTCGCGCAGTACCAGATGTTTGCGACCGAAGCCTTGCAGTTCCTTCGTGAAATGGCGAGGGCGCGCTAAGCCATGGCCGAGTCCGAGAGTGGTGCTGATAAAAGCGAGGAACCCACGGAGAAACGCCTGCGCGAATCCCGTGAGAAGGGCCAGATTGCCCGCTCTAAAGAGCTCAACACCCTTGCGGTGACGCTGGGCGGGTTTGGCGGCATGTTGGCGTTCGGCGGCAGTATCGGTAAGGCCATGATGGACATCATGCAGGGCAATTTTTCCTTGCCGCGTGAGGTGGTCATGGATGAGCGCAGCATGGGGCTGTGGCTGGCGGCATCCGGGGAAATCGCATTAAACGCGCTGTTTCCACTGCTGATACTGCTGTTGATCGTCTCGATTGTTGGGCCGATTTCCCTGGGGGGGTGGCTGTTTTCCGCCGAAGCCATGGCGCCCAAGGCCAGCCGGATGAATCCCGCTGCGGGCCTTAAGCGGATGTTTTCCGTGCAGGCGCTGGTCGAGCTACTCAAGGCGTTGGCCAAATTCATTCTGATCCTGTTGGTGTGCGTGGTGGTGTTGTCTGCCTGGCAGGAAGACCTGTTGGCGATTGTCCATGAACCCCTTGAATCGGCGATTCTGCATTCGATGACGGTTGTGGGCTGGAGCGCCCTGTGGATGTCCTGCGGGTTGATTTTGATTGCTGCCGTAGACGTGCCATTCCAGCTCTGGAGCAGCAAGCAGAAGCTGATGATGACCAAGCAGGAAGTGCGCGACGAGTACAAAGACAGCGAAGGCAAGCCGGAGGTTAAGCAGCGTATTCGTCAGCTACAGCGCGAAATGGCCGAGCGGCGCATGATGCAGTCGGTGCCTGACGCCGATGTGGTGATCACCAACCCGACGCACTTTGCCGTGGCCTTGAAATACGACCCGGCCAAAGGCAGCGCGCCGGTGCTGCTGGCCAAGGGCGGCGACTTTACGGCATTGAAGATTCGTGAAATTGCCAATGAGCACAAGGTGATGGTGCTGGAGTCTCCGGCTCTGGCGCGGGCCGTGTTCTATTCCACTGAGCTGGATCAGGAAATTCCCGCAGGGCTTTATCTGGCGATTGCCCAGGTACTGGCTTACGTCTACCAGCTGCGCCAGTACCAGGCGGGTAAAGGCAAACGCCCAGGGCCGCTGCCAGAGATACCGATCCCGCCGGATTTACGCCGCGACGACTGATCATCCGTGCGCTGCAATCCGTGCATTTACCGGCTGTTTGCCTCAGGCCGGCAAAGTTGGACAGCTTCTTGCAAATCCCTGCCCAGAGGCGCGCAAAGCGTCAAAAGATTGAATTGGCTGGGGTAGTGGTGTGGCAATAGATCGCTCACAAATGATCGGTGATGTACGCAGCAACCTGTCGGGGTTGAAGCAGGGCAATCTGGGTATTCCGTTGCTGCTGCTGGTCATGCTTGGCATGGTGATGCTGCCGATTCCGCCATTCCTGCTCGACGTACTATTTACCTTCAGTATTGCCTTGTCGATCGTCGTGTTGTTGGTGGCGATCTATGCCCTACGGCCCTTGGATTTCGCGGTATTCCCGACCATTCTGCTCGCGGCGACCTTGCTGCGGCTGGCGCTTAACGTCGCGTCCACGCGGGTGGTGCTGCTCAATGGCCAGGACGGCCAAGATGCCGCGGGTAAGGTGATTCAAGCGTTTGGTGAGGTGGTGATCGGCGGCAACTACGTGGTCGGTATCGTGGTGTTTGCGATCCTTATGATCATCAACTTCGTAGTGGTCACCAAGGGTGCTGGGCGCATCTCCGAAGTCAGCGCGCGCTTCACTCTGGATGCCATGCCCGGTAAGCAAATGGCCATCGACGCCGACCTCAACGCCGGCCTAATCGATCAGGAAACGGCCAAGCTGCGGCGCAGCGAGGTGTCCCAGGAGGCCGACTTCTATGGCTCCATGGACGGTGCGAGCAAGTTCGTGCGTGGTGATGCGATTGCCGGCTTGCTGATTCTATTTATCAACCTGATCGGCGGTGTGGCCATCGGGATTTTTCAGCATGACCTGAGCTTTGTCGACGCGGGGCGTATCTACACCTTGCTGACCATCGGTGACGGTCTGGTGGCGCAGATTCCTTCGTTGCTGCTGTCCACTGCTGCCGCGATTATGGTGACCCGGGTTTCCAGTTCGGAAGACATGGGTGCCCAGGTCAATCGGCAAATGTTCGCTTCGCCGCGCGCGCTGGCAGTGACGGCGGCTGTGATGATCGCCATGGGCCTGGTGCCTGGCATGCCGCATTTCTCCTTTATCAGCCTGGGATTGGTGGCGGCGGGCGCGGCCTATTGGATTGCCAATAAGCAGCGCGCGACCAAAGAAAGCGAGGTGAAGGAAGTGCAGCGCCAGCAGGAACTGCTGCCAGCGCAGAAGGCTCAGGAGGTTAAGGAACTGGGCTGGGACGACGTGACGCCGGTGGACATGGTCGGCCTGGAAGTCGGATATCGCTTGATTCCCCTGGTTGACCGTAACCAAGGCGGCCAGTTGCTGGCGCGGATCAAAGGCGTACGCAAAAAACTTTCCCAGGAAATGGGCTTTCTTATGCCGTCGGTGCATATCCGCGACAACCTTGACCTGCAGCCCAGCGCCTATCGCCTGACCTTGATGGGCGTCAGCGTGGCCGAGGCTGAGGTGTATCCGGATCGCGAACTAGCGATCAATCCCGGTCAGGTATTCGGTCCGCTCAATGGCATTGCCGCCAAGGATCCGGCATTCGGCCTGGAGGCCGTGTGGATTGACCCAAGCCAGCGTGATCAGGCGCAGTCCCTCGGTTACACCGTGGTGGATGCCAGTACCGTGGTCGCCACCCACCTCAACCAAGTGCTGCACAAACATGCCCATGAACTGCTGGGGCATGAAGAAGTGCAGCAGTTAATGCAGCTGCTGGCCAAGAGCTCACCCAAGCTCGCCGAAGAGTTGGTGCCTGGGATGATTTCCCTGTCGACCCTGCTCAAGGTGCTGCAAAGCCTGCTGCAGGAGCAGGTGCCGGTGCGTGATATCCGTACCATTGCCGAGGCCATCGCCAATGTCTCGGTGAAGAGTCAAGATCCCGCCGTGATGGTGGCTGCGGTGCGTGTCGCGTTAGCCCGCGCAATTGTGCAAAGCATTGTGGGACTAGAGCCGGAGCTGCCTGTGATCACCCTTGAGCCAAGGTTGGAACAGATATTGCTAAATAGTATTCAGAAGGCCGGTCAAGGCTCCGAGGAGGGCATCCTCCTTGAGCCTGGCATGGCCGAGAAGCTGCAGCGTTCCCTGGTGGAAGCGGCGCAGCGCCAGGAAATGCTCGGCAAGCCAGTGATACTGCTGGTGGCCGGTCCGGTCCGGGCGATGCTCTCGCGATTCGCGCGGCTGGCGGTTCCGAGTATCCATGTACTGGCATACCAGGAAATTCCGGATAATAAGCAGGTCACCATCGTTGCGACGGTGGGGCAGAACTAACCGAGGTTACAGGCCATGCAGGTCAAACGCTTTTTCGCCGCCGATATGCGTACCGCCATGAAGCTGGTGCGTGATGAACTGGGTGCCGATGCCTCGATCATTGGCAATCGCCGGGTTGCTGGCGGTGTCGAGCTGACTGCCGCACTGGATTATCAAGTGCCCGCCGCGCCAGCCCGTCAGCCTAATCCGGCGCTGGAAGCCGAATTACGCAAGACTCAGGCAAAAATCGCCACAGCGCAGGCGGAGCTGACCACGCGTGCTCAAGTCGATGCCGGCAAGGATCGTCAGTTGTTTGGCGCCGCCGCCAGTGTGCCAGTCGATCGCTTGGCTGAGGCATTGTCTCCGGCACGTGCTGCTCCTGCAGCCGCTGATCAGGGCGCCCTGGATGCCATGCGCTTCGAACTGCATGGCCTGCGTGAACTGATTGAGGTGCAGCTGGGTTCAATTGCCTGGGGGCAGTTGCAGAGCCGCCAGCCGCAGCAAGCGAATCTGTGGCGTCGTCTGCAACGCATGGGCCTGTCCGCTGAACTTGCGAAAGCGCTGCTTGAGCGCGTTGCCAACATCGCCGAGCCGCGTCAGGCCTGGCGCATGTTGCTGGCGCATCTGGCTCACGCCATCAAGACGCCGCAGCAAGAGCCAATGGAAGATGGCGGCGTCATCGCCCTGGTGGGCCCGGCGGGTATGGGCAAGACCACGACCTTGGCCAAGCTGGCGGCGCGTTATGTGCTCAAGTACGGCGCGCAGCATATTGCCCTGGTCAGCCTCGATAGCTACCGCATTGGCGCGCAGGAACAGATCAAAACTCTGGGTCGTATTCTTAACGTGCCAGTCACGCTGGTCGATCCGGGTCAATCCTTGACCCAGGCTTTGGCTCCTCTGGCGCGCAAGCGTGTTGTGTTGATCGATACCGCTGGCCTGCCGGCCAATGATCCGGCGCTGCGCATGCAACTGGAAACGCTGGCCAGCCGTGGCGTCAATGCCAAGAGCTATCTAGTGATGGCCGCAACCAGCCAGGGCCAAGTGCTGAAAGCCGCCTACCATAGTTATAAACGCTGTGGTCTGGTTGGCTGTATTATCACTAAAGCGGATGAAGCCACCAGTTTGGGTGAGGTGTTAGGGCTGGCTATTAGCCAACGTCTACCGGTAGCCTACCTCACTGATGGGCCACGCATTCCCGATGATCTGCAGATACCGCGCAGTCATCAGTTGGTGAGTCGGGCCGTTGGGCTGCAGGCGACCCAAGAACCGAGTGAAGATACGATGGCAGAGATGTTTTCCGGTCTTTACCAGCAGCCTGCACGGCGTGCCAGTTAAGCTAAATATTATTGGAATTGAGCGGTGTTTGGCCGAGCAAGTGGCTCCAGTCGACGTTAGACAAGGTATTAGAAATTATGGGTATGCATCCCGTACAGGTGATTGCGGTGACCGGCGGCAAAGGTGGCGTCGGCAAGACCAACGTCTCGGTGAACCTGGCGTTGGCCCTGGCTGATCTGGGGCGCCGGGTTATGTTGATGGACGCTGACCTGGGTTTGGCCAACGTCGATGTATTGTTGGGGCTCAGTGCTAAACGCACCCTGGAAGACGTTATCAGCGGCGAGTGTGAGCTGCGTGATGTGCTGTTGCAGGGGCCGGGTGGTATTCGCATCGTGCCTGCCGCTTCGGGCATTCAGAGCATGGTGCAGTTGTCGCCGATGCAGCATGCTGGATTAATCCAGGCCTTCAGCGATATCAGTGACAACCTCGATGTGCTGATTATCGATACCGCCGCCGGGATCGGTGATGGTGTTGTCAGCTTCGTGCGCGCCGCGCAGGAGGTTCTGGTGGTGGTGTGTGATGAACCCACCTCGATTACCGATGCTTACGCCCTGATTAAATTGCTCAACCGCGACCACGGCATGAATCGTTTTCGCGTATTGGCCAACATGGCTCACAGCCCGCAGGAAGGTCGTAATCTCTTTGCTAAGCTGACCAAAGTGACTGACCGTTTTCTTGACGTTGCCCTGCAGTATGTCGGTGCAGTGCCTTACGACGAGTCAGTGCGCAAGGCCGTGCAGAAGCAGCGCGCGGTTTATGAAGCTTTTCCGCGCTCGAAATGCGCGCTGGCGTTCAAAGCAATCGCTCAGAAAGTCGATGCCTGGCCATTACCGGCCAACCCGCGTGGTCATTTAGAGTTCTTTGTTGAGCGACTGGTGCAGCAACCGATCGTAGACACGGCCATATGACAGCAGCCTCTGGACTTCGTATGTATAGCAAAGCGCAGGCGCAGGATTCCCAGCACCAGCTGATCGAGCGCTACGCGCCTCTGGTCAAACGCATTGCCTATCACCTGCTGGCACGCTTGCCGGCCAGTGTGCAGGTTGACGACTTGATCCAGGCGGGGATGATCGGCCTGCTTGAAGCGTCAAAAAAATACGACTCCAGTAAAGGTGCCAGTTTCGAGACATTCGTCGGTATCCGTATTCGCGGCTCCATGCTTGATGAGGTGCGTAAAGGCGACTGGGCACCCCGTTCGGTGCACCGCAATAGCCGCATGGTGAGCGATGCCATTCGAAAAGTTGAGGCCAGAACCGGTCGTGACGCTAAAGATCAAGAGGTTGCGGCCGAACTCCAATTGAGTCTGGAGGATTACTACGGCATTCTTGGCGACACTTTGGGCAGCCGCCTGTTCAGTTTCGACGACCTGTTACAGGACGGCGAGCACGGCGAGTTGAATGAAGACGCTGGCAACCATCACCTCGAACCTTCTCGTGATCTAGAAGATGAACGCTTTCAGGCGGCCTTGGCAGATGCCATTGGCAACCTGCCAGAGCGCGAGCGCTTGGTGTTGGCACTGTATTACGATGAAGAATTGAACCTTAAAGAGATCGGCGCGGTGTTGGGGGTTAGCGAGTCACGCGTAAGCCAACTACACAGTCAGTGTGCCGCTCGTTTACGCGCCCGTCTGGGTGAGTGGCGCGCGCACTAAACTGCCCGCTCGCGCGGCTGGTTTCATGAATAAAGGCGCATGCAGGTTGCTGGGTGCGTTTGGGACTGTACGGAGGTCGACTTGGACAAAAACATGAAAATCCTCATCGTTGATGACTTTTCAACGATGCGACGGATCATCAAGAACCTCCTGCGTGACTTGGGGTTCACCAACACCGCAGAAGCCGATGACGGCACGACTGCATTGCCCATGCTGCAAAGCGGCAGCTTCGACTTTCTGGTAACGGATTGGAACATGCCTGGCATGACCGGTATTGACTTGCTGCGTGCCGTGCGTGCGGATGATCGGCTGAAAAGCCTGCCGGTGCTGATGGTCACGGCAGAAGCTAAGCGTGATCAGATTATCGAAGCTGCCCAGGCTGGGGTTAACGGTTATGTAGTCAAACCGTTCACTGCCCAGGTTCTGAAAGAGAAGATTGAGAAAATCTTTGAGCGGGTCAACGGCTGATGTCTGCCACGAGGTTCTATGGAGCATAAAAATCCTGCTCAGGGTGATCTTGAATCGTCCTTGAAGCACAGCGCTCGCCAACTGGTAGACAGCCTGGAAAAAGGCAATTTTGGTGAAGCGGTCCAGCTGATACATGACTTGAATAAGGCGCGTGACCGTGGCTTGTATCATGAGGTCGGCAAGTTGACCCGTGAGCTGCACAACGCCATCGTCAACTTTCAGCTTGACCCTCGTGTGCCGCATGCCACTGAAGTCTCGCAAATCACCGATGCCACCGAACGCCTGAATTATGTGGTGACGATGACCGAGAAAGCGGCCAATCGCACCATGGACCTGGTTGAGTTGAGTGCGCCGCTGGTCAATGACCTCAGTGCTGAAGCGCAAAGCCTGAGTGCTGACTGGGGGCGTTTTATGCGCCGCGAGATGAGCGCAGACGGTTTTCGTGAATTGGCCAAGCGTGTTGAGCTTTTTCTAGCAAGCAGTGAGCGTGATAGCGCGAAAATCTCCGGGCACCTCAATGATATTTTGCTGGCTCAGGATTATCAGGATCTCACTGGGCAGGTGATCAAGCGGGTGACCCAGTTGGTCACTGAAGTTGAGAGCAACCTGCTGAAACTGGTGCTGATGGCCAGTCAGGTGGATCAATTTGCCGGCATTGAGCACAATCACGAGTTACTCCGTGCCGAGCAAGAAAAACAAAAAGAACCTTCCCACGGTGAAGGTCCGCAGATTCATGCCGATAAGCGTGAAGACGTCGCATCTAATCAAGATGATGTTGACGACCTGCTTTCTAGCTTAGGATTTTAGGAGCACACGTCTTATGAGCTTCGGCGCCGATGAAGAAATCCTCCAGGACTTCCTGGTAGAGGCCGGCGAGATTCTTGAACTGTTGTCCGAGCAGCTGGTAGAGCTGGAAAGTCGTCCGGACGACATGAATCTGCTCAACGCTATTTTTCGCGGTTTTCATACCGTCAAAGGTGGTGCTGGTTTTCTCCAGCTCAATGAGCTGGTGGAATGCTGCCATATCGCAGAAAACGTCTTCGACATCCTGCGCAAGGGTGAGCGGCGCGTCGACTCCGCGTTAATGGATGTGGTGCTTGAAGCACTGGATGCCGTTAACGGCATGTTTACCGAGGTGCGCGAGCGTACCGATCTAACCCCGGCTACTCCTGAACTGCTGGCTGCTTTGGCGCGTCTGGCTGAACCGGCAGGTGCTGAGCCTGAACCTGTCGTGGCGGTTGAAGTGCCCGCTGAGCATGCGCCTGAGCCCGTTGCTGGCGACATTACCGACAGTGAATTCGAGACGTTGCTCGGTGCTTTGGATGAACCGGCGACAGCCGCTTCCAGCGCCGCCAGCAGCGATGAAATTACTGATGATGAATTCGAGTCGTTGCTGGATCAGTTACATGGCAAAGGTCAGTTCGTCACGCCCGAGGCTCCCGTCGCACCTGCCGTACCCGAGCCTACCTCTAGCAATGAAATCACCGACGATGAATTTGAGTCGTTGCTCGACCAGCTGCACGGCAAAGGCCAGTTTGTAGCGCCAGCCTCTTCGGCACCCGTTACGCCGGCCGCCCAGACTGAGCCTGCTGCTGCAAGCGGTGACATCACCGACGATGAGTTTGAAGCCTTGCTCGATCAGCTGCATGGCAAAGGCAAGTTTGTCGAGCCAGAGGCGATCAAAGCCGCTACGCCGGCGCCAGCTGCCAAGCCAGTAGAACCCAGCAAAAGTGCAGCGCCTGCTGTTGCAAAGCCTGCGGCTAAGGCTGAACCCGCCAAGGTGCCTGCGGTAGAAAAGGCTGCGCCGCCCAGCGAAGCGGAAACCACCGTGCGGGTCGACACTGCGCGCCTGGATGAAATCATGAACATGGTCGGTGAGCTGGTGCTGGTGCGTAATCGCCTGGTGCGTTTGGGTTCCAGCAGCGGCGATGAAGCTATGTCGAAGGCGGTGTCCAACCTGGATGTGGTGACGGCCGACTTGCAGACGGCGGTGATGAAAACCCGCATGCAGCCGATCAAGAAAGTCTTCGGGCGCTTTCCGCGTCTGGTTCGCGACCTCGCGCGCCAGCTCAAGAAAGAGATCAATCTGGAGCTGGTCGGTGAAGAAACCGACCTCGACAAGAACCTGGTTGAGGCGCTGGCCGATCCGCTGGTGCACTTGGTGCGCAACGCGGTTGACCATGGCATTGAAACCCCTGACGAGCGCGAAGCGTCCGGTAAAGCGCGAGGCGGCAAAGTGGTGCTGTCCGCCGAGCAGGAAGGCGATCACATCCTCTTGTCGATCTCCGATGACGGTAAGGGCATGGACGCGGATGTGTTGCGTGCCAAGGCCGTGGAAAAAGGTTTGTTGGATAAGGATGCGGCTGATCGGCTCAATGAGTTCGAGTGCTACAACCTGATTTTCGCCCCCGGCTTCTCGACCAAGACGGAGATCTCCGATGTCTCCGGTCGCGGTGTGGGCATGGACGTGGTGAAAACCAAAATTAACCAGCTCAATGGCACCGTCAACGTATTTTCGGTGAAGGGGCAGGGCTCGAAGATCGTCATTAAGGTGCCGCTGACCCTAGCGATCATGCCGACGCTGATGGTGATGTTGGGCAATCAGGCATTCGCCTTTCCGCTGGTTAACGTCAACGAAATCTTCCACCTTGATCTATCGCGTACCAATATTGTCGATGGCCAGGAAGTGGTGGTCGTGCGTGATAAAGCCTTGCCGCTGTTCTACCTCAAGCGTTGGCTGATCGGCAATGCCGCCCACGTGGAGCAGGGCGAGGGGCATGTGGTGATTCTCACTGTTGGCAGCCAGCGTATTGGCTTTGTGGTCGATCAGTTGGTGGGTCAGGAAGAGGTGGTGATCAAGCCGCTGGGCAAAATGTTGCAGGGCACACCAGGCATGTCAGGCGCGACGATCACCGGTGATGGCCGTATTGCTCTGATTCTTGACGTGCCGAGCATGCTCAAACATTACGCGCGACGTATCTGATTGTTCGCGGCGCGGGTATTTTTCGCGCCGCTTAGGAGTTGTATATGGCTGTTAAGGTGTTGGTGGTCGATGACTCCGGTTTTTTTCGTCGGCGCGTGTCGGAAATTCTCTCAGCCGATCCGAATATTCAGGTAATCGGCACCGCCACTAACGGTCGTGAGGCGATTGAGCAGGCTCAAGCGCTCAAGCCTGATGTAATTACCATGGATTACGAGATGCCGATGATGGATGGCATCACGGCCGTGCGTAACATCATGCAGCGCTGTCCAACGCCGGTATTGATGTTCTCCTCGCTTACCCATGAGGGCGCACGCGTCACCCTGGATGCTCTTGAAGCGGGTGCCGTGGATTTTCTGCCGAAGAACTTTGAGGACATTTCGCGTAACCCCGAGCGGGTTAAACAACTGCTCTGCGAGAAAATCCATACCATCGCCCGCAGCAACCGCCGCAGCCTGAGCCCGCAGCCTGCGGCATCAGCTGCTGCGCCAGCCCGGCCAGCGGTACGCCCCGCCTCAACGGCCAGCACGCTGAGTCGACCCGCGGTTGCACCTGCCCCTGCTCCTGTGGCCGTTTCGAGTGCTACACCCAAGCGTAAGCCCTATAAATTAGTCGCTATCGGCACCTCAACGGGTGGGCCGGTGGCGCTGCAGCGTGTATTGACGCAGTTGCCGGCTAACTTCCCCGCGCCGCTGGTGCTGATCCAGCACATGCCCGCAGCCTTCACCAAGGCCTTTGCCGAACGCCTCGACAAACTGTGCCGTATCAGCGTCAAGGAGGCTGAGGATGGCGATGTGCTGCGGCCTGGGCTGGCGCTGCTAGCCCCAGGCGGTAAGCAGATGATGGTCGACGCCCGTGGCATGGTGAAGATCCTGCCGGGTGACGAGCGCCTTAACTACAAGCCTTGTGTCGATATCACCTTTGGCTCCGTGGCCAAATCTTACGCGGACAAAGTGCTCGCGGTCGTGCTGACGGGCATGGGCGCGGATGGCCGTGAAGGTGCGCGCCTGCTCAAACAGACTGGCAGCCAGGTGTGGGCACAGGATGAAGCCAGTTGTGTGATTTACGGCATGCCCATGGCTATCGTCAAAGCCAATCTGGCCGATGCTGTGTACCCGTTGGATGATATTGGCAGGCACCTGGTGGAGGCCTGTATTTAATGGATGTACTGAGCCTTATTGGGGTCATCCTGGCATTTGTCGCGATCCTCGGCGGCAACTATCTCGAAGGCGGTCATGTTGGTGCTTTGCTCAATGGGCCAGCAGCGCTGATCGTGATCGGCGGTACCCTAGGCGCAGCATTCCTCCAGGCTCCCGTCCATGTATTCAAGCGCGCGCTGGCAAT
The DNA here is from genome assembly GCF_034653255.1 of Pseudomonas spirodelae. Classification (NCBI taxonomy): domain Bacteria; kingdom Pseudomonadati; phylum Pseudomonadota; class Gammaproteobacteria; order Pseudomonadales; family Pseudomonadaceae; genus Pseudomonas; species Pseudomonas spirodelae. The sequence continues at coordinate 247,539 of NZ_JAYEET010000001.1, read as the reverse complement.
TATCAGCTGGATCTTTTTCCCGCCGCGGATAGATCTGGTTGGAGGCATAAATCGGGTCGTCGGCTGGAGCATGACCGCGCGTAAGGAAGGTTTGCTGGGCCTTGAGGCGGTGGCTGATGCTGAAACGGACCCCTACGCCCGCAAAGGTTTGCAGCTGTTGGTTGACGGGGCAGAGCCGGAAGCCATTCGCAGTATTCTCGAAGTCGATCTGTACACCCAGGAGGGCCGTGATATTCAGGCTGCCAAGGTGTTTGAAAGCATGGGCGGGTATGCGCCGACGATTGGCATTATCGGTGCGGTGATGGGCCTGATTCACGTCATGGGTAATCTGGCCGACCCGAGCATGCTCGGCAGCGGCATTGCGGTGGCGTTTGTGGCGACCATTTATGGCGTTGGTTTTGCCAACCTGCTGCTGCTGCCCATTGGTAACAAGCTCAAAGCCATCGCTCAACGCCAATCGCGTTATCGCGAGATGTTGCTCGAAGGCATCCTGTCGATTGCCGAGGGTGAAAACCCACGCTCCATCGAATTGAAGCTGCAAGGCTTTATGGATTGATGGAGGCACAACATGGCCCGCCGGCGTCATCAAGAAGAACATGAAAACCACGAACGTTGGCTGGTCTCCTATGCCGACTTCATTACCTTGCTGTTTGCGTTTTTCGTGGTGATGTACTCGATTTCCTCGATTAACGAAGGCAAGTACAAAATTCTTTCAGACAGCCTGACCGGTGTGTTCAATCAGCCTGATCGTGCGATCAAGCCGATTCCGGTCGGTGATGAGCGGCCGCGTACCACTGAGCCGGATCGTTCGCTGGTGGATGAAGAAAGCACGCTGTCAGCTGCCGACTCGCTGGAAAGCATCGCCCAAAGCATAAGTGATGCCTTTGGCGGCTTGATTCAGTCCGGTCAGCTCAAGGTCAGCGGCAATGAGTTATGGATCGAGATTGAACTCAGTTCCAGCCTGCTGTTCACCAGTGGCGATGCCGTCCCTAATAATGCGGCGTTCGATATTATCGAGAAGGTAGCCAAAATTCTGGCGCCCTATGAGAATCCGGTTCACGTAGAAGGCTTTACCGATAATCTGCCCATTCAGACTGCGCAGTTCCCTACTAACTGGGAGCTGTCTACCGCAAGGGCCGCGAGTATCGTCCGGATGCTGGCGATGGATGGGGTCAACCCGAGTCGTTTGGCGGCTGTAGGTTACGGTGAGTTCCAGCCCGTGGCCGATAACACCACTGCAGAAGGGCGTGGCCGCAATCGTCGGGTGGTGTTGGTGATATCGCGCAATCTCGATGTGCGCCGCAGCGTAAGTGGTGTGGGCAGTGCGAATGCGCAGCCTGATGCGGCCCTGAAGCGGGCTGGCACGCAACCTGCAGCAACACTGATAGCGCCGGCCCCGCAAGCGGGTGCCGTCAACCCCCCGTCGCCGGCCCCATAAAGGTGGCCCCGTTCTCGGTCAGGCATCACCTGCACCGAGAGGATGATTACGATGAGAGTCTGGGCAGTAGCCAATCAAAAAGGTGGCGTTGGTAAGACCACCACATCAATCGCCTTGGCGGGCCTGCTGGCTGATGCCGGTAAGCGCGTGGTGGTGGTCGATCTCGATCCTCATGGTTCGATGACCAGCTATTTCGGGCACGACCCTGACAGCCTTGAACACAGCAGTTTTGATCTGTTTCAGCACAAGGGCAGCGTGCCGCGCGGTTTGCCGCAGCAATTGCTGTTGCCGACCAGCCATGAGCGAATTTCTTTGCTGCCTTCCAGTACCGCACTTGCCACGCTTGAGCGTCAGTCACCCGGGCAGAGCGGGTTAGGGTTGGTGATCGCCAAGAGCCTTGCGCAGCTTTGGGAGGACTTTGATCATGCAGTGATCGACAGCCCGCCCTTGCTCGGCGTGTTAATGGTCAATGCCCTGGCGGCCAGCCAACAGTTGGTGATTCCGGTGCAGACTGAGTTTCTTGCGGTCAAAGGCCTTGAACGCATGGTCAATACCCTGGCCATGATCAACCGCTCGCGGCAGCAGGCGCTGCCTTACACCATCGTGCCGACGCTGTTTGATCGCCGTACTCAGGCCTCCATGAGTACGCTGCGGGTCTTGCGCAACAATTACCTTGAGCACCTGTGGCCCGCTTATATTCCGGTTGATACGCGCCTGCGCGACGCCAGTCGGGCCGGCCTGACACCGTCGCAATTCGATAAAAATAGCCGTGGCGTGATTGCCTATCGGGCGCTTCTCAAGCACTTGTTGGCGCAGCAGATTGCCGCGCAGGTCGCCTGAGATGAGCGGCTATGCTGAAGATATAGGCTCAAGTCTGTCGCTAGCGCGGCCGATAGTCTGTACAGATTGTTATTACGGGTTGTTTTCATGAGTCTTCCCCTTGCTACCGCGACACGTCCGCAACTGGCCTTGCAGTCCTATCTGGATAGCTTGTTGCAGGACGCTGCGGTCGAGTTAGCCGATAGCATCACGCTGGATGAGTTCGAAGCGGCGGTGCTTGAAGAGCAGGTCCGCGACGCCCGAACCCTGCCTCAAGTGCAAGCCGTGGCCAGCAAACCCTTGGCTGAACTGGCTGCGCGACCGCTTGTGCTGCCCACTATCGAGATCCCGGCACCGTCCGTTGAAGTCGCGCCGCAAGTGGCTGCCACTCTAGCCGTGATTGAGGTTGAGCGCGCACCGCTGCCGTCGTTGATGGTGCCCGAGCCGGTATTATCGGGTCGTCCGGAATGGGCTCAGGAGCCTTTCGAATGTCTATTGTTCGACGTTGCCGGCCTGACGTTGGCCGTGCCGCTGGTGTGTCTGGGTTCGATTTATCCCCTGCAAGGCCAGGAGCTGACGCCATTATTTGGCCAGCCCGACTGGTTTCTCGGCATACTGCCTAGCCAGGCAGGCAACCTGAAGGTGCTGGATACTGCGCGCTGGGTAATGCCTGATCGTTACCGCGATGATTTTCGCGAAGGTTTACAGTATGTGATCTCCGTTCAGGGCTATGAGTGGGGGCTGGCTGTGCATCAGGTCAGCCGCTCGATTCGGCTCGACCCGAATGAGGTCAAATGGCGCAGCCAGCGGACTCAGCGCCCATGGCTGGCCGGTACGGTGATTGAACACATGTGTGCCCTGTTGGATATTGCATCGCTGGCTGAGTTGATTGCCAGTGGTGCCGCTAAACGTATGGCGGCCAGACAGGGTCATTGAATAACGCACGGGCTGTGCGCTGCACCGCCTGGCAACTACAGTAAAGACACCGGGCTAGATACCCGCGATCGCCGCCGTGAGCGGTTCAAGACGAGGTTAGGGACATGAAGAAAAGTTCGGCACAAGGCTCTGAAGATCCGATTCTGCAGTGGGTGACGTTCCGCCTGGATAACGAAACCTATGGCATCAATGTGATGCAAGTGCAGGAAGTTCTGCGCTACACCGAAATTGCCCCTGTGCCGGGTGCTCCGAGCTATGTGCTGGGCATCATCAACCTGCGCGGTAATGTGGTCACCGTGATCGACACGCGCCAGCGTTTTGGCCTTGACTCCACTGAGGTGACCGATAACACCCGTATCGTGATTATCGAGGCTGACAAGCAGGTGGTTGGTATCTTGGTCGACAGCGTGGCGGAGGTGGTTTACCTGCGCCAATCTGAAGTGGAAACAGCGCCGAACGTTGGCAATGATGAATCCGCCAAGTTTATTCAGGGCGTATGCAACAAGAACGGCGAACTACTGATTTTGGTTGAGCTGGACAAAATGATGAGTGAAGAAGAGTGGTCCGAGCTGGAGAGCATCTAGCTCATGCTTGTCGCGCTGCTTACCGTCCTAGTCCTGGTTTGCCTGGGGCTAATGGGTGCCTGCATTTGGCTTGCACGGCAGTTGCGCGACGTCGTCAAGCTGCAAGGTGAGCGTGACGCCGCGCGTGACCGGCGGTTCAAAGAGCTCAGTCGGCGTCTGGATGCCTACCTGGCGGGCAGTGTGCAGATGGGTGAGGAGTTACAAGAGCTGCGCCGCGTTGTGGCGCCGCTGCCGGACAAACTCAATCAAATTGAACAGCGTGACCCCAGTAGCCTGTCGTTTACCCAAGCGGCGCGACTGGCTGGCATGGGTGCCAGTGTGGATGACCTGACTCAGTCCTGCGGCCTGAGCAAGGCTGAGGCTGAGTTGGTCAGCAAAATGCAGCAGGCCAAACTGCAGCGTTACTGATGAACCCTTCCTTCTAGATCGGCGGTTGCTCAGTGGGCTGGGCCTTCCAATAGGCGCAGCGGCGGCGTGATATCTGTATCGCGCCCACCACCCGCCGGTGCTTTACCCTTCAAGTACCAGGCAAAGGCGATGATTTCCGCGATACAGCGATACAGCTGCTCCGGGATTGCATCACCCAACTCCAGGCGCGCGAGCAGGCGTACCAGCTCCGCATTTTCGTAGATCGGAACTTCATATTCTCGGGCAATCGCCAGGATTGCTTCGGCCAGTTCGTCATCGCCTTTAGCACTGAGCACAGGCGCATTCTGCCCGTCGTAGGTGAGGGCGATGGCTTGGCGTGGCGTGGTCTTCTTCATGCGGTTTCATCCACCCAGCGTTGTTCCAAGGTTGTGCGTGGACCACGCGGCGGTATGCCCTGGCTGCAGGCCAGCTCACCTACCTGGACGCCTGCGGCATTAAGGCGTTGGCGCAGGTTGTCCAGTTCGGCGTCAATCAGGCTGACGGTACTGCTGCGTTCTGCCCACAGCTGGCTGGATAGACGGCCATGGGCCAGTTGCGCCTGGATCTGCAGGGGCCCCAGTGGGTCGATATCGAATGCCAGCTCAACTTTCCACAGGGTTTCTTTTTTCTCGGGTTTTTCTTGTGGGTTGCTTTCGTCGCGCTGGATTTTTACCTGCAGCGGCACCAGCTCCTGGTGGTTACGCATGGGTAGCTCCAGTTGCCAGGTGGTGAGCAGGTTGCCGTCCGATCCGACCTGGCTCTGCGCCAGGCTGGACAGCTGGTGAGTTTGCAGGCGCGAGATGGCCGCTGCAGCAAGTTTTAGCAGGGCCTCCAGGTCAGCCTCACCTTCCATCGATTGCAGCAGGCGCGAGGGCAGGGGGAAGTTCAGTCCTTGTTGGCGTGTGCTGGCCTTACCTAGGCTGCCAAGTAGGTCGCGGGCCAGGGCCGGCATGGCCTGTGCCATTGCGGAACTGGCAGTGGCGGCGGCCAAAGGGGTACCGGCTGACAGGCTGGGTAATAGTTGGGTAATCAGGCGCAGCAGGTTGGCCTTGAGGTCGTTCGGCAGAGCTTGGCCCTGGCCGCCCAATAGTTTGCTCTCGAGCAAAATACCGCTGTTCTCCAGGGCGGCGGCCAGGCCTTTTGGGGTGCTTAGCTGAGCGGCATCGGGCAGGGTGCCGAAGAGTTTATCGATGCTGGTGCGCAGACCTTCGCTCATCTCGGCGCTGCCGCGCAGACCTTGTAGGGCGCTGAAAAAGCCCTCCAATGAACCTTGGCGGTTGCTTTGTGAGGCCAATTGCTGGCTTAGCGCGAGTTGATCCAGGCGGCCGCTCAAGGGCAGAAAGCTCAACGACTGGTTCCCCTGCACTTGCGCGCTGAGCAAACTGCCCACCGGCAGCGCCAGCGGAGTTTCCAGCGACAGCTTGCTGCCGGCCAGCTGCGTGTTGAGCAAGTTGACCACGACTTTGTAGACCACCTCTTGCGCGCGGCCCTGCAGCAGTTGCTCGCGGGCGACCACCTTGCCTTGTAGCAGGGTGCCGACGGGTAGTTGTTCGAGGTCCAGGCTGGTGAGAGGTTTGTTGCCCCCGGCCAGTACAGCTAAGGCCAGGCGGGTTTCCGACAAGGCGGTCACCGCCAGTGAGGTGCCCTGGGCGATAGGCCGGGAACTGCTGGCTTCGAGGGTGGTTTGCCGGCCATTCTCCAGCGTCAACTTGAGTAGCAACTGAAAGCTCTGCGCCACTTCCTTCAAGGCGATAACTTCGGCCTTGGCGGTTTCCCCACTGAGCAGCAAGCCTTGCAGGGGTTGCAGCAGTTTCACCGCTTGGTCAGCCGCTACGGCGTTGGGGCGGCTGCTGGGGGGTGTCGGCGGCAGGGGCCGTGGACTGCTGATTTCGCTCATGGGTGGGTTACAACCTGTCGAAAATGCCCGCTGCGGGAGGCGGGGCATGGCATGTATAATCGCGCCCCGTCCGGGCCGGCTGCGTGTTTCACTTGCGTCAGTATAGCGGCCAAGACGCTGCCGACTTGAGCCGCTTTTGCCATCCACTTTAGGTACCGATGCCTTGATCAGTCCTCTTCTCGAAGCCGTGGCGCTCGCCTGTGAGCGAGACTGGCGCATGCTGTTCGAGCAGCTGGAGGTACGTCTGGTTCCCGGTGAGATGTTGCAGGTTGCCGGGCCTAACGGCAGCGGCAAGACCAGCCTGCTGCGCCTGTTGGCCGGTTTGATGCAGCCGACTGCCGGCGAGATCCGCCTGAATGGTCGTCCGTTGACGGCGCAGCGTGCTGAACTGGCGCGCAACCTGCTGTGGATTGGTCATGCCGCCGGTATCAAGGGTTTGCTGACGGCCGAAGAGAACCTCGGCTGGCTGTGCGCGCTGCATCAGCCGGCGGAGCGCGACGCTATCTGGCAGGCGCTGGATGCGGTGGGGTTGCGCGGTTTTGAAGACGTGCCCTGCCATACCCTGTCGGCTGGCCAGCAGCGACGTGTGGCCTTGGCGCGGTTGTACCTGCCAGGGCCGAAGCTATGGGTGCTGGATGAACCCTTCACCGCGCTGGATAAAGCCGCAGTGGCGCAGCTGGAAGAGCATCTGGCCGCTCATTGTCAGCAGGGCGGCTTGGTGGTGCTGACCACGCATCACGAGTTACGCGTTAAACCGGCCGGTTATCGCGAGCTTGATTTGGGGCTGCGCACATCATGAGCAATGTTTTTACCCTGCTGCTGGCGCGTGAGGCGCGCTTGCTGTTTCGGCGTCCCGCCGAGTTGGCCAACCCGCTGGTGTTCTTCGCCATTGTGATTGCCCTGTTCCCTCTGGCGGTGGGGCCGCAAACGCAGTTGTTACAAAGCCTTTCGCCCGGGCTGGTGTGGGTGGCGGCCCTATTGGCCGTGCTGCTCTCGCTGGACGGGCTGTTTCGCAGTGATTTTGAGGATGGCTCTCTGGAGCAGTGGGTCCTTTCGCCGCACCCCCTGGCTCTTCTGGTTTTGGCCAAGGTACTGGCACACTGGCTTTTTTCCGGCTTGGCGCTGGTGCTGTTGGCGCCGTTGTTGGCGTTGATGCTGGGCTTGCCTGAGCGCTGTTTACCGGTATTGCTGATTTCCCTGCTGTTGGGCACCCCGGTGTTGAGCTTGCTGGGCGCGGTCGGTGCCGCGCTGACTGTGGGCCTTAAACGTGGCGGTCTGCTGCTCGCGTTGTTGATTTTGCCGTTGTACATCCCGGTGTTGATTCTCGGCAGCGGTGCGTTACAAGCCAGCCTGCAAGGATTGCCGGCGGTCGGCCACTTGTTGTGGTTGGCCAGCCTCACCGCATTGGCGGTGACCTTGACACCTTTTGCCATCGCCGCTGGTCTAACGATCAGTGTCGCTGAGTAGACAACTAAGCCTGAATGGCCGGCCGCCGCAGGTGCCTACCTGCACCGCGATCAGCCCTAGCACTGATGAGTAACCTGATGAACTGGACGTGGTTTCACAAACTCGGCTCGCCCAAATGGTTTTATGAAATCAGCAGCCGCTGGCTACCTTGGCTGGCCGCTGCTGCCGTCTTGCTGTTGCTGGTTGGGTTGGTCTGGGGCCTGGCCTTTGCACCGCCGGATTACCAGCAGGGCAACAGTTTTCGCATCATCTACATCCATGTTCCAGCGGCTTTTCTGGCTCAGTCCATCTACGTGATGCTGGCAGTCGCCGGCACCGTTGGCTTGGTGTGGAAAATGAAGTTGGCCGATGTCGCGCTGCAGCAGGCGGCGCCCATTGGTGCCTGGATCACCTTTATTGCTCTGGTGACTGGCGCGATATGGGGCAAGCCCACGTGGGGCACCTACTGGGTCTGGGACGCACGCCTGACCTCGATGCTGATTTTATTGTTCCTGTATTTCGGCGTGATCGCCTTGGGCAACGCCATCACCAACCGTGACAGCGCCGCCAAGGCCTGTGCGGTGCTGTCGATTGTCGGCGTGGTGAATATCCCGATCATCAAATACTCGGTGGAGTGGTGGAACACCCTGCATCAGCCCGCCACCTTCAGCGTGGTGGAAAAACCAAGTATGCCGTTTGAAATGTGGATGCCCCTGCTGATCATGGTGCTGGGCTTCTACTGCTTCTTTGGCGCGGTGTTACTGCTGCGCATGCGTTTGGAGGTGCTCAAGCGCGAGGCGCGAAGCAGTTGGGCCAAGGCCGAAGTGAAGGCGCAGGTGGAGAAAGGCCTATGAGTTTTGCCAGTTTTAGCGAGTTTCTCGCCATGGGGACCCATGGGCCATATGTCTGGTCCTGTTATGCCATCAGCCTGGTTGTGCTGGGGTTGAATGTGGCGCTGCCAATCCTGGCACGTCGACGTTATCTGCAAGACGAGGCGCGTCGTTTGCGCCGGGAGGAGTCGAAGTGAACCCGCTGCGCAAGAAACGCCTGTTTATCGTTCTGGCGATCATCGCTGGTGTAGGCATCGCCGTGGCTCTGGCCCTGAGCGCATTGCAGCAGAACATCAACCTGTTCTACACGCCCACGCAAATTGCCAATGGTGACGCCCCGCAGGACACCCGGATTCGTGCCGGTGGCCTGGTCGAAGAGGGCTCCGTGAAGCGTTCCAGCGATTCGCTGGAAACTGATTTTGTGGTGACCGACGGCGCCAAGCGCGTGACCATCCGCTACAGCGGCATTCTCCCGGACCTGTTCCGTGAGGGGCAGGGCATTGTCGCCATGGGCAAGCTCGACGCCAGCAATGTGTTAATTGCCGATGAAGTGCTGGCCAAACACGATGAAAACTACATGCCGCCGGAAGTCATGCAGGCGTTGGAGCAAAGCGGGATGAAGCAGAAACACGACGCGGCCCAAGCGGCCAAGCAGGCGTCCCGACTGGAGGCGGCGCAATGATCCCCGAACTCGGCCATTTGGCAATGATTCTGGCGCTGTGCATGGCGCTGGTGCAGGCGACATTACCAATGATTGGCGCCTGGCGGGGCGACCGTCAGTGGATGAGCCTGGCGGCACCGGCCGCCTGGGGTCAGTTTGCCTTCCTGCTGTTTTCCTTTATCTGCCTGACCTACGCCTTTATGGTCGACGACTTTACCGTCGCCTATGTGGCCAACAACTCCAACAGCGCGCTGCCCTGGTATTACAAATTCAGCGCCGTGTGGGGTGCCCACGAAGGTTCGCTGTTGCTCTGGGGCTTGATTCTCGCCGGCTGGACTTTTGCCGTGTCGATCTTCTCGCGCCAGCTACCGGAAGAAATGCTCGCGCGCGTGCTTGGGGTCATGGGCATCATCAGCATCGGCTTTCTGTTGTTTCTGATCGTGACGTCCAACCCGTTCGCGCGCTTGCTGTTTGATACCCCGACCAATGGCCGTGATCTCAATCCGCTGTTGCAGGATTTTGGTCTGATCGTGCATCCGCCGATGCTCTACATGGGCTATGTCGGCTTCTCTGTCGCCTTCGCTTTCGCCATCGCCGCCTTGCTCGGCGGCAAGCTGGATGCGGCCTGGGCGCGCTGGTCGCGGCCGTGGACCATCGTTGCCTGGGCCTTCCTCGGCATTGGTATTGCTCTGGGCTCGTGGTGGGCCTACTACGAACTTGGCTGGGGCGGCTGGTGGTTCTGGGACCCGGTGGAAAACGCCTCCTTTATGCCCTGGTTGGTCGGCACCGCGCTGATTCACTCCCTGGCGGTCACGGAAAAGCGCGGCGTGTTCAAGAGCTGGACCGTGCTGCTGGCCATCGCCGCCTTCTCCCTCAGCTTGCTGGGGACCTTCCTGGTGCGTTCCGGGGTGCTGACCTCGGTGCATGCCTTCGCCAGCGACCCTGAGCGCGGCGTGTTTATCCTGGCATTCCTGTTGATCGTGGTAGGCAGCTCGCTGGCGCTGTTTGCAATCCGTGCGCCGGTGGTCAAGAGCCAGGTCGGCTTCGCCCTGTGGTCGCGGGAAACCCTGCTGCTGGTGAATAACCTGATTCTGGTAGTGTCCGCGGCGATGATTCTGCTCGGCACCCTGTACCCGTTGGTGCTGGACGCCATGACCGGCGCCAAGCTGTCGGTTGGTCCGCCGTACTTCAACGCGCTGTTCGTGCCGTTGATGGGCCTGTTGATGGCGATGATTGCGGTCGGTGTGCTGGTGCGCTGGAAAGACACGCCAGTTAAATGGTTGCTGAACATGCTCGCGCCGGTACTGATCGGCAGCGTGGTGCTGGCGGTTATCGCCACCTTCCTGGTGGGTGACTTTAACTGGGCGGTGCTCGGGGTCTGGCTGCTGGCTGCCTGGGTGGTTTTGGCCGGTGTGCGCGACATTCTTGAGAAAACCCGGCACAAGGGCTTGCTCAAAGGTTTGCCGAGCCTGACCCGCAGTTATTGGGGCATGCAGACGGCGCACCTGGGCATGGCGATCTGTGCGTTGGGCGTGGTGCTGACCAGTGTCGGCAGTTTCGAGCGTGATATGCGCATGGCTCCGGGTGAGTCAGTGGAGATTGGCGGTTATCAGTTCACTTTCGAAGGTGCCGAGCACTTTGAAGGGCCGAACTTCACCTCGGATAAAGGCACTGTGCGCATCCTCGAAGACGGCAAGCAGATTGCCGTGCTGCACCCTGAGAAGCGCTTGTACACCGTGCAGCAATCGGTGATGACCGAAGCCGGCATTGACGCCGGGATCACCCGAGACCTGTTCGTCGCCCTGGGTGAACCGTTGGAGAATGGCGCCTGGGCAGTGCGCGTGCACATCAAGCCGTTTGTGCGCTGGATCTGGTTCGGCGCGCTGCTGATGGGCTTTGGTGGCTTCCTTTCAGCCTCCGACAAACGCTACCGGATGAAGGTGCGCACCCGCGTGCGTGAAGCGCTGGGTATGGCGGGGGCGCAGGCATGAAGCGTTTGTTGCTGCTCTTGCCCCTGGCGCTTTTTCTCGGTGTGGCGGTGTTTCTCTACCGCGGGCTGTTCCTCGATCCGTCTGAGCTGCCATCGGCGCTGATCGGCAAGCCCCTGCCGGCGTTCTCCCTGCCGGCCGTGCAGGACGGTAAGTTGCTTAGCGAGGCCGATCTCAAGGGTAAGCCTGCGCTGGTCAATGTTTGGGCCACCTGGTGTGTGGCTTGCCGGGTCGAACACCCGGTGCTGAACAAGTTGGCCAAGCTGGGCGTGAACATTTATGGGGTCAACTACAAGGACGACAATGCCGCCGCGCAAAAGTGGTTGGTGGAGTTCCATGACCCCTATCAGCTGAATATCAACGACGCCCGAGGCACTCTAGGGCTGGACCTGGGCGTGTATGGCGCGCCTGAGACCTTCCTGATCGACAAGGCCGGCATCATCCGCCACAAGTTTGTTGGCGTGATCGATGAGCGTGTTTGGCGTGAGCAGCTGGCGCCGCTTTATCAAGAATTGGTCGATGAGGCCCAGCCATGAGGCGTTTACTCACCGCCGCCGTGCTGGGTCTGGCTCTGTTAGGTACCGCTCAGGCCGCTATCGATACTTACGAGTTCGCCACTGAGGCCGAGCGCCAGCGTTATCGCAACCTGGTGCAAGAGTTGCGTTGCCCTAAGTGCCAGAACCAGAACATCGCCGACTCCGATGCACCGATTGCCATGGACTTGCGTGCGCAGATCTTCCGCATGTTGGAGGAGGGGCAGAGCAACCAGCAGATCATCGATTATCTGGTCAGCCGCTATGGCGATTTCGTGCTCTACAAACCGCCGGTAACCACGCGCACCCTTTTGCTGTGGTACGGCCCGGCCGGTCTGCTGATCGGTGGTTTCGCTTTGCTTGGGGTCATCCTGTTGCGTCGTCGTATTAAGTCGGGTGGTGTCGCCAGCGGCCTGTCTGCGGACGAGCAGCAGCGTCTGGCGACGTTGCTCAGCCAACAGCCCGCCAATCAACCGCCTGTGGATAAAAAGACTGATGATTGAATTTTGGTTATGCGCCGGCCTGCTGTTGCTGACAGCCCTGGCATTTGTACTGATTCCCGTGCTGCGTGGGCGCAAGCTCCAGGCTGAAGAAGACCGCACCGCCCTCAATGTGACCCTGTACCAAGAGCGCTTGCAGGACCTGCAGGCGCAGAATGCTGCTGGCGCGTTGAACGCTGAGCAGCTTGCCGCTGGTCGTGATGAGGCAGCCCGTGAGTTGCTGGCCGATACCGAAGGTGCGCAGGCGCTGCCGCCGCAGCGCACACTGGGCATTAAAGTCCCACTGGTGTTTGCCTTGCTGATGCCCTTGCTGGGGTATGGCCTGTATCAGCATTGGGGGGCTATCGATGATGTCGAGCGTGCCCGCACCTTTGCTGATCAGCCAAAGACCATTGAGGAAATGACTGCGCGCTTGGAAGCTGCAGTAAAAAGTGATCCCAAGTCAGCCGAAAGCTGGTACTTCCTGGGTCGCACCTACATGGCTCAGGAGCGTGCGGCTGATGCTGCCCAGGCTTTTGAACGTGCCATTGAAGTAGCCGGGCGTGCGCCTGAGCTGCTCGGGCAATGGGCGCAGGCGCTTTATTTTGCCGGTGGCAAACAATGGACGCCGCAGTTGCAGGCACTGACCGACGAGGCGCTTAAAGCCGATCCGGCGGAAGTCACCAGCCTTGGCCTATTGGGTATTGCCGCCTATGAGAGCGGGCAGTTCAAGCAGGCGATTGGTCACTGGCAGCAGCTGGTGGCGGTTCTGCCGGCTGAAGACCCTTCACGTCAGGCGATTCAGGGCGGGATAGACCGCGCCCGCGAGCAGCTTGGTGAGCCCGTTGAAGAGGCGGCAGTTAGTGCCGGCCCTGGCCTGACGGTACAGGTGGCGCTCGCCGACGACTTGCAGGCCAAGGTGCAACCGGGCGATGCGGTATTTATCTTCGCCCGCGCGGTTTCCGGGCCACCGATGCCGCTGGCGGTCAAGCGTCTGACCGTGGCTGACCTGCCCGCTGAAGTGCGCTTGTCGGACAGCGACGCGATGATGCCGCAGTTGAAGATCTCTGGCTTCGAGCAGGTGCAGCTGGTGGCGCGTATTTCTCGCAGTGGCAATGCCACGGCCGGTGAGTGGGTCGGCAGCAGCCTGCCGCTGGCCAGCAAGACCACTGAGCCACAACAACTGCTGATCGACAGCGCAGACAGTAAGGCGCCATGAGTCCGCTATGGCGTGGTGTTGTACTTGTAAGCGTGCTGAGCCTCGGCGCCTGCGTGCAGGCGCCGCTCAGCACAGCGCCGGTGACGTACCCGAGTGGCAGCAGCAACCACCCACGCTTTGCCCCGCCACCCGGGGTGGCCAGTCAGTGGGATGCACGGCTGGGGGTGTATGTGGTCGGTGGCGCTTCTCATCTGTACTACCGTGAGCGCACCTATTACCGCTGGAATGCTGGCTGGAGTTGGGCCACTAATCCGCAAGGGCCTTGGTTACCGACTGACAGCAGCGGTGTACCGCCTGGCCTGAATCGCCGCTACGCGCAGTAACTAGGGTTACGATCTGCTGCGCGTCGGCCCTACTGCGTTAAAAACAAGCTCGGAATGCTCATGTACAAAAGTACACTCCGCGTCCTCGCTTGTTTTGACCAGCCGGAGGCTGTTACTAACGTAGCGCCTTGCAGGACTCTAGCTTGCGAGATCTCAGGCAGCTTGGTTAGTGGGCGGGGCAGGGTGTCGCTGGGCGGCGCTCGATCTGCGGTTCGAAGTCTTCGATCAAACGGCAAATGGCTTGACCGTCAGGGGCGCAATCGTTCTTGTCGGCCCAGTCGTTGAAGGCGTTTTGCATCACCAGCGCCAGGCGTTGGCATTCCTCGATATGCGCCTGCAACGCAGCTAAGCGTTCGTGTAATAAGTCGCGCACCTCGGCGCACGGTGCGTGGCCGTTATCGGCGCTGCTGATGATTTGTTGCGTGTCTTTCAGGCTAAAACCCAGGCGGCGGGCGCGGGCGATAAAACGCAGGCGTTGCAGGTCCGCATTGGAATACTGCTGGTAGCGGTTATCCGGGTTGCGTGTGGGCCTGAGCAGACCAAGGTCGGTGTAGTGGCGTACGGTCTCACTGCTGACTGCCGCAGCTTTTGCCAGTTGGGCGACGCGCATGACCCTTGTTCTCCAGTAGTGCTAGGCCGCATCAGGTTAAAACCTTGGGGCGGCCCTTGGGTCAAGCTACTCGGCAATCTGCAGCTTGCGCGACTCGTGATAGAAGAAGCGAATTTTCTCGTACTCAAATGGCGAGTTGAGCTGGCCGTAGCGGAAGTTCACCGTTGAGCGTTGGTCTACGACCTCCAGTAGCGTGATTTCCGGATGGCTAGTGCTGACCTCGGCGACATTCAGCCAGTTAACCTGGCTTTTCGCCGCAAAGTCAGCAACCAAGCCGCCGGTATCGCGCAGGTTGGATGGGCCCAGTAGCGGCAGAATCAGGTAAGGCCCCGCTGGGGTGCCGTAATAGCCGAGGGTCTGGCCAAAGTCTTCTTTCTGCTTGGGCAGGCCCATCAGCGTGGCCGGGTCCCACAGGCCGGCGACACCAATGGTGGTGTTGAACAGTAGGCGTGCGGTGGTTTGCAGGGTGCGTTTGCCTTTGAACTGCAGCGCACTGTTGAGCAGGTTGGGTACATCCCCCAGGTTACTGAAGAAGTTGCTGACGCCGGTTTGCACCAGCGTGGGCGTGATGTAGCGGTAACCATCGACAATCGGCAGAAATACCCATTCATCGAAGCGGTAGTTGAAGTGGTAAACGCGGCGGTTCCACGACTCTAATGGGTCATAAACATTCAATGCGCTGAGGGTTGAGCGCTCGAATTCACGCTGGTCTAGGCCTGGGTTAAATTGCAGGTGCTGCATCGGCTGCTTGAAGCCGTCGTCGTCGGTCGTGTGCTCTGCGCAGGCCAGGTTGCTGGCCAGCAGCAGGCTAAAAAACACGGCAAGGGAAATAGGCTTAGCCACGGAAAAACTCCAGCATGGCGTCGCTGTTGACGCGGTAGTTGAGGTTGCCGCAATGGCCACCCAGCGGATAAACAGTCAGGCGTTCGCCCATTGTGCGGCGTAGAAAGCCCAGGTCGCCAGGGCCGAGAATGACGTCATCGGCGTTATGCATGACGGCAATTTTGCTGCTGTTTTTCAGGTAGTCAGCCACGGCATATAGGCTGACCTGGTCGATCAGTTGCGCCAGGCTGCCGCCGTCGTAGCGGGCCCGCCACATCGGGATCACTTGTTCGGTCAGGTAGCAATCAAAGTCACACTTCAGCGCATTCTTGAAGAACGGGCTCAGGCTGGTGTTTTCGGTGATTGGATAGTTGATCGGGGTGATCAGGCCGCGGCGGTTGATCAGGTCTGAGGTAAAGGCAATGTCGGCGGAGGAGAAGCGAAACGCCGCACCGATCAGCATGGCCATCTGCTCGTCGCTGAGTTTCTCCTTGGAGTTCTGGAAGTCATAGAGCAGGGCGTCGTTGATATCAACGTAGCCCTTGTCCTGGAAATAGTGGGTCAGCTTGCCCAGTACCAATTCGTAGAAGGTGGTGCTGCTGTCGATCCCTTTAACCTTGGTTTGCACCATGCGGTCGAGGTTGGTCACCGAGGTGTAGAGGTTGACCGGCGGGTTGAGTAGCAAAACGCGCTTGAAGTTGAAGCTGCGACGGGTTTCATCCAGTTCGCTGACAAACGCCGCCTGCAAGGCGCCCAGGCTGTAGCCGGTGAGGTGAAACGCGCTGACTTTCAGCCGCGGATGCTGAGCGCGAACTGCCTGCATGGCGCGGTACAGATCGTCTGCATCGTCACGGGTAATGCCCGGTGTGGCAAAGCGCGAGGCTGAGGACATAAAGTCATAGCTGGTGGGCGATGACAGTTGCACCACGTGATAACCGGCGCCGTAGAACAGCTTCTTCAGGTACTCCGGGGTGCTGCTGGCGTAATGCGCGCCGGTGCCGGCGATGATAAAGATCAGTGGTGCCTCGCCACGTTGCTTGGCCAGGCGGTAGCGCATTTTGGTGACGGGCCAGAAGTTTTCCGGCAGCTCAAATTCACGCCCCGGGCGCAGTTTGATCTGGTAATCACGCTGGTTGATATCGGCATCTGTCGGCAGCTTTGGGCGTAGTTCTGGCGGGGTTGTTACCAGGGTGGCTTCAAAGGCGTTGCTGATGGGGTAGCCATAGCTGTCAGCGTCGATGTCGGCGGCGCTGGCGCTAGTGACCAGAGCCAGGCAGCCGAGAAGGGCAAGCAGGCGAAGGAAATACGGCATGGCTAAATCTCTTGAGAGCGAGGGCTGTTGCTGGTGTCGCAGTGCAATGCGGATCGATTTGACCACATAAGCCCGACCAAGTGCCGTTTAGTTATAGACGCTTCATCCTCAGCTAGGCGCCGCTTTGTTGAGCGCCGGGATGATCAGGGTAGTACAGCCAGCTGTTCGACCCAGATCAGTTCGCAAGCACCGTCGCCGGTGTCCTCACGGCTGAGCGAGCTGACCCAGCGATAACCGTCGTCACCATCAACGCGCACCAGTTGGCCCGCCAGGCGAATCTGCTGGCCCTCTTTGAGCTGTGCCAGGGTTTTGGCCACTTCGGGGGTGGCGGGGATCAGGTGCATGTTGGCGCTGTGCGTCTCGATTTGACGGCGCGCAATGGGCAGTTGCTCAGCGCGCCAAAAGTACCAGCGGTTGCGCTGACTGATACTGATATGGCGCACGACCTCGGGGTCGGCCATCGGCCCCCAGCCAAGCGCCAGGTCGGTCGGCGACAGCTTGGCACCACGGTCGAGGTAATAGTCTTCGCGGGCCAGAATGCGTGCTTCCAGCTGGAAGCTTTGCAGGGCGCTGACGGTGTATTCGGCCACGCGCCAGCTGCCGTTGCTCACTGATGTGCTTGCTGGCAGGTTGCTGGGCGTGGGCAGCAGAATGACCCACAGCATCCAAAGGCCGAGTAGGCTGGCGGTGAGCAGTATTAGGCGGCGTATAAGCATGGCTGGATTTTAGCCGCAGCGACCTTAAATAGGCGATCTTGAGCGTGTTATCGCTGCCGCCTCAGCTTATCCTACGCGCCCTTCTTATCTGCCTGGTTTGCTTATGTCCCGTTACCTGTCCAGTACGGCTCTGTTGATCGCGGCCGCGCTGTGTTTGGCGCTGAGCGTTGCGCTGCGTTATCAGTTGATGGAAGGCGCGCAGTGGGTCGGTCTATGCGTCGATGCCCCGCAGCAGTTGGCTTGCCAGGTGCGCGCAAGCCTTGGCTGGTTGATCCACTTCGGGGTATTGGCCTGGGCTTCGTTGGTGTGTGCCGTGTTGGCATTTGTGCTGCCAGGTGCCTGGGGTAAGCGCCTGGCAGTGCCTGCATTGCTGCTCGCTCTGCCGGCGCTGGTGCTGTACAGCGCGAGCCTTGCGGTATTTGCAGTGGTGCTGGCGCTACTGCGCTGGGTGCGCGCGCCACAAACCGCCTGATCAGGCGGTTTGTGGTTTGGCCCGCAGGCTGCGCCAGAGCGCGGCGACCAGCAACGCGCAAGTCATGGCCCAACCCAGGGCTTGCCAGTTGCTCAGGGTTTCCTGATACAACTGCGGTGCAATGCCCGCGCCGATCAGCAGGGCCAGCAGGGCTACTTCGCGGCGATAACCGGCCACCGGCCGGAATAGATAGACCAGTGCCGGCAGCAAGAGTGCGGCGCTGGGGAGGCTGCGGTAGCGAGCATCCACCACGAGCGCCAGCATCATCACCGCGCCGGCAAAGCCGCTCAGCGCCAGCCAAAGTGCGCCACGGCTGTGCAGCCAATGGAGCAGGCGAGCGCGCCAGCCATCATGGCGACCCAGCAACAGCGCTGCGTGGCTCAGTACCAGCAGGTTCAGCACGATCAGTGCGGCGGCCCAGAGCCATTCGCCGAGGTAGCGACTGGTCACTAGCGCTAACTCAGCAAACAACCCGATACAGGCCGCGCCCAGCGCCGCTAGCAGCGGTAACAGCAGTGCAGCGCGGGGTGAGTGTGGGCGGCCGGCAAGCAGCAGCGTGGTGGCAAACAGGCCCAGGCTCAGCGCCAACCAGGCCGGCCAGTGCGGCAGATTGGAAACGGGCCCGGCGAGGATCGATTTGTCCTGCCGGTCGGCGTCATACAGGCCCCAGTAACCGCCCACGGCGCCTTCGCTGATGCGTTTCCACGGTTGGTCGAAGGCTTCGATCAGGTTGTAGTGCCAGCCGTTTTGTTCGGCCATGGCGACGAAGCCGCGAATGAATTTCGCCTGGTTGACCCGGCTCGGTACGGCGGTTTCGCGCTGACGGCCTTCACTGGGCCAGCCGGTTTCGCCGATCAGAATGTCCTTCGGCGCATAGGCTTTACCAAACGTCTGACGCACCTCGGCGACTTCATGCAGGGCGGTTTCGATGCCCGCGGGGTTGTCTTCCCAGTAGGGCAGCAAGTGGATGGTGATGAAGTCCACCGCCGGTGCGACTTGCGGGTGCTTGAGCCAGAACTCCCAGACATCGGCGTAGGTCACGGGTTGCTTGATCTGTGCCTTGACCTGCTCAATCAGCGCCACCAGTTGTTCGGGTGTGACTTCCTTACGCAGCAAGGCCTCGTTACCGACGATCACCGCCTGGACAACATCCGGGTGTGCGTTGGCGACTTTGACCAGGTTGGCGATTTCAACGGCGGTGTCGGCGGGGTTGCGGCTGACCCAGGCGCCGACGATCAATTTCAAGCCATGCTTGCGCGCCATATTCGGCAAGTCTTCCAGGCCGGTCACCGAGTAGGTGCGCAGGCACTCAAAGCGCTTGGCCAGTATTGCCAGGTCTGCGTCCATGCGCTCGGGGCGCAATTGGATGGGCTGATCGAAGGGCGACTGATCTTTGTCGAACGGCGTGTAGGACGCACATTGCAGCTTGTGCGTCGGGGTCGCGGCATCGGCCAACTCAAGCGATTGGCCAATGCCAAACCACAGGCCGAAAAGTGCTAGCAGACCGAGGAGGCAGGCAAACAGGTAAGGCGCTGCAGGAAAGCGGGAAGTGGCGGGCATGAGCGGGCGCGTGTGGTGGCTGAGCCGCGCATAGTAGCGGATTGCCCCTGCACTTGGCGGGCTGTTTTTGTGCGTGGCTCAGTTGTTTTATGCCGGCATTAATCACTCAGGCTTGGTGATGCAACCAGGCATGTTTCGGCCGTGCATCGTTCGCCACTGAACGGCCTTCAATGCGCTGCCAGACTTTCTCGTGGAAGTAGAAGCCCACTGAGTTGCACAGCGGCTCGATGGCGGCCACCAGACCGCTGGCGGCGATGCTGCCGGTCAGGGCGTAAGTTACGGCGAAGGCAATGCAAAAGTGCATCAGGGTGAAGGTTAGAGTCTTAAGCATGCTGCACCTCAATTGAGAATTACTCTTTATTGAGGTCTAGCCTAGTTGCTCAGGGTTGATTGGAGAAATGTTGTGTATGAATGGATTTAATAGCTTTTGGTAATTGGTTCGGTTGGCTGCCGATGCCGTCATTGGCGGGCCAATCAACAACAGTTTTCAACGTAGCCTGGCGACGGCCTGAGGGATGGTTATCCGTGGATGGCAAGCAATAAAAAACCCGCACTAGGCGGGTTTTTGTTTTCAAGCGTGCTTGAAATGCTGCGTGGTGCTTGATTCAAACCTATCAGCAATTGGTTAAGTACCAATGATGCTTTTAGTTTGTATCGCGACCCAAAAATGGTCGGGGTAGGGGGATTCGAACTCCCGACATCCTGCTCCCAAAGCAGGCGCGCTACCGGACTGCGCTATACCCCGATGAACAACTGGCTCCGCGACCTGGACTCGAACCAGGGACCCAATGATTAACAGTCATTTGCTCTACCGACTGAGCTATCGCGGAACGATGGCGCGTATCCTACTGATTCAAAAGGGGAAGTCAAGCCCTTGATGACTTCCCCTTTGAATTTATAGGACGGCGGCGATGGCTTGGGTCACGGCAGGCAGATTGCGCTGGTTGAGTGCCGCCACGCAGATGCGTCCGGTGCCCACAGCGTAGATGCCGAACTCGTTGCGCAGGCGCTCGACTTGTTCGGTCGTCAGGCCGGAGTAAGAGAACATGCCGCGCTGTTGTGCCACAAAGCTGAAGTCGCGTTTAGCGCCTAGCGCCGCCAGCTGCTCGACCATGGCCATGCGCATGCCGCGAATACGCTCGCGCATTTCACCCAGCTCGGCTTCCCACATGGCGCGCAATTCTGGGCTATTGAGCACAGTGGCCACTACGCTGGCGCCGTGAGTCGGCGGGTTGGAGTAGTTGGTGCGGATCACGCGCTTGACCTGCGACAGCACGCGCCCGGTTTCTTCTTGCGAGCCGGTCACGATGGACAGCGCGCCCACGCGTTCGCCATACAGGGAGAACGACTTGGAGAACGAGCTGGAGACGAAGAAGGTCAGGTCGGACTCAGCAAACAGGCGCACAGCTTCGGCGTCTTGCTCAATGCCATCGCCAAAACCTTGATAGGCGATGTCGAGGAAGGGCACATGCTCGCGCTCGCGCAGAATCTCCAGCACGGCTTTCCAGTCGTCCAGGGTCAGGTCTACGCCCGTCGGGTTGTGGCAGCAGGCATGCAGCACGACGATGGAGCGCACAGGCAGGTTTTTCAGGTCTTCGAGCAGGCCGCCGCGGTTAACGCCGTTGCTGAAGGCGTCGTAATAGCGGTAGTTGCGCACCGGGAAACCGGCGGACTCAAACAGCGCGCGGTGGTTTTCCCAGCTTGGGTCGCTGATGGCGACGGTGGCGTCAGGCAGCAAGCGCTTGAGGAAGTCGGCACCGACTTTCAGTGCGCCTGTACCGCCAATGGCCTGGGTGGTGATCACGCGGCCTTGTTCAAGCAGTGGCGAGCCCTTGCCGAACAGCATGGTTTGCACGGCTTGGTCATAGGCGGCAATGCCTTCGATCGGCAGATAACCACGGGGCGCATGGGCTGCGGTCAGGATGGTTTCCGCTTCGGCCACTGCACGGAGCAGCGGGATGCGCCCTTCTTCGGTGGTGTAAACACCGACGCCCAGGTTGACCTTGGTGGTACGAGGGTCAGCGTTGAATGCTTCGTTGAGGCCCAGGATTGGGTCGCGCGGCGCCATTTCGACGGCAGAGAACAGGCTCATGGGATGCGGCAACTCGAAGAGGAAGGTAAGTATTAAGCAACACCCCGCTACGACTGGCACTAGGGGTTGCGTAAGTGGCCCGGTAGTATACCGGCCCATAACGCGTGTCGCGACAGCGCGCGCATGCATTTCAGTGTTATGACGTAGGCTTTCAGATCGCGTCACAGTCACTTGCCGAGGTCAGTCATGTCCGAGTTTCAATTAGTCACCCGTTTTCAGCCGGCCGGCGATCAGCCGGAGGCGATTCGGCAGATGGTTGAGGGCCTGGAGGCGGGGCTTTCGCATCAGACACTGCTCGGCGTAACCGGCTCGGGCAAGACCTTTTCCATCGCCAACGTGATCGCGCAGATTCAGCGCCCGACCCTGGTCCTGGCGCCGAACAAGACCCTGGCCGCGCAGCTGTATGGCGAGTTCAAGAGCTTCTTCCCGAACAATGCGGTGGAGTATTTCGTTTCCTACTACGACTACTACCAGCCAGAAGCCTATGTGCCGTCCTCCGATACCTTTATCGAGAAGGACGCCTCGATCAACGACCATATCGAGCAAATGCGTTTGTCGGCGACCAAAGCGCTATTGGAACGGCCAGACGCCATCATCGTCACCACGGTGTCGTGCATCTACGGGCTGGGCAGCCCTGAGTCGTATTTGAAAATGGTGCTGCATGTTGATCGCGGCGACAAAATGGATCAGCGCGCCTTGCTGCGACGCTTGGCTGATCTGCAATACACCCGCAATGACATGGATTTCGCCCGTTCGACTTTCCGCGTGCGCGGCGATGTGATCGATATCTTCCCGGCGGAATCCGATCTGGAGGCCGTGCGCATCGAGCTGTTTGATGATGAAGTGGAGAGCATCTCCTCTTTCGACCCGCTGACCGGCGAAGTCATCCGCAAGTTGCCGCGCTTTAC
The DNA here is from genome assembly GCF_034653255.1 of Pseudomonas spirodelae. NCBI lineage: Bacteria > Pseudomonadati > Pseudomonadota > Gammaproteobacteria > Pseudomonadales > Pseudomonadaceae > Pseudomonas > Pseudomonas spirodelae. Next base: position 225,486 of record NZ_JAYEET010000001.1, on the reverse strand, counting down.
CTTCTACCCCAAGAGCCATTACGTCACCCCGCGTGACGTGTTGCTGGAGGCCGTGGAGAAGATCAAGGTCGAGCTGGTCGAGCGCCTGGAATACCTGCGCAGTAACAATAAGCTGGTGGAGGCGCAGCGCCTGGAGCAGCGCACCCGCTTCGATCTGGAGATGATCGTCGAGCTGGGTTACTGCAACGGCATCGAAAACTACTCGCGCTACCTCTCCGGGCGCGACTCCGGTCAGCCACCGCCGACCTTGTACGACTACCTGCCGGACGAAGCGCTGCTAGTGATCGACGAATCCCACGTTTCGGTGCCGCAGGTCGGCGCCATGTACAAGGGCGACCGTTCGCGTAAAGAAACCCTGGTCGAGTACGGCTTCCGTCTGCCCTCAGCGCTGGACAACCGACCAATGAAGTTTGAAGAGTGGGAAGCGGCCAGCCCGCAGACCATCTTCGTCTCGGCCACGCCGGGTAACTATGAGGCCGAGCACGCAGGGCGGGTGATCGAGCAAGTGGTAAGGCCAACTGGCTTGGTCGACCCGCAGATCGAGGTGCGTCCGGCGCTGACCCAGGTCGATGACCTGCTTTCGGAAATCCATAAGCGCGTGGCGATTGAGGAGCGTGTTCTGGTCACCACCCTGACCAAACGCATGGCCGAGGATTTGACCGATTACCTGGCCGACCATGGCGTTAAGGTGCGCTATCTGCACTCGGATATCGATACCGTGGAGCGGGTGGAGATTATCCGTGACCTGCGTATCGGTGCGTTTGACGTGTTGGTGGGGATCAACCTGCTGCGTGAAGGCCTGGATATGCCGGAAGTCTCGCTGGTGGCGATTCTCGATGCCGATAAAGAGGGCTTCCTGCGCTCTGAGCGCTCGTTGATCCAGACCATTGGTCGCGCCGCGCGTAACCTCAATGGTCGGGCGATTTTGTATGCCGACCGCATGACCGGGTCGATGGAGCGGGCGATTGGTGAAACCGAGCGTCGGCGCGACAAGCAGATTGCCTTCAACGAAGCCAATGGCATCACCCCAAAGGGCGTGTTCAAGGACGTTAAGGACATTCTTGAAGGCGCTGTTGTGCCCGGTGCGCGTAGCAAGAAGCGCAAAGGCATGGCCCAGGCGGCGGAAGAAAGTGCGCGTTACGAGAACGAGCTGCGTTCGCCGAGCGAGATCACTAAACGCATTCGCCAGCTTGAAGAGAAAATGTATGCCCTGGCGCGCGACCTCGAATTTGAAGCCGCCGCGCAGCTGCGTGATGAGATCCAGAAGCTGCGCGATCGATTGCTGCAGGTCTGATTGGCTGGGTGTGGGAGGGGCTTTAGCCGCGACAAGGCGCCTGCTTTGTTCGCGGCTAAAGCGGAGTGCCGCCCAGCCCCTCCCACAAAATGCTGTTCAGCGGCGGCCGAAAATAATCAGTACCACGCCGCCCAGGGTAATGCCGCAGGCGAGCATGGCTAACAGGCTGAGGTGCTCGTCCAATAGCAGGTAACCCAGCAGCAGGGCGACGACGGGATTCACAAAGGCAAAGGTCGATACCAGGCTGGGGCGCACTTCGCGCAGTAACCAGAAATAGGCTGGGTACACGCCCAGGCTCACTGGCAGTACCAGGTATGCCAGCCAGAGCCAGGCGTTAGCACTCAGGCTATGCAGGTCGAGGCTTTGCCAGTCACCGTGCCAAAGGCCGAATAAACCCAGCAGCAGTGCGCCGATCAGCATTTGCAGGCTCAGCCCCAGCCAGCTGGAGCGAAATGGCGGGCGCTGGCGCAATAGCCAGGCGCCGCAGGCCCACAGCAGCGTGGCACCGACCACCAGCAGACCGGCTAACCACTGCTCGGTTGAGGCGCTCTGGCCCAGGCCGTTATTCATCAGCAGCACGATGCCACTGCAGGCCAGCGCCAGGCCGCACATCACCCACAGCGGTGGGCGCTCCCCGAGCAGCCATTCCAGCGCCACACTCCAGAGTGGCAGCGTGGTGTAGAGCATGGCGAGCATGCCGGTCGGCAAATACTGGTTGGCGTAGATCAAGGCGCCTTGGCCGACTGTAATTAGGCTTAAGCCCCCCAGCAGTACGCCGCCCCAATCGCTGCGCTGAATACGCAGCTGGCCGCTGAGAATTACCCACGCCAGGGCCAATAGCCCGGCCAGGGAGAAGCGCAGGCTGCCGATGACGAACGGTGGCAGTTCCAGCAGCAGGAAGTGGTTGGCCAGGTAGGTAGTGCCCCAGCCCAGGTAAATAATGGCAAAAGCGCCTATCAGCAACAGTGTGCGGGCGCGTGCAGCGGACTCAGACATGGGTAACCTGAAACAACGCTGCGCCGAGAACCGGCGCAGGGTATGGATTAGTGAGCGGCACCACCTGTGGCGCCGGCAGGCAACTTACGGGTCAGTAGCACGGCGAGCATGCTGATGCCGAGGGCGATGCCAATGCAATGGAAGGCGTCATTGTAGGCCATGATCGCTGCCTGCTGATGGGTGATTTCGCTGAGCTTGGCCAGGGCCGCCTGCTCGCTGCCAAGCTTCTCGGTTAGCAGTGCCAGGCGCTCGGCGACCTGCGGATTGCTCGGTACCAGCGACTCGCGCAGGTAATCGAAATACACCTTGGCGCGGCTGTCGAGCAGGGTGGCGAGGAGGGCGATACCGATGGCGCCGCCAAGGTTGCGCAGAATGTTGAACAGGCTGGAAGCCGAGCCAGCATCCTGCGGCATCACATAGGCGGTGGCGATCAGTGAGATGGTCACCATCACCAAGGGCTGGCCGAGTGCGCGGATGATCTGGATGTGGTTGAACTGCTCGCCGGCAAAGTCCGGATTGAGTACGCCCGAGAGGAAGCTGGCGCCGCCGAACAGGCCAAAGCCAATGGCACAGAGCCACTTCGGTGAGATCTTTTTCATCATCAGTGGCACAAAGGGGATCAGGAACAACTGCGGTACGCCCATCCACATGATTACTTCGCCAATCTGTAGGGCGTTGTAGCCCTGAATCTGCGCCAGGTACAACGGCAGCACATAGATTGAGCCATACAGGCCCATGCCGAGGCCGACGCTGGAAATACTCGACAGGCCAAAGTTGCGCTCGCGCAGCACGCCGAGGTTGATCAGTGGGTTGGGTCTGGATGTCTGCAGGATGAAAAACAGCACCAGGCTGATCGCCGCCACACTGCCCAGGCCGCTGATCAGGCTGGACTCTAGCCAATCCTTGCGATGCCCCTCTTCGAGAAACACCTGCAGGCAGCCGAGCCCGAGGCCCAGGGTGAGGATGCCGGCATAGTCGGTTTTCTTGAGCATTTCCCAGTGTGGGGCTTTCTTTTCCAGGCCATACATCAACCCGGCAATCATCAGCAGGCCCGGCGGCACGTTGATGTAGAAGATGTATTCCCAGCCGAAGTTTTCGGTCAGCCAGCCGCCAAGTGTGGGGCCGATTGACGGCGCGAAGGTGGCGGTCAGGGCAAACAGCGCCATGCCCTTGGCACGGTGATGCTCGGGCAGTTTGATCAGCGTCAGGGTAAACGCCAGCGGGATCAGCGCGCCGCCGGTAAAGCCCTGCATGGCGCGGAAGACGATCATGCTCTCCAGGCTCCAGGCCAGCGAGCAAAGGAGCGAGGAGAACAGAAAGCCGACGGATACCCACACCGCCAGGCGCCGCGCCGAGAGCAACTGCACCAGCCAGGCGGTGAGCGGGATCATGATGATTTCCGCGACCAGATAGGAGGTGGAAATCCACGAGCCTTCTTCCAGGGTGGCCGACAGGGCGCCCTGGATGTCCTTGAGGGAGGAGTTGGTGATCTGGATGTCCAGTACGGCCATGAATGCGCCGAGCATGGCGCTCATCACCGCAATCCAGTCACGCCGGCTCGGTTCGCCTGTGGGGCGAAGCAGGGCATCAGCCGCCATGGCGAGCGTTGTCGTTGATATCGATGGTGACTTCGACCGACATGCCTGGACGGATCAAGCCTTTGAGCGGGTTGTCTGCGGCGAACGTCAGTTTCACCGGGATGCGTTGCACCACCTTGGTGAAGTTGCCGGTGGCATTGTCCGGCGGTAACAGGCTGAACTGTGCGCCGGACGCCGCGAACAGGCTCTCTACCCGCGCTTCGATAGGCGTATCGGGATAACTGTCGAAGGTCAGTTCGGCGCTCTGCCCGGGGCGCATGCGGCCGATCTGGGTTTCCTTGAAGTTGGCTTGAATCCAGATGTCCTGATCCGGCACCAGCGACAACAGGTAAGCGCCGGCCTGGACGACTTGGCCGTTACGTGCGGCGCGCTGACCGATAAAACCGCTGATCGGGGCGTGAATCTGCGTGCGTGTGAGGTTCAGCTCGGCTTGCGCCAGGTCGCTGCGGGCGCTGGAGATCTGTGCTTGCAGGCGCTTGATCTCGGCATTGAGGGTGTTGACCTGCAGGCGCTGGGCTTGCAGGTCAGCCTGGGCTTTGCTGACCTGCGAGCGGGCGATGCGGCTGTCGGCGGCCAGGGTGGTCACGCGCTCTTCGGAGACGAAGCCTGGCTTGCGCAGGGCTTGGGCGCGGGAAAGATCAATCTGCGTACGCCCCAGGGTGGCTTCGCTAGCCGAAACATCGGCTTGGCTGGCAGCAATCAGGCTGGCTTGTTGCTCCAGCGTGCTGCGCGCCTGGCTGAGTTCGGCTTCGTGGGTCGCCAGGGTGGCGATAGCGCGTTGCTTGGCCAACTCAAAATCAGCGCTTTCCAGCACCAATAGCAACTCGCCTTTTTCAACGTACTGATTGTCCTGCACCAGCACTTGCTCAATGCGGGCGCCAAGTTGGCTGGATACGCGAGTGATTTCCCCTTGAACGTAGGCGTTGTCGGTGCTTTCGAGGTAACGCCCGATCAGCAGCCAGTGGCCGAATAGAGCGGCGGCAATCAGGGCGAGAATGGTCAGGAAGATGTACAGGCGGCGTTTAAGTTGGGCGGGCATAGCGTGCGCTCGAGGCTCGGGCAAAAGTGTAAGCAAATTTACCAGTGTTCCTTTAGCGCCTGTAGTCGTTAGACTTCATAAACTTTGTTGCTTATAGGGAACAATCATGGGCTTGGATGATGCGCTGATCTTTACGCGGGTGGTCGAGTGTCACAGTTTCACCCTGGCAGCGCAGGGGCTGGGTATGCAGAAATCGACCGTCAGCCGGCGTATCGCCTTGCTGGAAGAGCGCCTTGGGGTGCGGTTGATCAATCGCACCACGCGAAAATTACGTCTGACCGAGGTGGGGCAGGCCTATTACGAGCGGTGTCGGCAGATCATGCTCGACTTTGCCGAAGCCGAGCAGGCGGTGATGCAACTGCAGCAGGAGCCTTCCGGCTTGTTGCGCATTACCGCGCCGATTGAGTTTGGTCAGTTGTTTCTTGGGCGCGTGCTGGGCGATTTCATGCGCCTGTATCCGCAGATCAATGCTGAAGTGGAGCTAACCTCGCGGCATGTCGATCCGGTTGAGGAGGGCGTGGATATCGCCATTCTGGTCGGTCAGCCGCAGGACTCCACGCTGATCGCGCGCAAGCTCTTTGAGACCCGCCGTCGGTTACATGCCAGTCCCGACTACCTGGCCTTGCACGGTACGCCACGGGCGACGGGTGAGTTGCTGGGGCATCGGGCGATTGTGTTGCCCAATGACTCGCCGCGTTATTGGCCGTTGCTGGGTGAAAGTATTGCCTGTCAGCGCGCATTGGCGTGCAACAACATCACCTTTGCCCGTGAAGCAGCGCTGGCGGGCGCAGGGATTGCCGGTCTACCGGTGATGATCACCGCGCTGGCGGTGGCAGAAGGCCGCTTGATTGAGCTATTGCCAGAAGCCTGCCTGCCTGTCGGTGAGTTGTATGCGGTCTATCCTTCACGGCGCTTCCAGGCCATGAAGGTGAAAACCTTTCTGGATTTCCTGATGGCCAGTTTGCCGCTATCAGATGGCCGGTTGCTGGAGCCAGCGGCGGCCAGCCTGTTAATATCGCGCCCTTGAAATGATTGCCCGTTGCACATTCCTCTGAGAGCTGCCATGACCACCGTTCGTACCCGTATCGCGCCGTCGCCCACTGGTGATCCGCACGTAGGCACCGCCTATATCGCCCTATTCAACCTGTGCTTTGCCCGTCAGCACGGTGGCGAATTTATCCTGCGCATCGAAGATACCGACCAGGTGCGTTCGACCCGTGAGTCGGAACAGCAGATTTACGACGCCCTGCGCTGGTTGGGTATCGAGTGGAGCGAAGGTCCGGATGTCGGTGGCCCGCACGGCCCGTATCGGCAGAGCGAGCGCGGTCACATCTACCAGAAGTACAGCGCCGAGCTGGTGGAAAAAGGCCATGCTTTCCACTGTTTCTGCAGTGCCGAACGCTTGGACAAGGTCCGTGCCGAGCAAATGGAAGCCAAGCAGACGCCACGTTATGACGGCCATTGCATGAGCCTGTCGGCCGCTGAGGTGCAGCAGCGCCTGGCAGCCAATGAGCCGAACGTAGTGCGCATGAAGGTGCCGACTAACGGCGTGTGCGTGGTGCCGGACATGCTGCGTGGTGAAGTGGAGATCCCGTGGGACCGCATGGACATGCAGGTGCTGATGAAGACCGATGGCCTGCCGACCTACTTCCTGGCCAACGTGGTCGATGACCACCTGATGGGCATCACCCACGTACTGCGTGGCGAAGAGTGGCTGCCATCGGCGCCCAAGCTGATTCTGCTGTACGAATACTTCGGTTGGGATAAGCCGCAGCTGTGCTACATGCCGCTGCTGCGTAATCCGGACAAGAGCAAGCTGTCCAAGCGCAAGAACCCGACCTCGATCACCTTCTACGAGCGTATGGGCTACCTGCCGCAGGCGATGCTCAACTACCTCGGGCGTATGGGCTGGTCGATGCCCGACGAGCGCGAGAAGTTCAGCCTCGACGAGATGGTCGAACACTTCGATATCAACCGGGTCTCCCTGGGCGGTCCGATCTTCGATCTGGAGAAGTTGTCCTGGCTCAATGGTCAGTGGATGCGTGAGCTGAGCGTTGAAGAGTTTGCCGCCGGCGCGCAGAAGTGGGCCTTCAACAGCGATTACCTGATGCAGATTGCGCCGCACGTGCAGGGTCGGGTGGAAATCTTCAGCCAGATTGCCCCGCTGGCCAGTTTCTTCTTCGCCGGTGGCGTAGCGCCAGATGCCGCACTGTTCGCGCACAAAAAACTCTCGGCCGACCAGGTGCGTCAGGTGATGCAGTTGATTCTGTGGAAGCTTGAAGCGCTGCGCCAGTGGGAAAAAGACCAGATCACTGGCTGCATTCAGGCCGTGGTTGAACACCTGGAGCTGAAGCTGCGCGACGCCATGCCGCTGATGTTTGCCGCGATTACAGGCCAGGCCAGCTCTGTGTCGGTGCTCGACGCCATGGAAATCCTTGGTCCGGACCTAACCCGCTTCCGTCTGCGTCAGGCCATTGAGCTGCTCGGTGGTGTGTCGAAGAAAGAAAATAAAGAGTGGGAAAAGCTGCTGGCCAGCATCGCCTGATTGCTGTGTACCGCTTGTCGGTTTTGTATAAGCCGGCCGGGATTGGGTAAGTGGTTGTTCTGTCAGCATAAAAAATAGGCTTGTTAGTAAAAATAATGTTGACAGAGGCGGGGTGCGCTCTTAACATGCGCCCCGTCCTTGAGATGGGGCTATAGCTCAGCTGGGAGAGCGCTTGCATGGCATGCAAGAGGTCAACGGTTCGATCCCGTTTAGCTCCACCATCTTCAAAGCCGAAAGGCTTGCCACAATCAGCTCCAGTAGCTGGTTGTTTTTAGAAGGGTTACGTCCCCTTCGTCTAGTGGCCTAGGACACCGCCCTTTCACGGCGGTAACAGGGGTTCGAGTCCCCTAGGGGACGCCAGTTTCAAAAAGCAGTGCTAGTTTGGGCTGTGAGCCGAGAGGCGATAAATCTGGGGGTATAGCTCAGCTGGGAGAGCGCTTGCATGGCATGCAAGAGGTCAACGGTTCGATCCCGTTTATCTCCACCAATTTAAAGCAGTAACTACACTGCCACGGGCCAGCGTAAAGCTGGCCTTGTTTTTCGAAGGTTTCGTCCCCTTCGTCTAGTGGCCTAGGACACCGCCCTTTCACGGCGGTAACAGGGGTTCGAGTCCCCTAGGGGACGCCATTTTTGCCCGCTTTGCGGGACTTTGAAGGGTCATTCTTAACTGAATGGCCCTTTTGTTTTTCTAGCGCCTGATAAATCTGCGCGGCGAGAGATTGAGTGTGTGCCGCACGGGCTTAATTCCTTACGCCGTTTGGTTGTGTGTGCCGCGTTCTCTGTGGGCTTGTCGTTAGCAGCGCTGAAGTGCGAGCGCTATAAGTTTCAGGCGTCATCCAGTGCATTGCTTTCCTGGCCGATGACTTGGTTGCGCCCGGCGGCTTTGGCCCGGTAAAGCGCCTGGTCGGCCTGCTGCAGCAAGTGTTCGCGACTGCACGTGGCATCTGGGATCAGCGCGTAGACGCCAATGCTCAGGCTAAGGCTAATGCTCAGCCCATGTTGCTGGCACGGATGAGTATCCAGGTCCTCACGCAACTGCTCAGCCAGATCCATCGCGCCGAACAGATCCGTATCACCGAGCACCACTGCAAATTCTTCGCCGCCGAAGCGAACCAGCAGGTCGTTGCCGCGCATGCGCTGCTGCATGCGCTGGGCGGCGTGCTGTAGGCAGGCGTCGCCAAGCAGGTGGCCGTAGCGGTCGTTGACCTGTTTAAAGTGATCCAAATCCATCATCAATACGGCGATCGACTGCCGGCTGCGTTTGGCCTGCGCGAGCATGCGCTCCAGTTCTTCGTTGAGTACCTGACGATTGAACAGCCCGGTAAGATTGTCGCGACGGCTGAGTTCTGCCAGCTGCTGGTTGGCCGTTGAAAGCTCGTTTAGGACCTGCTCCAGCGAGGCCGTGCGCTCCTGTACGCGGGCCTCGAGACCTTCATTGATCTGTCGTTGCAAGTTCAGACTTTTGGCTTGCTCCATGCGCAGCTGATGCTCTTTGGCAAACAGGCGTACCTGGGCCAGTTGGTAATCGTTCTGGGCTTGGCGAATACGAGAGCCTAGGGCGATCGAGAAAATCACCAGCTCCAGCAGGCTGCCGATCTGCTGGGCGTGCAGCGTCAGCAGTGAGTTAGCAATCACCCCTGTGCCGCTGAGTACGCTAAACAGGCTGGCGATAACCAGTGCTGACCAGCCGAGGGCAAACAATTTGGCCTGCGCATAACCTGCGCGCCAGCGCAGTGCGGTGATGATGCAGCCGGCAATCGCGCAGACGATTAGCAGTGCAAAGCTACCGAACAGTGCCACTTGGTAAGGCGCAGTTAGGGCCAGCGCCATTACCAGTAGGCTGCAGCCCTGTAAGGTGCGACTGATCCAGGTGTAGGCGGGGGGCTGGCTCTTAAGGTCGAGAATGCCGTAGGTGAAACAAATGCCGAACAGGGTGGCCAGGCCTGAGCTGAGGGGGAAACTCAGCTGCTGCCAGGCCAGCGAGTTTGGCCAAAGCCACTGAAAGGCAAATCCCAGCTGAATAAACTGATAGACGCTAAAGCTGGCGACAAACAGGCTGTACCAGAGGTAGTTGCGATCACGGGTGATGCTAAAGATCGACAGGTTGTAGATCAGCATGACCAGCAGGGCGCCAAAAAACAGCCCTTGCAGCAGGAGCATGCGTTGTTCGTGGTGGTTGAAGGCTTCCGCGCTCATCAAGCTGGCACTGAGATTGGCCGCGCCGTCAGTCTGCATGCGCAGTATGAGCTCGCGCTGTTCCCCGGCTGCCAGGCTGAATGGCAGCACCAGTTGGCGGTTATCGATCCAGCGCTGGTGAAAGGGTCGTTGATCACCGGCTTGATAAACGCGGTCGCCGTCGAGCCCGTAAGCATCTAGCCGATCAAGCAGCGGATTGCCGATCAGTAAGACCCAGTTGATCGCCTCATCGCTAGGGTTTTGCAGGCTGACGCGCAGCCAGTAAGCGTATTGGCTGTAGCCGAAGCTGGCATCGCGGCGCGCCACCGGTTGCCAGGCCGAGGCTGGGAGCTGGCGAACGCTGTTTATGTCTGCCGTGCCCTCAGGGTCTACCCAGACTTGCATGCTGGGGCCGGGCAGTAGCTGCGAGTTGCTCGCTGTCAGAGGCAGGCTTGTGGCCTGAGCCAATGTCGGCAGCAGCAACATTAAAAGGACGCGCAGCAACACATTCAAAACAGATTTCTCATGGCAAGAGCGTTGGCTACTACTGCAAAAGGTGCATTATTGCGTGGGCTTATGACAGGTCGATAGCTTAGATGAGGTTACTTATGGGCTGTAATTTGTTGCATTGCTATGCCGAGCGCAATGTTTGTTTGCAAGCGCTGGCCCTCGATCTGTCGACGCAAGTTCAGGCCACCTTGGCGACGCAGTCGCGTGCTGGGTTGGTGCTGCCCGGCGGTAGCAGCCCGCAGGCGTTGCTGCCGTTGCTGGCGCAGCAGCTGGATGGAAGACGTATCGACCTCAGCCCCAGTGATGAGCGCTGGGTGCCGGCGCAGGCGGCCGAGAGCAATTGGAAATTGTTGCAGCAGGGGTTACCTGAAGCCCACTGCCTTGACCCGCGCCAGGGTGCCACGCTGACCCAGGCGGCGTTAGCGTGGGGCGAGCAGTTGAAGCAGTGGCATCCATTTAGCGCGGTACTGCTGGGTATGGGCGAGGACGGTCATATCGCTTCGTTGTTTCCCAGCATGCCGGGGCTGGCGGCGGCACTCGACCCGGCTGCTGAACCGGCGGCGTTGCCAGCGCAGGCGCCACAAGCGCCCAGTGAGCGCTTATCGCTGAACCTGGCCATGCTGCAGCGTGGGCAATGGTTGGGTTTGCTGGCGTTTGGCGAGCGTAAGCGCGAATTAATTGACGCTGTGTTGGCGGATGAATCTGCGGCTCAGGATCTGCCTCTATATGCCTGGCTGCAGTGCAGCCCCATGCCGGTAAACATCTACTGGGCACCTTGAGCCGTTACACTGCAGGCTTGTACCTCGCAGATAAAGGGAGCCGTCATGTTGCATCCGGTTGTTGAGCAGGTTACCGCCGCCTTGGAGCTGCGCTCGGCGAAACGTCGCCAGCGCTATTTGCAGCGCCTGGCGCAGGCGGCAGGGCGCACTGCGCATCAGGCGTTGGGTTGCTCAAATTTGGCCCATGCCCTGGCTGCGCAACCCGATGACGCCAAGCTGATCATGAAGCAGGGTGGTTCGCCGCATGTGGCGATCATTTCCAGTTACAACGACCTGCTCTCGGCCCATGCGCCGCTCAAGGATTATCCCGAGCGCCTGAAGGTGGCGCTGGCCAGAGCCGGTGCGACTTCGCAATTTGCGGCCGGTGTGCCGGCCATGTGTGATGGCATCACTCAGGGCGAGGGGGGCATGCAGCTGTCGCTGTTTTCTCGCGATCTGATTGCCCAGGCTACTGCCATAGGCCTGACCCATGGCATCTTCGACGGCGCGTTGTACCTCGGGGTGTGTGACAAGATCGTCCCCGGGCTGCTGATCGGCGCGCTGCATTTTGGTCATCTACCAGCTGTGTTCGTCCCTGCTGGGCCTATGCATTCTGGCCTGCCAAATAAAGAAAAAGCCGCCGTACGCCAGCGCTTCGCCCGCGGTGAAGCCAGCCGTGATGAGTTGCTGACTGCTGAGCTGGCGGCCTACCACCAGGCAGGGACCTGTACTTTTTATGGCACGGCCAATACCAACCAGTTGCTGATGGAGGCCATGGGGCTGCATGTGCCGGGCAGTGCCTTTGTTCACCCTTACACGCCATTGCGCGATGCCCTGACCGATGAGGCTGCACGCTTGGTGGCGCATAACAGCCGCCAGGGTGAGCGCTACCTGCCGGTCGGTCAGCAGATTGATGCGCGGGCGCTGATCAATGCTGTGGTGGCTTTGCTCGCCAGCGGCGGCTCGACCAATCACACCTTGCACCTGCCGGCCATTGCCCGCGCGGCCGGTTATGAGCTGAGTTGGGATGACTTTGCCGCGCTGTCCAAGGTCGTGCCGCTGTTGGCGCGGGTGTATCCCAATGGCGCGGCGGACGTGAATCAGTTCCAGGCCGCTGGTGGCCCTGCCTGGTTGCTGCGTGAGTTACTCGACACAGGCTTGCTGCATGACGATGTAACCACTGCCGCCGGGCATGGCTTGCGCGCTTATACCCGCGAAGCGTGGCTGGACGGCGAGCACCTGGCTTGGCGCGAGCTGCCGCCGCAGAGCCCGGCGCGCGACATTGTCCGTACAGCGGCTGAGCCGTTTGCCGAGGAGGGTGGGCTGGTGCTGCTGAATGGCAACCTGGGGCGCGCCATTCTGAAAACCTCGGCGGTGGATCCGGCCTATTGGCAGATTCGCGCTCATGCGCGCATTTTTGATTCGGAAGCGGCGGTGCAGGCGGCTTACAGTGCGGGTGAACTGCAAGGCGACCTGGTGCTGGTGGTGCGCTTCCAAGGTCCACAAGCCAATGGCATGCCCGAGCTGCATAAACTGATGCCCTTGCTGGCCAATATGCAGCAGGCTGGACAACGTGTCGCGCTGGTCACCGACGGGCGTATGTCCGGGGCTTCCGGGCAGGTTTCCACCGCCTTACATGTGACCCCGGAAGCCGCCGCGGGCGGCGCTCTGGCGCGGTTGCAGGATGGCGACTGGCTGGTGCTGGATGCGCAGCACGGCCTGCTCCAGGTAGAGCTGAGTGAGCAGCAACTCGCTGCACGGCCCTTGGCGGCAAGCAGTGACGAAATGGAATTGGGCTTTGGCCTGGAAATGTTTGGCGCCCAGCGCCGCCTGGTCGGTTCAGCTGAGCAGGGTGCCAGCAGCCTATTTGAAGATTGAGTTTGAGAGCGGGGAGCAAAGCATGAACCTGACGATGGATGCGGTGCTGCAACAGGCCCGCCCGGTTTTGCCGGTGTTGGTGATCGAAGACGTCAGCTTGGCGGTGGACTTGGCCCGTGCGCTGCACGCCGGTGGTATTCGCGTGCTGGAAGTGACGCTGCGCACGCCGCGCGCGCTGGATGCGCTGGCTGCCATGCGCAAGGAGCTGCCGGATCTATTGATTGGCGCCGGCACGGTGATTCATGCCGAGCAGTTTAATGAGGCCCGCGAAGCCGGTGCGCAGTTCGCCGTCAGCCCGGGGTGCACGGAGCGTCTAGCGGCCGCCGCTGAGGACTCCGGTTTGCCGTATTTACCCGGCGTAATGACCCCCTCCGAAGTGCTGCTGGCGCTGGAGTACGGTTATCGCTCGCTAAAGCTATTCCCGGCCGACGGCGCCACCAGCATCAAAATGCTCAAGAGCTTCAAGGGGCCGTTCACCGGTATTCGGTTTTGTCCAACCGGGGGGATTACCCTGGATAACTTATTGGGCTTTCTGCGTTTGCCTAATGTGGCTTGCGTCGGCGGTACTTGGATTGCGCCCAGTAACCTGGTGCGCGCCCGTGCCTGGGACCAAATCACCCAGTTGGCCGCTGAGGCTCGGGCGTTGGCGGGTAGCCTGGAGCAGTCGGCATGATGTGGGATTTGAGTAACCCGTTTGTGATTGATATCGAGGTCGCGGCAGACGATATCGACGGCCTTGGGCATGCCAACAATGCGGTGTATGTCAGTTGGCTGGAGCGCAGCGCCTGGCGGCATTCGCAGTTTCTTGGGCTGGATTTGGCCGAGTACCGCCGTTTGGATCGCGCCATGGCCGTGCTGCGCCATGAAATCGATTATTTGGCTAGCGCCTATGAGGGTCAGCAGCTGCAAATGGCTACCTGGATTGTCGAGTCCGATCAGCGCTTGAAGATGGATCGCTGTTTTCAGCTGATCCGCCCGGCAGATGGTGTGACGCTGTTGCGGGCGAAAACCACCTTTGTCTGCATCGAGCTGTCCAGTGGCAAGCCCAAGCGCATGCCCGCGGAGTTTGTTGAAGGCTACGGGGCGGCGTTACAGCCAGCGTTCCCCATGGAGCTTTGACGCGCCGTTGGGCTAAAGCCTGGCTACTGATTCGTTGCGCCGCGTACACTACGCGGCGTTTTTTATGGCGGCCGCCTCTTCGGGTCGTTGCTGTGCCGCGTCAAACATGGCGCCCGATTTTCTTTGAGAGCTGAACGTATGCAAATCGCCCTGGCCCCGATGGAGGGGTTAGTCGACGAAATCCTTCGCGATGTGCTGACCCGGGTTGGCGGCATCGACTGGTGCGTGACCGAATTTATCCGGGTAACGGAGCGGGTATTGCCGGCCAGTACCTACCAGAAGCTGGCGCCCGAGTTGTTCAGTGGCGCGCAAACGGCCGCTGGCACGCCGCTGCGCGTGCAGTTCCTGGGCTCTGATCCCAGCTGTTTGGCCGATAATGCGGCTTATGCTTGCACCTTGGGTGCGCCGGTCATCGACCTCAACTTCGGCTGCCCGGCCAAGACGGTGAACAAGTCCCGTGGTGGTGCCGTGCTGCTCAAAGAGCCCGAGCTGCTGCATGCCATCGTTTGCGAGGTACGGCGCGCGGTGCCAGCGGCCATTCCGGTGACGGCGAAAATGCGCCTGGGCTTCGACCACAAGGACGATGCCATGGAGTGCGCGCAAGCCCTGGCTGACGGCGGTGCTACTCAGATCGTGGTACACGCGCGGACCAAGGTCGAAGGCTACAAGCCACCGGCGCACTGGGAGTGGGTGGCGCGGGTGCAGGAGGCGGTCAAGGTGCCGGTGTTCGCCAATGGCGATATCTGGAACCTGGACGATTGGCGGCGTTGCCGTGAGGTCAGTGGGGTCGAGGACATCATGCTCGGTCGCGGCCTGGTGGCGCGCCCGGACCTGGCTCGGCAAATTGCTGCTGCCAAGGCCGGGCAGGCCGTGGTTGAAATGAGCTGGGCCGAATTGCAGCCGCTGCTGGCGGATTTCTGGCTGCAGGCGCGGCGCAAAATTTCACCGCGCTATGCCCCGGGGCGGCTTAAGCAATGGCTGGCGATGCTCACCCGTAGCTACCCCGAAGCCACCGAGCTGTTCAGCCTGCTGCGCCGAGAAAACGATTGCCTGCGTATCGATGCCTTGCTCGGTATCCAGTTTGCTGAAGCGCAGCGTCAGCAGGCGAGCGCCTGATATTCAGCGTCCGCCGCTGACATCCAGTAGCGCGCCGTTGGTGTAGGACGCTTGCTTGCTGGCCAGCCAGAGAATCGCCTCGGCCACTTCACTGGCCAGGCCGCCGCGGCACATGGGCACACTCTGGCTGACGCGTGCGACCCGCTCCGGCTCACCGCCGCTGGCGTGAATCTCAGTGGCAATCACTCCTGGTCGTACGGCGTTGACGCGAATGCCTTCAGCGGCCACTTCCTTGGCCAGGCCTAGGGTCATGCTGTCGATTGCCCCTTTAGCGGCCGCATAGTCGATGTATTCGCCCGGTGCACCGAGCCGAGCGGCGACCGAGGACAGGTTGACGATGGCGCCGCCTTTGCCGCCCTGGCGAGTCGACATGCGTTTGATTGCTTCCCGGCAGCAGAGAAAACTGCCGAACACATTGGTGGCGAAGACCCGTTGCCAGCGCGCCAGGTCCATCTGCTCCAGGTGCATTTGGGTTTCCAGTATGCCGGCGTTGTTGACCAAGACATCGAGGCGGCCAAATTGCCGATCAAGGTGGCTGAACAGCTGCATGACCTGGCTTTCGTCGGCGACGTTGGCCTGCACGGCAATGGCCTGGCCGCCAGCCTGGGTGATCTCGCTAACCAGCGACTCAGCCGCGGCCTGTTGCTGGCGGTAATTCAGGCACAGTGCATAGCCTTGGGCCGCTGCCAGCCTGGCGGTAGCGGCACCGATACCGCGACTGGCACCCGTGATCAACATGACCTGGCTCATTGCGTTTTCTCTCCCTGTAAGAAAATTTTTCAGCCGCTTGAAATCGAGTTGAGTCGCCCTATTTTCAGCATTGTGGGATGCCGAAGTCGGGTCCCGGGTTAATCACTCGCTGAATATCAGGAGGTCTGATTATGAACACTGGATTTTCGATGAATCCGCTGCTGCGTCAGTCTGTTGGTTTCGACCGATTCAATGATCTGTTCGAGTCGGCTATGCGCAACGATACCGGTAGCGGCTATCCACCCTACAACGTCGAGAAACACGCCGACGACCAATACCGCATCGTAGTCGCGGTGGCGGGCTTCCAGGAAAATGACCTGGAGCTGCAGGTCGAACGCGGCGTACTGACCGTAAGTGGTGGCAAGCGTGAGAGCGGCGCTGAGAACGTCACTTACCTGCACCAGGGCATTGCTCAGCGTGCATTCAAACTGACGTTCCGCCTGGACGACCATATCGAGGTCAAGGCAGCTAGCCTGGTCAATGGTCTGCTGAATATCGACCTGATGCGCATCGTGCCGGAAGAAGCTAAGGCAAAGCGCATTCCGATTGCAGCAAGCCAGACGCTGCTTAACCACTAATTGTCAGGCGCGTGTAAAGCAAGGGCACCTTCGGGTGTCCTTGCTGTTTTAGCGAGGCGCGGAGATTCGATTGGCGTGCAGTAATTGGTGAAATGACTGCAGCGGTAGCGCTTTGCTGAACAGGTAACCCTGATAGTGATGACAGCCCTGTTGCTGGAGAAACTCCAGCTGATCAAGCTGCTCAACCCCCTCGGCAATAATGTCCAGCCCTAGGCTATGCGCCATGGCGACGATGGCGCGGATGATTTCCGCATCGTTGGCATCCAAGGTGGCGTCGCGTACGAAGGATTGGTCGATCTTCAGGACATCCACCGGCAGGCGTTTGAGGTAGGTCAGCGAGCTGTAGCCGGTGCCGAAATCGTCCATGGCGAAGGTCACGCCGAGTCGCTTGAGGCGGTTCATCTTGGCGATGGTGTCGTCGATATTCTGGATCACGATGCCTTCGGTGATTTCCAGCTTGAGCATGTGCGCCGGCAAGTGGCTGCTGGCCAGGCAGCTTTCTACTCGCTCAACAAAATCAACCTGGCGGAACTGTCGTGGGCTGATATTCACACACAGGCTGAACTGCGCCGCGTCGATAATGCTTTGCTTGAGCAGTTGTGCGCAGGCGTGACAGGCTTCGGCGAGCACCCAGCCACCGACTTCGAGAATTAAGCCGCTTTCTTCGAGAATCGGAATAAACACCGCCGGTGATTGCGCGCCCAGTGTCGGGTGCATCCAGCGCAGCAAGGCTTCTGCGCCGATGATCTGGTTGGTGCGGGCATCCACCTGCGGTTGGAAGTGCAGCTCGAACTCGCCGCGCGCCAGGGCCAGGCGCAGGTCGTTTTCCAGGCGTAAGCGTTCGCTGGCGGCTTTCTGCATGGTGTTGCGGAACAGTTGGATGGTATTACGCCCTGAGTCCTTGGCACGGTAGAGGGCGATGTCGGCACGTTTGAGCAGGTCAGCGGGTGTGTCGCCGTGGTCCGGGATTAAGGCGATGCCGATGCTCGGTGTGACCTGCAACTGGTGGCCATCGAGCTGCATTGGCTCGGCCAGCAGGTTACGCAGCTTCTCCGCCACGCTGCGGACTTGGCTGAGGACTGCAGAACGCTTACCTTCCAGGCCGGAAATCAGCACGACAAATTCGTCACCGCCCAGTCGCGCCACCGTGTCTTCCTGGCGCACGCTGGCTTCCAGGCGTGCGGTGACTAGCTTGAGTACGGCATCACCGACCGGGTGGCCAAGTGAGTCATTGATGTGTTTGAAATGATCAAGGTCGATAAACAGCAGGGCGCCGTGCAGATCGTGACGCTTGAGCAAGGCGATCTGCTGAGTCAGGCGGTCGAGCAGCAGGGCACGGTTGGGCAGATTTGTCAGTGAGTCGTGATAAGCCAGATGTTGCACCTGGGCTTGGGCTTCTTTGAGTTCGCTGATGTCGCGGGCGGTCAGCAACAGGCAGGGGGTGTTATGGAGCTGGATCGGTTCAACAGAAACCTCAACCTGCTTAATTCGCCCATCGCGGTGCCTGCCGCGCATCTCCATGCGGTGAACATGCCCGTCGCGCTTGAGCATTTCCAGCATTTGAGTGCGTTCAGATGGGTCAGCCCAGACATTAATTTCTAGCGCTGTGCGGCCAATGACCTCTTCAGCCGTGTAGCCGTTTAGCCGACAGAATCCTTCATTGACCTCAATGTAGCGGGCGCTGTCGCGTTCGGTGATGGTGATGGCATCTGGGCTGGAGTGGAATGCCAGGGCGAATTTTTCCTGGCTGGCCTGCAGCTCTGCCTGGGCTTTCTGCCGTTCGCTGATATCACGGAAGGTGGTAAGCAGGCAGGTTTGCTTATTCAGCAGCACCGGCCGTGAGGAGATCACGCAGGTGATCGCTCGGCCTTGTTTATCCAGGTACTGCACCAGCTCATTGTGCAAGCTCTGGTCACGCTCCAGTTTGCTGTACAGCTCGGCCCGCGTGCTGAGGTCGGCCCAGAAATTCAGGTCGACCATTCTGTGGCCTATTACTTCGTCGGGTTGCCAGCCGAAGGTCTGACTAAAGCTTGAGTTGATTTCCAGGGCAACGCCTTCCGGCATAGTCGTCAGGGCAATTGGATCTGGGCTGGCCTGAAACAGGCTGGAAAATTTGGCTTCTGAGGTAATCAGGCTCTGTTCGCGGCGGACTCGCTCGCTGATATCGATAAGGATGCCCGCCATTCGCACTGGTTTACCGTCAGCATCCCGGTAAAGCTTGGCGGTGCTTTCGAGGTAATGAACCTCCTGGTTGGAATAAATCGCCTGGTAAGTCACTTGGTAATTATCAGCGCTGCCTTGCGCCAACTGCTGATAATGCATGCGCATGGCATGACGGTCCGACAGCGGTACACAGCTGAAAAATTTACGGAAATCGTCGTGGAACGGCTGCTCCGGTAATCCGTGGAGTTTGGCTGCGCGGGGCGAGCCAAAGAGCATGTTGCTGGGTATATGCCAGTCCCAGGTGCCGAGGTCAGCTGAGTCGAGTGCCAGGTTCAGGCGCTCCTGGCTGTCGCGCAGCGCCTGCTCTTGTTCGCATTGCTGGGTGATGTCACGCAGCGATAGGACCAGGCAGGGTGCACCTTGCAACAGTATTTCACCGCCGAAGAGCAGGTTCTTGCGGATGCTGCCGTCGCGGTGATAAAGCGATACTTGCAGGCCATTGAGGCTGTTATGGCTGATCGCATCCATCATCCGTCGACGATCCTCCAGGGACGCCCAGATGCCTATTTCCAGGGAGGTGCGGCCTATGGTTTGTTCACTGCTCCAGCCAAACTGCTGCTCGAAGCCGGCGTTGACTTCGATAAAGCGGCCGCTGGCTTTGTCGGTGATGACTACGGCGTCCGGGCTGTAGTTGAAGGCTTGGGCGAATTTATCCTCGCTGCTGCGCAGCGCTTGCGCGCGGGCCTGCTGGCTGGTGATGTCGCGGATGACCCCCATGACGCGCTGTTTGCCGTCAGCATCAAGTTGCAGGCTGCCGCTGATCTCTAGCCAGTGCAGGCTGCCGTCAGGCCAGTGGACACGGTGACGAAAAGCATGTGGGCTCGGGTTGCCTGCGAGCAATTGGTCGAATAACTGCAGGACCTCAGGGCGATCTTCGGCGGGGATTAGCTCGATGTAGTCGATTTGTTTGTGCAGGGGGTGTTTGGGGTCGAAGCCGAACAGGGCCTGCGCGCGGCGTGACCAACTGACCCGGCCACTGTCGATGTCCCAATACCAGGCGCCCAGTTTTGCGCCATTAAGGGCGCGTAGCAGGCGTGGCGCGTCGTTCCATGTGCGTTCAAATTCGGCAGGGTCCAGCGCCGGAATAAACGGCAAGGGTGGACGGCGATCACTGGATTTGGCCACGACCAACGCTTCCTTTATATGAGTAGGTTTCGTGGCTGCTGGCCGAGCGGTTGGGCTGAGTCATGCAGAACCCTTTCTTATCGTTATTTGTTCACGTTAGCCGTTAGTCCCCAGCCAGTGCAAGGTCATCGCGCTGAGCGTCCAGCAGGTTCATGAAGGCCCGTGCAGCATTCGACAGCGTGCGCTCAGTGTGGCTGATATAGCCCAGCTGGCGAGTCAGTTGGACGCCGGGTAATGGCAGGCGCGCGACTTGGTCATCAAGCATGGTGCGCGGTAGCACGCTCCAGGCCAGGCCGATGGAAACCATCATTTTGATGGTTTCTAGGTAGTTGGTGCTCATGGCGATATTCGGGGTCAGGCCCTGAGCCTCGAACAGACGCTGCACGATATGGTGGGTAAAGGTGTTGCCGCCGGGGAATACCGCCGGGTGGTGGGCAATATCGGCCAGGCTAATTGCACCTTTACGCGCCAGCTCATGCTCGGGGGCGGCAACAAAGTCCAGCGGGTCGTCCCACACGGCGACTGCATGCACCGGCTCGCGGGTTTCCGGGGCCAGGGTGATCACGGCCAATTCGGCGCGGCCGTGCAGCACCTCTTCATAGGCCACTTCCGAGTCGAGAAACTGAATGTCCAGCGCCACCTGCGGGTGTGCCCGAGTAAAGGCGCGCAGCAGCGGCGGCAGACGATGCAGGCCGATGTGATGGCTGGTGGCCAGGGTCAGGCGGCCGCTGATCTCGCCATTTAGGTTGGTCAATGCGCGGCGAGTGTCGTCCAGCACATTGAGAATCTGATAAGAGCGCGGCAGCAGCGCACGACCTGCTTCGGTCAGGCTGACCTCGCGGCCCAGGCGATCGAACAGGCGCACATTGAGCTGCTGCTCCAGGCTGGCGATGCGCTTGCTGACGGCCGGTTGGGTCAGGTGTAAACGCTCGGCGGCCTCGGAAAAACTGCCCAGCTCGGCAATGGCAATAAAGGCATTGAGGGTGGCGAGATCCATTAAGTAGCCCTTGGTGGTGTGCAGAGTGGGTGTGCTGTAAGCGTTGTAATCTAGCTCTATTCCTGGGCGGAATCCATATGATGAAAAATATGAATTTGAGTAATTTGTTCTAAGTCCATAGGATTACCCCATAAGCCAAAGGGCTATTTGCCCAGGCGTAGAAACATGCTGATGAGGGAAAGCTGATGGCCGGCAAAACGCTCTACGACAAGCTCTGGGAAATGCACGAAGTGAAGCGCCGTGACGATGGTTCGTCGCTGATCTATATCGATCGTCACATCCTCCACGAAGTGACCTCGCCGCAGGCCTTTGAGGGCTTGCGTCTGGCGGGCCGTAAACCGTGGCGCATCGACGCCAACATCGCCACCCCGGACCACAACGTACCGACCACCAAGGCCGAGCGCCAGGGCGGCCTGGAGGCCATCGCCGATGAAGTGTCGCGGATTCAGGTGCAAACCCTGGATGAGAACTGCGATGACTTCGGCATCCTCGAATTCAAGATGAACGACGTGCGCCAAGGCATCGTCCACGTGGTCGGTCCGGAGCAAGGCGCGACTTTGCCCGGCATGACCGTGGTCTGCGGCGACTCGCACACTTCTACCCACGGCGCATTTGGCGCGTTGGCCCACGGCATCGGCACGTCCGAGGTCGAGCATGTGTTGGCGACCCAGTGCCTGGTGGCCAAGAAGATGAAGAACATGCAGGTGCTGGTCGAAGGCCAACTGCCGTTCGGCGTCACCGCCAAGGACATCGTATTGGCTGTTATTGGCAAAATCGGCACCGCGGGCGGTAATGGCCATGCGTTGGAATTCGCCGGTAGCGCCATTCGCGACCTGTCGTTGGAAGGGCGCATGACCATCTGCAACATGTCGATCGAAGCCGGCGCGCGCGTGGGCCTGGTGGCGGTGGATGAGAAAACCATCGCCTATGTCGAAGGCCGTCCGTTCTCCCCCAAAGGTGCCGATTGGGCCAAGGCCGTGGCGCAGTGGCAGGACCTGGTGTCCGACGCCGATGCGGTGTTCGATACTGTTGTCGAGCTGAAAGCTGAAGACATCAAGCCGCAGGTGAGCTGGGGCACTTCGCCGGAAATGGTGTTGGCCGTTGATCAGAACGTGCCGGACCCCGCCGCCGAAAGCGATCCGGTGAAGAAGGATTCGATCACCCGCGCCCTGAAATACATGGGCTTGCAGGCTAATCAGGCGATTACCGATATCCAGTTGGATCGGGTATTTATCGGCTCTTGCACCAACTCGCGGATTGAAGACCTGCGCGCCGCCGCCGAAGTGGCCAAGGGCCGCAAGGTCGCTGCAACCATCAAGCAGGCGATGGTGGTGCCGGGCTCGGGTTTGGTCAAAGCCCAGGCCGAGTCCGAGGGGCTGGACAAGATCTTTATTGAAGCCGGTTTTGAATGGCGCGAGCCGGGCTGCTCCATGTGCCTGGCGATGAACCCGGACAAACTCGGCAGCGGTGAGCATTGCGCCTCTACCTCTAACCGTAACTTCGAAGGCCGTCAGGGAGCAGGTGGGCGTACCCATCTGGTCAGCCCAGCCATGGCTGCCGCTGCTGCCGTAACTGGCCGCTTTATCGATGTGCGCGAATTGATTCAGGCCTGAGGACTCGACCATGAAAGCTTTTACTCAACACACCGGCCTGGTCGCTCCATTGGATCGCGCCAACGTCGACACTGACCAGATCATCCCTAAGCAGTTCTTGAAATCGATCAAGCGCTCAGGCTTCGGCCCTAACCTGTTTGATGAGTGGCGCTACCACGATGTCGGTCAACCGAATCAGGACAACTCTAAGCGCCCGGTGAACCAGGAGTTCGTGCTGAACTTCCCGCGTTACCAAGGCGCCAGCGTGCTGCTGGCGCGGGAGAACTTCGGTTGTGGTTCGAGCCGCGAGCACGCGCCCTGGGCGCTGGAAGAGTACGGTTTTCGCACCATCATCGCCCCGAGCTTTGCCGATATTTTCTTCAACAACAGCTTCAAGAACGGTCTGCTGCCGATCATCCTCAAGGAAGACGAGGTCGACGCATTGTTCGAGCAGGCTGAAGCCACGGTTGGCTACCAACTGACTGTCGATCTGGCCGCACAAACCGTGACTCGCCCGGATGGTGTGCAGTACAGCTTCGAAGTCGATGCTTTCCGCAAGCATTGCCTGCTCAACGGTCTGGACGATATCGGCCTGACCCTGCAGGACAGTGACGCGATCAAAACCTTTGAAAGTACTTATCAGCAGCGCAGCCCGTGGCTGTTCGGCGCAATCAAATAATTCGTAGGGTGGGGTAGGCCGCAGGCCGTAACCCGCCGGACATCGGCTCGACCACAGATAGGTTGAGCCCGACTCAAAGAATGAGGGATGTAATGAGCAAGCAGATTCTGATTCTCCCCGGTGACGGTATCGGCCCGGAAATCATGGCCGAAGCGGTCAAGGTGCTGAACCTGGCTAACGATAAGTACACCCTGGGCGTCGAGCTGAGCTTCGATGATCTCGGGGGGGCGGCCATCGACCGTTACGGCGTGCCACTGGCTGACGCAACCCTGGCGCGGGCCAAAGCCGCTGATGCCATTTTGCTTGGCGCCGTCGGCGGGCCGAAGTGGGATGCCATTGATCCGGCCATTCGCCCGGAGCGCGGTCTGCTGAAAATTCGCTCGCAGCTGGGGCTGTTCGGCAATCTGCGCCCGGCGATTCTTTATCCGCAACTGGCCGATGCCTCCAGCCTCAAGCGCGAAATCGTTGCCGGCCTGGATATCCTCATCGTCCGTGAGCTGACTGGCGGCATCTACTTCGGCAGCCCGCGTGAAAGCAAGGTGTTGGAAAACGGCGAGCGCATGGCCTACGACACCCTGCCGTACAGCGAAAGCGAAATCCGCCGGATCGCCCGCGTGGGCTTCGACATGGCCCGTGTGCGCGGCAAGAAACTCTGCTCGGTGGATAAAGCCAACGTGCTGGCCTCCAGCCAACTGTGGCGCGCCGTGGTCATTGAAGTGGCCAAGGATTACCCCGACGTCGAGCTCAGCCACATGTACGTGGATAACGCGGCGATGCAACTGGTGCGTGCGCCCAAGCAGTTCGACGTGATGGTGACCGACAATATGTTCGGTGACATTCTGTCGGATGAGGCTTCCATGCTGACCGGCTCTATCGGCATGCTGCCGTCCGCTTCGCTGGATGCCAACAATAAAGGCATGTATGAGCCGTGCCACGGCAGTGCACCGGATATCGCCGGGCAGGGCATTGCCAACCCGCTGGCGACCATTCTGTCGGTGTCGATGATGCTGCGTTACAGCTTCAATGAGGCCGCAGCTGCGGACGCTATTGAGCTGGCCGTGAGCAATGTGCTCGATCAGGGCCTGCGCACCGGTGATATCCATAGCGCGGGTACGACCAAGGTCGGCACTACCGCAATGGGTGATGCAGTAGTCGAAGCGTTACGCAGTCTGTAATCTTCCTGACCCGTCGGACGGTTCCGGCGGTCAGCTTATATAGGTGTAGTGGTTATGAAACGTGTAGGTCTGATCGGTTGGCGTGGCATGGTCGGCTCCGTGCTGATGCAGCGCATGCTGGAAGAGCAGGATTTCGACTTGATCGAACCGGTATTCTTCACCACCTCCAATGTCGGCGGCCAAGGCCCGGCGATTGGCAAGGAAACGGCGCCTTTGCAGGACGCCTACAGCATTGACGAGCTGAAAAGCCTCGACGTGATCCTGACCTGTCAGGGTGGCGACTACACCAATGAAGTCTTCCCCAAGCTGCGCGAAGCCGGCTGGAAGGGCTATTGGATTGATGCGGCCTCGTCGTTGCGCATGAGCGACAGCTCGGTGATCGTGCTCGATCCGGTCAACCGCAAGGTGATCGATCAGCAGCTGGATGCTGGTACCAAGGACTACATCGGTGGCAACTGCACCGTTAGCCTAATGCTGATGGCGTTGGGTGGTTTGTACGAGGCTGGTTTGGTCGAGTGGATGAGTGCCATGACCTACCAGGCCGCGAGCGGCGCTGGCGCGCAGAATATGCGCGAGTTGATCAAGCAGATGGGCGCGATCAATGGGGCGGTGGCGGACGAGTTAGCGGATCCGGCCAGCGCCATTCTCGATATCGACCGTAAAGTTGCCGAGGCCATGCGTGGTGAGTCCTTCCCGGTCGACAACTTTGGCGTGCCGTTGGCCGGCAGTCTGATTCCTTATATCGACAAGGAACTGCCGAACGGGCAGAGCCGTGAAGAGTGGAAGGCTCAGGCGGAAACCAACAAGATTCTCGGTCGTTTCAAGAACCCGATTCCGGTCGATGGTTTGTGCGTGCGTGTCGGTGCCATGCGGTGTCACAGCCAGGCATTGACCATCAAGCTGAATAAGGATGTACCGCTGTCGGACATCGAAGGTTTGATCAGTCAGCACAACCCATGGGTTAAGTTGGTGCCGAATCAGCGCGAAGCGAGCATCCGTGAGCTGGGCCCAACCGCTGTGACGGGCACCCTGAGCGTGCCGGTCGGTCGCCTGCGTAAGCTCAACATGGGCTCGCAGTACCTGGGGGCGTTTACTGTTGGCGACCAGTTGTTGTGGGGTGCTGCTGAGCCGTTGCGCCGCATGCTGCGTATTCTGCTGGAGCGTTAATCGCACGGCGCTGCGGCGTTTATTGCCTAGCCAATAAGGAGCGGGCTGCAGGGCATCCGAGTCAAATCGAGTGCTCAGCAGTCCGCTCCTTTGCATTTGGTGGGGCCGGCTATACAGTGCTGGGCTTATTTCTGCGAGCTTTACCATGACCCGTACCTTTGATATTGCCGTAATTGGCGCCACTGGCAGCGTTGGCGAAGCCCTGGTGCAATTGCTGGAAGAGCGCGAATTCCCCGTGGCTAATTTGCACGTGATCGCCAGTGGCGAGTCGGCGGGAAGTTCTGTGTCTTATAAGGGTAAGAACCTGCGGGTAAAAGACCTGGAAACTTTTGACTTCTCCAGCGTGCGCCTGGCGTTTTTTGCGGCAGGTAGCAAGGTGACGCAGAAGTACGCGTTGCAGGCGGGCGCGGCAGGTTGTGCGGTGATTGATTTGGCCAGCGGCTTGCCGGCCGCGCAGGCGCCGCGAGTAGTGCCTGAAGCTAATGCGCAGGTGCTAGCCGCTGTGGCTGCGCCATATTTAATGACCAGCCCAAGTGCGCCGGGTGTTGCGCTGGCAACTGTGCTGGCGGCTTTGCCTGAGAGCCTCAGCATTCGCCGCGTTACGGTGACTGCTTGCCTGGCTGTCTCCAGTCGAGGGCGTGAAGGTATCGCGGAGTTAGCGCGGCAAACGGCGGAATTGCTCAACGGGCGTTCACTTGAACCTCGTCTGTTTGACCGGCAAATGGCTTTCAATGTGCTGGCTCAGGTTGAGCAGGGCGACAGTGAAGGGCACTCCGCGCTGGAGCGGCAGATTGCCGCCGAGCTTCAAGAGTTGCTGGCTATACCGACGCTGCCAGTGGCGGTGACTTGTATTCAGGTTCCGGTGTTCTTTGGCGACAGTTTGAGTGTGTCGCTTCAGGCTGAATCGAGCATCGACATCAAGCAGGTTTATGCCGCGTTGGATGCTGCGCCGTCAGTGGAGTTGGTGGAGTTGGACGATTATCCAACAGTGGTTGGCGATGCGGTGGGGCAGGATGTGGTCTATGTCGGTCGCGTGCGCGCCGGTTTGGCTGACCCCGCAGAACTCAATTTGTGGATTGCGTCTGATAATGTGAGAAAAGGCGCCGCGCTGAATGCTGTGCAATTGGCCGAGTTGTTGATAAAACATTATCTGTAAAAGATACTTACCTAGAAATTTGAAGAATCTTTCGAGCTTGGCAATACTGGCTGAGTTAATTGCTGAATGGGGTTGCGTCTTCGGGCGTGATAGGCAGCAATTTTCAAGATCCTCTCGCTGGTCGAGAAAAAAAGATAAAACAAGGGATAACGCTATGGTTCGGGTTCGCAAACTGGTGCTGGCAATTGCAGCTGCTTCGGCACTGTCATCCGGTATGGCCCACGCGTTGGGGCTGGGTGAAGTCACTCTGCAGTCAGCGCTCAATCAACCCTTAGTGGCTGAGATTGAGTTACTGGAAGTGCGCGACCTGGCTTCTAATGAGCTATTGCCAACCCTGGCGTCCCCAGAAGCATTCACCAAAGCAGGTGTGGATCGTCAGTACTTCCTGACCGATCTGAAGTTCACTCCAGTACTTAAGCCCAATGGCAAAAGCGTTATCCGGGTGACGTCTAGCAAGCCCATGCGTGAGCCCTACCTGAACTTCTTGGTAGAAGTGCTCTGGCCGAATGGCCGTTTGCTTCGTGAGTACACCTTGCTGCTTGATCCGCCGCTTTATACCCCGCAAAGCGTGATCCCAGCGGCTGCTCGGCTCCCTGTAGCTGCCGCGGCACCTGCACCTCGCTTGCAAACACCGGCTCCTGCACCGCGCCCTGCGGCAGCAGCCAATACCGCGCCTTCTGTTGCACCTGCCGCGCCTACGGCCAAACCGTTAGACGGTAACCAATACACCACCACGGCCAACGATACACTCTGGGAAATTGCCCAGCGTGCACGTGCCGGTGGCAGCGTGCATCAAGCCATGTTGGCGATCCAAGACCTGAATCCTGATGCCTTTATCGGTGGCAACATCAACCGCCTGAAAAGCGGTCAGGTGCTGCGCCTACCGGATGAGCAGCAGGTGAAGAAGCGTGCTCAAGGCGAAGCACTCGCTCAGGTAGCAGAACAAAATACAGCCTGGCGTGAAGGGCGTAGTGCTGTCGCTAGCGCCCGCCAGCTGGATGCTACCAAGCGCACCAGTGCCGCCGCGGCGCCGGCCAAGGTCGAAGTCGGTGATAGCCTGAAACTGGTTTCTGCTGATAGCGGTAAAGCAACTGCCGGTAGCGACAAAGGTGCGGCTGATACCAAAGCAATAAATGACAAGTTGGCCGTGACTCAGGAAAGCCTGGACTCCAGCCGTCGTGAAAATGACGAGCTGAAAGGCCGCATGACTGATCTGCAGAGCCAACTCGATAAGTTACAGCGTCTGATTCAATTGAAAGATGATCAGATGGCCAAGTTGCAGGCTGACCTGGCCGCACAGGGGCAGGCGCCTGCTCCGGTGGTTGCGCCTGTTGCTCCAGAAACACCAGCAGTTGAAGCACCGGTCGCTTCCGCAGAGTCTGCTCCAGAGGCCGCGCCGCAAGAACCTGCTGTTACGCCTCCCGTAGCGCCAGCTGCTGAAACCGATTTCAATTACAGTGAAGAGCCGGCAGCATCAGTTGAGCCCGTGGCCCCGATAGAGGTGCCGGAGGCTGCACCGGCTGCCGCGCCTGAGCCTGCTCCAGTCACGCCTGTAGCGCCTGTTGTTGAAGCGCCAGTAGTGGCTGAGCAGCAAGCGGAAAGCACCCTTGATGATCTGCTGGCCAATCCGATGCTGCTGGGCGCCGCAGGTGGCGGTGCGCTGCTGCTATTACTGATAGCGCTGATGATGCTGTCGCGCCGTAATGCACTTAAAGAAGCGCAGTTGCAGGAAAATCTAGCGGCTGGTGACGATTCGTCCGATTTGGGCGCTGGTTTGGATCTGCCGGATGACGGTTTTGCTGGCTTGGCTGAAGACCTAGAGAACCAGCAAAACGATCTGCCCAATGAAGAACGTGTTACCGCGCAAACCGGTGATGTACTGGGTGAGGCGGATATCTATATCGCTTACGGTCGCTTCCCTCAGGCCGCTGAGCTACTGCAGGGCGCGATCAATGACGAGCCGCAACGCAGTGACCTGCGTCTGAAACTGATGGAGGTCTATGCCGAAATGGGTGACCGCAATGGTTTCGCGCGTCAGGACAGCGAGTTGCGCGAAATTGGCGGCAGTGCTGCTGAGCTTGATCAAATCAATGCGCGCTACCCAGCCATGACTGTTGCTGCGGGTGCAGGCTTTGCAGTGGCTGCGACCGCCGCGGAAAGTCTGGATAGTTTCAGCCTGGACGACCTGACACTCGACGAACCAAGCGCAAAACCTGCTGTTGCCGATCAAGATGATGCGTTCGATTTGAGCCTGGATGATCTTGAAGCTGAACTGGATCGTGATCTGCAGGCTGCTGGCGAGAAGGCTGCCTTAGAGGATTTGGATAGTTTGTCGTTCGACAGCGATCTGGATTTCAGCTCACCGGCTGAACCGACTGAGAGCAAAGCCGATGATCTGGACTTTAGCCTGAGCCTCGCTGATAGCAGCGACAGTGAGCTGGATTTGGGCGCTGACGACCTGGCTGATTTCAGCCTGGATCTGGATGCCCCTGCCAAGCCTGAAGCGTCGGCTGAAGATGATTTCCTGCTTAGCCTGGATGACGAGCCAAGTGCTGCGCCAACTGAGCCAAGCTTTGATCTGCCAGCGGAAGAGTTGAGTGGTGATTTTGATCTGTCGGCAGACTTTGACCTTTCACTGAGTGACGAGGCGCCTAGTCAGCCATCGAACGATAGCTTTGCCGCTCAACTAGATGAGGTCAGCGCGGAGTTGGACTTGCTATCTGATGATCTGGAACAACCTGTAGATTTGGACGTGCCGGCAAGCGCTGCTTCTGCCAGTGCTGCGCTGGATAATGACGATGACTTCGACTTCCTCTCGGGTACCGACGAGACGGCCACCAAGCTCGATCTGGCTCGCGCCTACATCGACATGGGCGATACCGAAGGTGCTCGCGATATTCTCGATGAAGTCATCAGTGAAGGTAACGATGGTCAGCAACAAGAAGCCCGTGAGCTGATCGCTAATTTGGTCTGATACATGCCTGAAAGTCCTACTACAACGGCAGCCGAATCGGCTGCCGTTGGCGTTTTCAAGATAGCCCTCGGTGTTGAGTACAAAGGTTCACGCTACCGTGGTTTTCAGCGGCAGAGCGCCGGTGTGCCTTCTATTCAGGAGTCGCTGGAAAAAGCCCTCACTAAAGTCGCGGGTGGTGTTGCCGTTACGTTGAGCTGCGCAGGGCGTACCGATGCGCTGGTGCATGCAAGTGCCCAAGTGGTGCATTTCAATACGCCAGTTGATCGCTCTATGCACGCCTGGGTGATGGGGGCAAACATGAACTTGCCCGGTGATATCAGTGTGACGTGGGCCAAGTCGATGCCGGCGCATTTTGATGCGCGGTTTTGTGCGCAAGCGCGACGCTACCGTTATGTAATTTATAACGACCAGATCCGCCCGGCGCATATGGCCGAAGAGGTGACCTGGAATCATCGCCCGCTGGATATTGAGCGCATGCGTGAGGCGGCCCAGGCATTTATCGGCACCCATGATTTCAGTGCTTTCCGTGCGCGTCAGTGTCAGGCTAAATCGCCAATCAAGACTGTGCATCACCTGGAGGTGCTCCAGTACGGACGGTTTATCGTGCTGGATATCCGTGCCAATGCCTTCCTGCATCATATGGTGCGTAATCTCGCTGGGGTTCTGATGACCATCGGTGCCGGCGAGCGCCCGATTGAGTGGGCGCAGGAAGTGCTGGAAACTCGTGTGCGCCGTACCGGTGGGGTGACTGCGCACCCTTATGGGCTGTATTTGGTGCAGGTCGACTATCCGCAGGAGTTCGATTTACCTAAGCGCTACCTGGGGCCGCACTTTCTTTCCGGCTTGCCGGATGTGGCGGCTGACGCCTGAAAGGCTATTTGCTAGCATCCCGTTCACACTGAATTAACTGAGGTCATCCTGTTGTCAGTCGTTCGCAGCAAGATTTGTGGCATTACCCGCATAGAAGATGCATTGGCGGCTGTCGAGGCAGGTGCGGATGCGATTGGGCTGGTGTTTTATGCCAAGAGCCCGCGAGCTGTCACAGTGCAGCAGGCGCGCGCGATCATCAGTGCTTTGCCGCCGTTTGTGACCTCCGTGGGCTTGTTCGTTGATGCCAGTCGCTGCGAGTTGGGTGAGCTGCTCGATGCTGTGCCGCTTGATTTACTGCAGTTCCACGGTGATGAGAGCCCAGCTGATTGTGATGGTTATCACCGGCCTTATATCAAGGCGCTGCGGGTTAAGCCGGGCGACGATATCGCCGCGCAGGTTGAACTCTATAAGAATGCCAGTGGTGTACTGTTGGATACCTATGTGCCAGGTATTCCGGGGGGCACAGGTGAGGCTTTTGATTGGTCGCTGGTGCCGGAAGGTTTGAGCAAGCCGATCATTCTGGCCGGTGGCCTAACGGTTGCAAACGTTGCGCACGCCATTACTCGTGTGCGTCCCTATGCTGTAGATGTCAGTGGTGGCGTTGAGCTAACCAAGGGCATCAAGGATGCTGAGAAGATTCGCGCTTTCATGCAGGCGGTAAAAGCTGCTTAAGGTGTGCTGGGTTGATGTGACGGCTTAGCCTGCTTGGCCGTCCATACCCCTGTTGCAGAATGTATGAACGCTGCAGGCGGTCGTTCAAGGGTGGCGGGTGTATGAGCGCCGCCGTAATGGCAATGCACCGGCCCCTGAAACGGCTGTACTCATGAATTTTCCCGTATAGGCCTGATCGCATAAAGCGCAGCCCGTTCGGTTAACAGCTTTGGAGAATCAAGAGCATGAGCAACTGGTTGGTAGACAAACTCATCCCATCGATCATGCGTTCCGAGGTCAAGAAGAGTTCGGTGCCCGAAGGCCTTTGGCACAAGTGTCCATCCTGTGATGCGGTGCTTTACAAGCCCGAGCTGGGCAAGACCCTGGATGTTTGCCCCAAGTGCAATCATCACATGCGTATCGGTGCACGTGAGCGTCTGGATATCTTCCTCGATAAAGAGGGGCGCGAGGAGCTGGGTGCCGAGCTTGAGCCAGTCGATCGCTTGAAGTTTCGCGACAGCAAGAAATACAAAGACCGCATCGTGGGCGCGCAAAAGCAGACGGGTGAGAAAGATGCGCTCGTGGCCATTCGTGGCACCCTGGAAGGTATGCCGATAGTGACCTGCGCCTTCGAGTTCTCCTTTATGGGTGGCTCGATGGGGGCGATTGTTGGTGAGCGCTTTGTGCGTGCCGCCAATGCGGCGCTGGAGCAGCGCTGCCCGCTGGTGTGCTTCTCCGCATCCGGCGGTGCGCGCATGCAGGAAGCGCTGATTTCGTTAATGCAGATGGCCAAAACCTCGGCCGTGCTGGCGCGCCTGCGCGAAGAGGGTATTCCGTTTGTATCGGTACTGACCGACCCGGTTTATGGCGGCGTGTCTGCCAGTTTGGCCATGCTTGGTGATGTGATTGTGGCTGAGCCCCGTGCGTTGATCGGCTTTGCCGGTCCGCGCGTGATCGAGCAAACCGTGCGCGAGAAGTTGCCAGAAGGCTTCCAGCGCAGCGAGTTCCTGCTGGAGCACGGCGCCATCGATATGATCATTCATCGTGCAGAGCTGCGTCCGCGCTTGGCGCGTCTACTGGCGCAGTTTATGGGCCTGCCTTCCCCTGTTTCGTTGCCGGCGACGGCATGACCGAGCGCACCCTTGCTGATTGGCTGAGCTATCTCGAGCAATTGCATCCAAGCGCCATCGACATGGGCTTGGAGCGTTCCCGGGTGGTGTTGCAGCGCCTGAGTTTGGGCAGGCTGGCGCCGCGGGTAATCACCGTCACCGGAACCAATGGCAAGGGCTCAACCTGTGCTTTTATTGCTGCGTTGCTGCAGGCGCAGGGGCTTAAGGTCGGCGTATACAGTTCGCCGCATCTGCTGCGTTACAACGAGCGGGTCCAGGTTGCGGGGGTTGAAGCTACTGACGCCATGCTCTGCGAGGCATTCGCAGTGGTTGAAGCCGCGCGTGGCGACACGTCACTCACCTATTTTGAGATGGGCACACTGGCTGCGTTCTGGTTATTCCAGCAGGCAGGCCTGGACGCGCTGGTGCTGGAAGTCGGTCTGGGCGGCCGGTTGGATGCGGTGAATCTGCTGGATGCTGATATTGCTGTGGTCACGAGCATCGGTATTGATCATGCCGATTGGTTAGGCGATAGCCGCGAATCAGTTGCCTTCGAGAAAGCCGGGATCTTCCGTGCCGGCAAGCCTGCCTTGTGTGGTGACCTTGATCCTCCGCAACCCTTGCTTGATCAGGTGGCTCTGCTCGATACGCCATTTTTCTTGCGTGGTCGTGACTATGACTTGAGCACCAATGCGCAGGAGTGGTCCTGGCGCGGTCTTAACCATCTGGGCGCAGTAGTGAGTCTGGCAAACCTGCCGTTACTCGATCTGCCCATGGAGAACGCCGCCTTGGCCCTGCAGGCTTATGCCTTGATGCAGCTGCCTTGGCAGCCTGAGGAGATCAGTCAGGCGCTGCAGCAAACGCGAGTCGCTGGACGGCTCGATCGTCGAGTGTTGAATTGGCAAGGTAAGTCACTCACGCTGCTGCTTGATGTTGGGCATAATCCCCATGCTGCTGAGTATCTCGCGCAGCGACTGGCAAATCGGCCGGTACCCGGTAAACGCTTAGTTGTGTTTGGTTTACTTGCTGACAAGGATTTGCCCGGTGTGGTGGCGCCCTTGTTAAGTGAAGTAGCGAGTTGGGCGGTTGCGCCGCTGCCAATAGGCCGTTCGCGTGCAGCTGCCGAGCTACACGCGCACTTACACAGCTGCGGGGCGCGAGTAACGGCCCATGTAGATGTGCAGGCTGCACTTGAGGCTCAGTGTGCACAGGCTGCAGATGGCGATGAAGTGCTGGTGTTTGGATCTTTTTACTGCGTGGCCGAGGCCTTGGATTGGCTGGGCCGCCAAGCCAATAGGGGCGTGCAGGATGGCTTTGCTGGATAAGGGATTAAAGCAGCGCATGGTCGGTGCGTTGGTTTTGCTGGCGCTGGCAGTGATCTTCCTGCCGATGCTGCTATCGCGTGAAGATGAGTCGCAGCGAGTTTTAGTCGATGCACCGGCAATGCCGGTGGCCCCTGAGGTTCCAGAGGTTGAGTTGCAGCCCGTGGTCGTACCAGAGCCGCAATTGTTGCCCGATGAGCCGGTTGGTGCTGAGGCCACACAGAGCCTGGAGTCCGTTGATACGGTTGTAGATGAGCCGTCTGCTGCTCCGGTAGCGCCTGCGCAGCCAGCTGCACCGGCCAAGCCTGTGGCAGCGGCGCCTCAAGTAGCGCCAAGTAAGCTGGACGCTAATAGCCTGCCGGTCAGCTGGTCTGTGCAGCTGGCGAGCTTATCCAGTAGCGATGGCGCGCAGAAACTGCAGAAAACCCTGCGCACTCAGGGGTATAACGCCTATATCCGTAATTTCGACGGTATGAATCGGGTGTTTGTCGGACCGTTGATTGAGCGTGCCGAGGCGGATCGCCTGCGTGATCAGCTCAATCGTCAGCACAAGCTCAATGGCTTTGTGGTGCGTTTTCAGCCTGAGGCGAACTGACTCAATGGCGTAGTGGCTTCGTCAAGCGTGGGTGGCAGATTTGCCGAAAGGCGGCTCGGGCATTTCAGCGGTTGGCGAATCCTTTGTTTACTCCCCGCACAGGTGCTCTGCTAAAATGCAGCGCCTTTCTCGTCGGTAACCTGCATCGTGGCATTCACCTGGGTCGATTGGGCGATTATCGCCGTTGTCGCCGTTTCAAGTCTGATCAGTCTGAGCCGAGGTTTCGTTAAGGAAGCTTTGTCGCTGCTCACCTGGATCATTGCTGGCGTGGTCGCCTGGATGTTTGGCGGCGCACTGTCGCAGCACTTGGCGGGTTTTATCGAGACACCCTCGGCGCGCGTGATTGCAGGCTGCGCGATTCTATTTGTGGTTACCTTGTTGGTTGGTGCCCTGGTCAATTACCTGATTGGTGAGTTGATCCGGGTCACTGGGCTGTCGGGTACTGATCGTTTTCTCGGCATGGTTTTCGGCGCCGCCCGTGGTGGTTTGCTGGTGGTCGTGCTGGTTGGCTTGATCAGCCTGGCCCCGGTTCAGCAAGACAGTTGGTGGCAGCAATCGACACTCTTGCCACATTTTCTGATGGTGGCCGACTGGTCAAAAAACCTGATTTTAGGCCTGTCCAGTCAGTGGCTGGCCAGCGGTGTAACTGCGCCGGTGGAATTACCGTTTAAAGAGGCACTGCTGCAGCCAAAGCTGCCGTAAGTGCATTCGCAATTATCGTGTTTCATTAAGTAGGGGTTGCGTCACATGTGCGGCATTGTCGGTATCGTCGGTAAATCGAACGTCAATCAGGCGCTGTATGACGGGCTGACCGTCCTCCAGCACCGCGGCCAGGATGCTGCCGGTATTGTCACCAGCCATGATGGCCGCCTGTTCCTGCGCAAGGACAACGGTCTGGTGCGTGACGTATTCCAGCAGCGCCACATGCAGCGCCTGGTCGGCCACATGGGCATCGGTCATGTGCGCTACCCAACTGCGGGCAGCTCCAGCTCGGCTGAAGCGCAGCCGTTTTATGTCAACTCGCCCTACGGCATCACCCTGGCGCATAACGGCAACTTGACCAACGTCGAGCAGCTGGCCAAGGAGATCTACGAGTCCGACCTGCGTCATGTGAACACCAACTCCGATTCGGAAGTGCTGCTCAACGTGTTTGCTCACGAATTGGCCCAGCGCGGCAAATTGCAGCCGACCGAGGAAGATGTATTCGCTGCAGTGACTGACGTGCATGAGCGCTGCGTAGGTGGTTACGCCGTAGTGGCGATGATCACCGGCTACGGCATTGTCGGTTTCCGCGACCCTAACGGTATCCGCCCGATCGTCTTCGGTCAGCGCCATACCGACGAGGGCGTGGAATACATGATCGCCTCGGAAAGTGTCTCGCTGGATGTGCTTGGTTTCACCCTTATTCGCGATCTGGCGCCGGGCGAAGCGGTGTACATCACCGAAGACGGTAAACTGTTCACCCGTCAGTGTGCGAGCAATCCCAAATATGCACCGTGCATCTTCGAACACGTCTATCTGGCGCGTCCGGATTCAATCATGGACGGCATCTCGGTCTATAAGGCGCGCCTGCGCATGGGCGAGAAGCTGGCCGACAAGATCCTGCGTGAACGCCCAGTGCATGACATTGATGTGGTCATCCCGATTCCTGATACCAGCCGTACCGCCGCGCTGGAGCTGGCCAACCATCTGGGCGTGAAGTTCCGCGAAGGCTTCGTCAAGAACCGCTATATCGGCCGTACCTTCATCATGCCGGGCCAGGCCGCACGGAAGAAATCCGTACGGCAGAAGCTCAACGCCATCGAGCTCGAATTCCGCGGCAAGAACGTGATGCTGGTGGACGATTCCATCGTGCGCGGCACCACCTGCAAGCAGATCATCCAGATGGCCCGCGAAGCCGGCGCGAAGAACGTGTATTTCTGTTCGGCAGCCCCTGCCGTGCGCTACCCGAATGTGTACGGTATCGACATGCCTAGCGCCCATGAGCTGATCGCTCACGGCCGCACCACCGAGGAAGTCTGCGAGCTGATCGGTGCCGACTGGCTGGTCTACCAGGATCTGCCGGATCTGATTGAAGCGGTCAGTGGTAGCAAGAAGATCAAGATCGATAACTTCGACTGCGCAGTGTTTGATGGTAAGTACGTCACCGGCGATGTTGACGAGGCTTACCTGAACAAGATCGAGCAAGCCCGTAATGACATGTCGAAGGCCCAGTCCCAGGCGGTCAGTGCAGTTATCGGTCTGTATAACGACTAATTACGCGGTATAGCCTGCTTAGCAGGCTGCTTGAGGGGATTGCTAATGACGATTGAATGGCAGGCCGGGCGTCTAGACAGCGACCTTGATGGCGTTGGCTTTGACACCCTGGCGGTGCGTGCTGGGCAACACCGCTCGCCGGAAGGTGAGCACAGCGAGGCGATCTACCCGACCTCCAGCTATGTTTTCCGTACCGCAGCTGATGCCGCCGCACGATTTGCCGGCGAAGTGCCCGGCAACGTTTATTCGCGCTACACCAACCCTACGGTGCGTGCGTTCGAAGAGCGCATCGCGGCGCTGGAGGGTGCTGAACAGGCGGTTGCCACCTCATCCGGGATGTCGGCAATTTTGGCCATGGTCATGAGCCTGTGCAGTGCGGGTGATCATGTGCTGGTGTCGCGCAGCGTCTTCGGCTCGACCATCAGCCTGTTCGAAAAATACTTCAAGCGCTTCGGTGTGCAGGTCGATTATGTGCCGCTGGCGGATCTCGACGGTTGGGCTGCTGCCTGCAAACCCAACACCAAGCTGTTGTTTGTCGAGTCGCCATCCAACCCGTTGGCTGAACTGGTGGATATCGCCGCCTTGGCGGAAATTGCTCATGCTAAAGGGGCGTTACTGGCAGTGGACAACTGCTTCTGTACACCTGCGCTGCAGCAACCTCTCAAGCTCGGTGCTGACATTGTCATGCACTCGGCCACCAAGTACATCGATGGTCAGGGCCGTAGCATGGGCGGCGTGTTGGCCGGTAGTGCGAAACTGATGACTGAAGCGGTCGGCTTTCTGCGCACGGCTGGACCTACGCTCAGCCCGTTCAATGCGTGGATTTTCCTCAAAGGCCTGGAAACCCTGCGTATCCGTATGCAGGCACACTGCAGCAGCGCGTTGCACTTGGCGCAGTGGCTGCAACAACAGCCGGGTATTGAGCACGTGCACTACGCCGGCCTGTCGAGTCATCCGCAGCACGAACTGGCCAAGCGTCAGCAGAGTGCGTTTGGGGCGGTGGTGAGCTTTGAGGTGAAAGGCGGCAAAGAGGCGGCTTGGCGGTTTATCGACGCTACGCGGGTGATTTCCATCACCACCAACCTTGGCGACACCAAAACCACCATTGCTCATCCGGCGACCACCTCCCATGGTCGCTTGAGTCCGGCGGAGCGTGCGAATGCCGGTATTCGCGATAACCTGATCCGCGTTGCGGTCGGTCTTGAAGACCTGGCTGACCTACAGGCCGATCTGGCTCGTGGGCTGGCAGCGCTCTGAATCAGCGGCACAGGCTGTAGCAAAAAGCCTCGGTGAATGCCGGGGCTTTTTTTATGGGTGTTATTCGCGCAGATCAATAGCGTCTGGCATGTTTTTGTCGAATAGCTGCAGCGGATTTTGTGGCAGAACGCCCGGCCGGTAGTCCTCACGCACATCGCCGAGCACGCGGATATCGCTGTATTTCTTGCCTGACAGCGCCGCCATCCCTGCCGCGTCACGAATCACCGTCGGGCGCAGAAATACCATCAGATTGCGTTTGACGCGGGTTTCTTTGGTCGAGCGAAACAGCCGGCCGAGCAGGGGGATATCGCCCAACAAGGGCACCTTGGAGTCGGCTTGGGTGACGTCATCCTGAATCAAGCCGCCGAGCACAATCACCTGGCCGTTCTCGGCAAGGATGGTGCTTTTAATTGAGCGTTTATTGGTGATCAGATCGACCGCATTCACCCCCTGACTGGTGGGGGCGATGGACGAAATCTCCTGCTCGATTTCCAGGCGCAGGCTCGCCCCGTCGTTGATGTGCGGGGTGACTTTCAGGGTCACGCCGATGTCCTGGCGCTCAATGGTGGTGAAGGGGTTGTCGGCTCCCGACGCGCTGGTGGTAAACGAGCCGGTTTGGAAGGGCACGTTCTGCCCAACCAGTATTTCGGCTTTCTGGTGATCTAGGGTTAGCAGGCTCGGCGTGGACAGCAGGTTGCTCTTGCTATTGGCCGACAGGGCGGTGACCAGTACGCCGAAGCTGTCGGTGCCCAAGCCGATAATGGCGCCGTCTGGCAAATTGCTCAGGGTGTTGTTGTCAGTGCCGTTTCTATTGTCTTGGAGTGCCTGTAAGACTCGGCCAACCGACAGCCCAGTGCCGCTGAAGTTGGTGCCGCCAAGGCCACCGCTGCCACCGCGCGCATCTACAGCCCACTGCACACCCAGGGCGTCGCTGATGTCGCCGGACACTTCGACAATCGCCGCTTCGACCATGACCTGCGCGCGCGGTACGTCAAGTTGGCGCACGATATCCTCCAGCGTTGCCACCACATCCGGCTCGGCCAGAAGTACCAGAGCATTAAGGCTCTCGTCAGCGCGGATAAGCACAGCCTGCGGCTTACCCGTGGCTTCTCCAGCGGATTCTGGTTTAAGTTTTTCGGAAATTTCACCCAGGGTTTCTGCCAGGCTTTTGGCATCGCCATGGCGTAAACGAATCACCCGGGTATTGGCCGAGCGGCTGGTTGGACTGTCGAGTGATTTAGCCAAGGCCACCAGCTTGGCGCGGGCGCCAGGTGGGCCGAGCAGGATCAGGCGATTGGTCCGGCCATCGGCAATCACCTGAGTGCCGGAGGTGCCTTTGGCCTGCCCGCGATCTACGGCGTTGCGCAATACTTCGGCGGTGTCCATGACCCAGGCATGTTGCAGGTTGAGCACGCTGTAGTCGTTCTGACCTTTCTGGTCGAGCTGGCGCAGCAGGTCTTCGATACGGTCGATATTGGCCGTGCGGTCGCTGATGATGATCGCATTGGCGCTGCTGATCGCCGCCAAGTGACCATATTGCGGCACTAGGGGGCGGATCAGTGGGATAAGCTCGGTCGCCGAGCCATGCTGGACTTGAATCAAGCGGGTTTCCAGGCGGTCCGGCGCATTACGCCCGCCATCCGCCTCGGCTTTGGCCTCAGCATTGGGCACGATGCGCGCTTGGTCGCCCTGGGTCATCACGCTGAAACCGTGGGTGGCCATGACTGAGAGAAACAGCTGATAGACCTCAGTCAGTGTCAGCGGGCTGTTGGATACCACGCTGACCTGGCCCTTGACCCGTGGGTCGATTACAAACGTCTCACCGCTGATCAGCGCCACTTGATCAATAAACTCGCGGATATCCGCGCCCTTGAGGTTAATGGTCCAGCGTTCTTCTTGCTGACTGGCGCTCGGCGCCACCGCCGTAACGGCAGCGCTCAGGGGCAGCGGGCTGCAGGCCAGGCCGGCAATCAAGAAGGCGAAGGTAAGGCGCGAGAGGATCGGAGTCATCGGATCAGTTGTTTTCCGTAGGCTGTTCGGTGGGATCAGCAGGCGCGGGC
Source organism: Pseudomonas spirodelae (assembly GCF_034653255.1). NCBI lineage: Bacteria > Pseudomonadati > Pseudomonadota > Gammaproteobacteria > Pseudomonadales > Pseudomonadaceae > Pseudomonas > Pseudomonas spirodelae. The sequence goes on along the minus strand of NZ_JAYEET010000001.1, from coordinate 185,922 downwards.
AGGCTGCCGGAGTCCTGCATCTGCTGGCGCAGCGCTTCCATGCGCTCGCGCAGTTGGCTCAGGTTGTCGTCTTGCAGATCGTTGAGCTGTTCAACCGGGTCGGCCATCACTTCGGGAGTGTAGTTTTGCTGGTTGTCGGCGGCCGAGTGGTGCAGGGGAAAGCGCAGGCTTTCACGCCGGCCATTGCGCATGAGTTCGACATGATCGGCTGCCACCGCATGCAGGCGCACGCCGCTGCTGATCTCACTGTCGACGCTATAACGTTGAGCGACGCTGCCTTCGCTGCGGATGATCGCGCTGGAGCGTTGCGGATCCGCATGCACAAAGCTGCCCAGCAGGGTCAGGCGCAAGTTGGTGTCAGGGGCCAGTTGATCGTTGGCGACGTCACTGCCGAATAATTGGCCGATTTCGGCGGGCAATGCAGTCGCCACTAGTGTGGCTGTGCTGTTGCTGGCCGCCACGGGCGCACGTAACAAGCGCGCCCATTCGGCAGTCTGCCAGGCAAGGCTGATGCTCATAGCGGCCACCAGCAAGAAGCTCACCACGGTGATGGCATGGCGCTGTAACCAGGTATGGGAGCCTAGAAGGGGCAAGGGCGTCACTCCGAACTTATTATTATGTGGCGTGGCTTGCGCGCTGATCATAGACATTTGCTGAATGTTTGACAGCCCCCCCCACAGGGGGGAGTGTGCCGTTCCATTCAATGTGCCAACGCCGTTTAACAGTGTGAACAACCTACAACGAATTACAGCGCATAACCCGGCTTTAAGCTGGCGCGTATACCGATGATTAAATTAAAGCCTATGCAAATGACTCTGTTGTTTTTGCCGGCCTTCTTGGCCTGGCCGCCCACTATGGCTGAGCAGGCTGGGATTGTTCGCGTGGGCTGAGTGATGGGGAATACCCATAGCGAGGTCGCGGAGGGATCAGCGTTTGCTGAGTCACCGCTTCGATGACGCGGCACGAGAGGTCGAGGAGGGGATTGCCGATGTCGCTTTTCAGTGTGACAGGGGGTGAGTAAACGGTTTTCGTGCTTAATCGGTGCGCCGCTTTAGTGGTGTTTGGCTATCGCTGGCCAGCATTTAGCGCTGAGTCTCGGCGAAGTAAAGGACCTCGCTGCGGTTGTTGCGGGTCAATGTGACGTGTTTTGGGAAGACGCCACTGAGCACGATGCCGTTGCGAATACTTTCGCCCACCCTAATTCGCCGAGCCGGTTCGTCGGGTTGGCCGATGATTGCGCTAGAGCGGGCTATGTCGGGGTGGGTGAAACTGGCCAGAAGTGTCAGGTGCAAAGGTGTGGTTGGAGGCGCATTGGCTGCGCTGTTTTTGCCGAATAGCTCAGCTATTTCGGCGTGTTTTAATCTCACGGGCGTCTGTCGTTCGGTTTTAGTTGGCGTTATGGCGACTGGTTGCAGTAGCTGCCAAAACTGATGGGTCTGGAGGGTCAGGGAGGCGCCACATGCACAGAGCAACAGCGCGCCCATAAGGGTTGTCGCGCGCTTGGCAGTCGATTGTGAGAGGGATGCGGCAATAGACAATTCAATATTCCTAGTAAACATCTAACACCATCGGCGTGAGCAGGCAGGAACCTGTTATTCCGATGGTTGAGTTTCTGGTACAGCGTTCAATAAGTGGCGCGGCACAGCCCTAGGGCTTGCAGCTCCTCGCGTTGCTCAGGGCTCATGGGGGCTTGTTGTTGCGCTGTGCACAAGGCTGGCTGCGGCTCGGGCTGGCTAGGCGGTGGGCGGGTGAACTGTGCTAAGGGGGTATCCAGCGGCTGCAACCGGCCTTGCAATCGGAGCTTGGCCGTATCGTTGGCATTGAGGCGAACCACAATGTGGTCACGCCCAATGTGCAGCAGTTCGCCGCCTGCCGGTAGCGGCTGGCCTACTGTGAGGCGCTGTGGGGCGGCGTTACCAAGCTGCAACAGCGCCGAGGAGCGCGCTTGATTGGCGTGCACCATCGTCCCCAGCAACCGCCAGTCAGCCGTGTCGGCCATGTTGGTGAAACTGCAACTGAGTAAAACCAGGCCCGTCAGTGCGGGCAGGCTATGTTTGAGCCACAACGCAGTACAGATCAGCTTCATTCGCTCTTGGCCAATTGCGCAATGGCAGCGATGTTTCTGGCGTGTACCAAAGGCAGCAGCAAGTTGTTGTTGCTGGTCAGGTTGGCCCACTGCTGGTTACCGCCACCGCTGCAGCCATAAGTGATTAACTTGCCACGGCCATTGGTGAGATACCCACCAGACAGATCGAGGCAGCGGTCGGCTCGCTTGATTCGCGGCAGTGCACTGATATCCCAACGCTGGTTTTGCTGGCTGTCATCGCAGCGGGTGAGGCTGACCGAGCCCTGATCGGTCAGGCATTGGCTGAGATCCACGGCGCTGCGAATACGCCCGTTAGCGTCAGTCAGCCACTGCTCATCCGCACCTGTCGTGCATTGCGCTTTGGCCAATACATACACCGACGCGGTTTCATCCCCCGGCTGGGCTTTTATGCAGTTACCGTTAGCCATGCTGAACAACTCGGCTGCAGGCAATAGCGGCTGCGGGTTCAGTTGCAGGTGTTCGAGCAGGTCGCGCAAGGCTTGTTCAGCGTCCGGGTCGCGGGCGTCGAGTTGGGCTTTGTAGGCGTCCATCCAGCGGTTTAGTCGCAGGCCAAGGGTTTGTTGTTTCTGGTAGCGCTGCACCACGCCGGCCGCTGCAGTCGAAAGTCCACGCAGGTCGTCGGCGTAGCTGTCGAGTAGCAACTGGGTGGCGTCGGTGAGGCTGATATAGCGCTGATCGACAACCGCTTGCAGGCCCTCCTCAAGGGTCGGAAGCTCGGCCGCACGCAACGCGTTAAAGCCGTTTTCCTTGCCCACGATAATCACCGGCGCCATGGCTGGCAGGCCTTGAGGGAAGTCGACTCGGGCCAGTTCCTGAGCAGCGTTGGCGGCCTCTTGGCAAGACAGCGCGGCGGTTAAGGGCTGTTCATCTTGCGCCAGGTTGATATGCAATTTGTTGGCATTGCTGCCCATACGATTCGGCGCTACGGCAATATCCTGGGTTTTGCCATTGGCAAAGTTCACGCTGACCCAGCAGGTCTTTTGGGTGTCTTGGTTAACCGGGGCAGGCAAATTGAAGACATGGCCCCAGTTGCCGCGTGCTGGCGGATACAGAATGGCGCTGCCGGTGACCGGGTCATAGCCGCCTAACAAGGTGAACACTTGAACGCCAAAGCGCCGTGGTACTAGGTAGTTGCCGTCGGCGCTGTTGTACCAAACCTTGCTAGAGTTCGGCACGCGGGCGGTAAACACCTCCATGCGACGTGTGTTGGCGTCCCATTTGCGATAGCCGGTGGGCGAGCTGGCGCTGACCATGACTTTGTCCATCGCCGGCTGGATTTTGAGTTTGGTGCTGTAGCCGGTGTAGTGGGTGTAACGCGCCAGGCTGCTGGCGTAGTGCCCGCCCGACATCGCGTCGCTGCCAAAGCTGTAGGCATCGGCATACACCGGCATACCCTTCATACCGTCGTTTTTGTCACGGTTCCAGTGCAGGTTGGCGCGCATGCGTTTGCGGTAGGCGATATAGCCCCAGCCGCTGTCGTGGTGATGTCCGGCCCAAAAATAATTATCGCCTTGTTGGCCTGGGTAATGGCCAAGACCATAGTGATGGCCAATTTCGTGGCTGAATTCGTTGCCAACCGAGTCGATTAGGGTCAGCTGGCCATTGCCGCCGCTCAGGCCGTGGTTGTGCAGGCCATTTATATAAAGCCCGCGCGCATGGTGGATAACCGCCGATTGGGTCAGGTGCGGGTTTTCCTGTTGGGTCATGTCTGCGCTGGTGACGCCAATATTGGCCAGGTTGATGCCGGTGCTGAACGTCGACTTAGCAGTGTTTTCACGCATATCGCCTTCATACACGCCACCGTTGGATGCGCTGCTGCCATCGATAGCAACGTCGTAAATTTTCCCGCTGCCGATCATCACTCGCGGTAGGTACATGTCCTCGTACTGGCTGGCGACCAGGCGCGCAATGGGTACCGTCTGGAAGTAATCAGTGGCGGCGCGAGCTGGCTGAGTCAGAAACCAATGACCACCGCTGGTGGGTGGCGGCGTGAGTAAGCCTAAGCGGATGGACTGCACCACCAATTCGCCGGGCGGGGCAAAGTCGATAGCACTGTCAGCGATCTGGCCGCTGCGCCCATGCTCATCCTGTAGGCGCAGGGTTAAACCGGGTTGCACCCAGTTCCATGGCAATACGGCCGACCAGGCGCGGCGTGAATACACCACGTCGGGGCGAGCGTCCGCGCTGCTGCGATCCGCTTTGTACAGCTGGTCGGGATGACGCATGGCCAGCTTGCCCAGCGGCTTGCCGTCGAGGGAGACCTCCAGTTCGAGTTGCTGCAGCGTGCCCAGGCTTGGGTCGGGCGTGACCAGCAGCAAGGCCTCACGCTCGCTGGTCAGGCGCGGCATATTGCGCGCTTCGTTGCCGCTGGGGTCTACCGAATGGCTTTGTACAAACTGCAGCATGGCCGGTAGGTTACCGGTTAGGTCATTGCGAATCGGACGTGGCTGGCCGTTCTGATCCTTGTCATAGAAGCCCAGGGCGTTGACTTCGTCGATCACCGCAGAGGTAGGTTCGGGGAATCCCGGTTTTTCCAAGGGCGGAGGAACCGGCAAGGCTGGCGGTGTGAGTGGCTTGTCCGCGTCAGGTTGAGTCTGATCTGTTGGCGTTCCAGTGACGCCTGTCGGTTTGCTACTGCCTCCGCCTCCGCCTTTCTCTAAACAGCCCCCAAGCAGGCAGGCTAAACACAAAACCGACAGTCGCTTCACATAAGGTTGCATAACAGATCCGGGGCTAAAAATATGGCCGGCATACTGCCTGTGTCACCAGTAAACAGACCTCTACTGGTTCACGTTCAGAAGGGCTTTGATAGTTTATTTTGATCGTCTAGCTGTCACTGATAGCGTTGTTTGTTGATAAGTGCCGATTTTTGTCAGCTACGCCGTAGGAAGCATGGTTATAGCGCCTGAACTCCTCTAAATAGGCGCTTGCAGCGATAGCGCCTGGGTTAAATTGGGCGCCAATCGCTGCGGTTTATTCGGCAATGACCAGCGCGCGGCGCTTGGGCAGCTGTTGCGGGAGTGCAGCCAGGGCTTGCTCGGCCAGTTCGCGGTTGGGGTAGCGGCCGTAACGTACGGCGTAGTGATCGTTACCGTCTTGTTGGCGTTTATGCAGGCGCAATGGCAAGCCGGTATTGCGCTCAAGCAGCGCCTGCATAAAGTCAGGATTACTGCCCTGTATAAGCTCGATGGTGAAGTGCTCTGAGGTGCTTGCTGGGGGGCTGAACGATTCACCGCCGAGTCCATCACCCAAGGTGTTGGGGTCTACCGGTTTGGGTTTTTCGATCAGCGTTGCGCTCGGTACGGCGAAGCTTTGTGGCGGCTCTTGGCGTAAGTCCACCGAAGGCTCGGGGGCGTTGCGGTTAAACAGCTGACTGGCATCTTCCGGCAGGTTGTCGTGGCCACCAGCCTTGCCGAGCAGCCTGAGGTCGCGGTATTTGCCCAGGCTCAGGTTGGCCAGGCCCACGCCGTCACGCGCCACGCTGGGGCGCAAGAACACCATCAAGTTGCGCTTTTGGCGCACTTCCCGGGTTGAGCGAAATAGCCGACCAAGCCCTGGAATATCGCCCAGCAGCGGCACCTTGCTTTCGGTGCTGGTGACATCGTCCTGAATCAAGCCGCCGAGCACGATGACCTGGCCGTCATCGGCCAGTACGGTGCTTTTAATTGAGCGCTTATTGGTGACCAGGTCCACAGCCTGAGCATTCAGCCCGGAGCTTGGGGCGATGGAGGAAATTTCCTGCTCAATGACCAGGCGCAGGGTCGCACCTTCGTTGATGTGCGGTGTGACCTTAAGGGTTACGCCGATATCTTTACGCTCGATCGTGGTGAAAGGGTTGCTCGAGCCGGCCGCATCGGTGGTGTAGGAGCCGGTCTGAAAGGGCACATTCTGCCCCACCAGAATCTCGGCGGTTTGATTGTCCAAGGTCAGTAGCGTCGGTGTGGACAGCAAATTGCTCTTGCTGTTGGCCGACAGCGCCGTCACCAGTGCGCCGAACTTGTCATTGCCGATGCCCAGGATGGCGCCGTTGGGTAAGCCAGCGGCCAATGCGGCGTCCTCACCACTGGCAATTGCGCCGAGCAGGGTGCCGACTGACAGGCCCGTATCGCTGAAATTGACCCCGCCCAGGCCCGCCGTGCCGCTGCGGCCATCAATCGCCCATTGCACGCCGAGGGCTTCGCTGATGTCGCCAGACATTTCGACAATTGCGGCTTCAACCAATACCTGTGCGCGGGGCACGTCCAATTGGCGCACTAAGTCCTCGAACATGCTCACGGTATCGGCTTCAGCCATGATCACAATGGCGTTCAAACTTTCATCGGCCCGAATCATCAGTTTGAGCGGTGAGCCACTGGGCCCCTCACTTTGTTGCATGTTTTCGCCGAAATCACCCAGGGTGCTGGCCATTTCTTTGGCATCGCCATAGCGCAGGCGAATTACCCGGGTATTGGCTGAGCGCGAGCTTGGTGTATCAAGGCTCTGGGCCAGTTTTAGCAAGCGCGCACGGGCTTCGTGCGGACCCAGCAGTAGCAGGCGATTGGCGCGTGTATCGGCAATCACCTGAGCGCCGCCACCTTGGTTGTTTTTCAGCGAGCGATTGATCACCTCGCTCATGTCGTGCACCCAAGCATGGCGCAGCTCGTAAACGCTGAAGTCGTCCTGATTGCTGCTGTCGAGCTGGTGGATGATGTCGCCGATGCGGCTGATATTGGCCGGCGTGTCGCTGATGATCAGCGAATTGGACGAGCTCACGGCTGCCAGGTGGCCGTAGTTCGCCACCAGCGGGCGGATGAGCGGGATTAGATCGTTGGCCGCGCCATGCTGCACCTGGATAACCCGGGTTTCCATATTGCCCTGAGTGCCCGCCGCCGTGCGGGCCTCGTTGCTGGGTATGACACTGAGTTGATTGCCGTCGGGCATCACCGCATAGCCGTGGGTGGTCATGACCGAAAGGAATAACTTGTACACCTCCGCCAGGGCCATGGGCTCTTGGGCGATCACAGTGACGTGGCCTTTGACCCGCGGATCAATCACGAACGTTTGATTGCTGATGGTGGAAATCTGCTCGATGAAGTCGCGGATGTCCGCATCCTTCATATTGATCGTCCAGCTGTCTGTGGTTTCTGGCTCGGTGGCATTGGCCATAGAAAGTACGGTACTGGCCAAAATGGCAATAAGCGGCAGGGCCAGGCGCAGAGCGAGTCTGCTGGAAAGTTTGCTCATGGGGGTGTTGTCTCTATTGTCCGAGCGTGCGCGGTGTCTGCGCTCAGCCAAGATGGGGTGCTATAAACGTTGGGTGAGATACAGGTAAGTAACGCGTTGTGTGCGGGGGGATGCGCTGCTACCGGTGGAGCACGTGTTCAGTTGCGCGGATACTACTGAGCAATGGCTGTATTTCTAAGATCGGTTTACACGATCTGCGAGGTGAATCGCATTTTGTGGTTTATTCTGCGCAAAGAGCGAGAATGCCGGCAAGATAGCCGCCCTATTACGTATAGATAGCCTTGGTGACTACGCATGCGGTCCACCGTTTTAACTGCTCAGCCGCCGCGATTATCCTTTGCTTTTGCCCGTCGCCAGGGCGTGTTTTTCTTTAAGCACGAGCAGCAGTGGCAGCTGTGCGTACGTGAAGGCAGTGACCTTTGCGTGGTGCAAGAAGCCCAGCGGATTGCCGCTTCGGTGCTGACGCTGCAATGGTTGCCTGCTGCTGCGTTTGAACAGGCCCTGGCCAAGGCTTACCAGCACGACTCAGCATCCATGCAGTTGGCCGAAGATTTGGGCGGGAGCCTGGATTTGGCCTCCTTAGCTGAACAGGTGCCAGAAACCGAGGACCTGCTTGAGCAAGAGGACAACGCGCCGATTATCCGTTTGATCAACGCCATTCTCGGCGAAGCGATCAAGGAAAATGCCTCGGATATTCACCTGGAAACCTTCGAGAAACGCTTGGTCGTGCGCTTTCGCGTGGATGGCATTTTGCGTGAAGTACTGGAGCCCAAGCGTGAGCTAGCAGCGCTGCTGGTCTCCAGAATTAAGGTGATGGCGCGCCTGGATATCGCCGAGAAGCGCGTGCCGCAGGACGGACGGATCTCCCTGAAAGTCGGGGGCCGCGAGGTGGATGTGCGGGTTTCCACGCTGCCGTCGGCCAATGGCGAGCGGGTGGTGCTGCGTTTGCTCGACAAACAGGCAGGCCGTTTGAATTTGCAGCATCTGGGCATGAGTGCGCGCGACCGTGAGTTGATGGAAGCCACCGTGCGCAAGCCCCACGGCATTCTGCTGGTGACTGGACCCACCGGCTCGGGCAAGACCACCACGCTGTATGCCAGCCTGGTCAGCCTGAATGACCGCACGCGCAATATCCTCACCGTTGAAGACCCGATCGAATACCACCTCGAGGGCATCGGCCAGACCCAGGTCAACACCAAGGTCGAGATGACCTTTGCCCGTGGTCTGCGCGCCATCTTGCGTCAGGACCCCGATGTGGTGATGGTCGGCGAAATTCGTGACAAGGAAACCGCCGAAATTGCCGTACAGGCCTCTTTAACCGGCCACCTGGTGCTGTCGACCTTGCACACCAATAGTGCGATTGGTGCGATTACCCGCTTGGTGGACATGGGCATTGAGCCGTTTCTGTTGGCGTCTTCCTTGCTCGGTGTATTGGCCCAGCGTCTGGTGCGGGTGCTCTGCCCGCATTGCAAACAGGCTTACCAGGCGGATGAGGCCGAGTGCGCGCTGCTTGGTGTGGCTGCCGACGTTGCGCCGACGCTCTATCACGCGGGCGGTTGTGCTGAGTGCCATCAGCAGGGCTACCGTGGGCGTACCGGGATCTATGAGTTGGTGGTGTTTGATGAGCACCTGCGTACCTTGATTCACAGCGCCGCTTCCGAGCAGGAGATGGCCCGTCACGCCCGCAGCCTGGGCCCGAGCATTCGTGAGGATGGCCGGCGCAAGGTGTTGGAGGGGGTGACTACGGTCGCAGAAGTGCTGCGTGTGACTCGCGAAGAATGAGTGGGGACAACTAATGGCTGCCTTCGAATACCTCGCGCTCGATGGCAAAGGCCGCCAGCAGAAAGGTGTGCTGGAAGCCGATAGTGCCCGCCAGGTGCGGCAGATACTGCGTGAGCGGCAGCTGGCGCCTTTGGCTGTTAAAGCCACGCGCACCCGGGAACCTGCCGGCGCAGGTAGCCATTTCAGTTTTTCTCGCGGTATTTCGGCCCGTGATCTGGCGTTGATTACCCGTCAGTTGGCGACCTTGGTGCAGGCCGCGTTACCTATTGAGGAGGCCCTGCGCGCAGCGGCGGCGCAGGCTATTTCGCCGCGCATTCAGGGCATGTTGCTGGCGGTGCGGGCGCGAGTGCTGGAGGGGCATGACCTGGCCAGCAGCCTGAAAGAGTTCCCGTCGGCGTTTCCCGAGCTTTACCGCGCCACGGTGGCGGCCGGTGAGCATGCCGGCCATTTGGGGCCGGTGCTGGAGCAGTTGGCCGACTACACCGAGCAGCGCCAGCAGTCGCGGCAGAAAATCCAGTTGGCGCTGCTTTATCCGCTGATCCTGATGTGCACCTCTTTGCTGATCGTCGGTTTTCTGCTCGGTTATGTGGTGCCTGATGTGGTGCGGGTGTTTATTGATTCCGGACAAACCCTGCCGGCACTGACCCGCGGCCTGATTGCCTTAAGCGATTGGGTTAAAGGCTGGGGCTGGCTGGCGGTGATTATCCTAGTGCTGGGTGTATTTACCCTGCGCTGGGCGTTGCGGGATGAGGCGATCAAGGCCCGCTGGCATGGTTTTTTGCTGCGCATCCCGCTGCTGAGGCGTTTGATTCGTGCGACTGACTGCGCGCGGTTTGCCTCGACCCTGGCGATACTGACCCGCAGTGGTGTGCCCTTGGTTGACGCCCTGGGGATTGGCGCACAGGTTATCGCTAACCGAGTGATCCGTGCGGATGTGGTCATCGCCGCGCAAAAAGTGCGCGAGGGCGGCAGCCTGACCCGCGCGCTCGAAGCCAGCGGGCAGTTTCCGCCGATGATGCTACACATGATTGCCAGCGGTGAGCGCTCCGGCGAATTGGACCAGATGCTGGCCCGCACCGCGCGTAATCAGGAAAACGATCTGAGTGCCCAGGTAGCGCTGCTGGTCGGCCTGTTTGAGCCTTTTATGCTGGTGTTTATGGGGGCGGTGGTGCTGGTGATCGTGCTGGCCATTCTGCTGCCGATTCTGTCTCTCAATCAGTTGGTGGGGTAAACAGTGAGCAAGACACAGAAAGGTTTTACGCTGATCGAAATCATGGTGGTGGTGGTCATCCTGGGCATCCTGGCGGCTCTGGTTGTGCCGCAAGTGATGAGTCGGCCTGATCAGGCCAAGGTCACTGTCGCCAAGGGTGACATCAAGGCGGTGTCGGCTGCCCTGGACATGTACAAGCTGGACAACCATGCCTACCCAAGCACCCAGCAGGGACTTGAAGCGTTGGTGAAGAAGCCATCCGGCAGCCCGCAGCCGAAAAACTGGAACCGCGACGGTTACCTCAAGCGCATGCCGGTCGATCCTTGGGGCAATGTTTATCAGTACCTGGCCCCCGGTACTAAGGGTGCTTTTGACCTCTATTCCTTGGGGGCAGATGGCAAGGATGGCGGTAGCGACCAGGATGCCGATATCGGTAACTGGGACCTCTGACCCGCATGTGCCAGCAACCAAATCGGCTTGGCGGCTTTACCCTGATCGAGCTGCTGGTGGTGCTGGTGATTCTCGGCAGCCTGATCGGTCTGGCGGTGCTCAGTGTGGGCATTGCCGGCCCAGGACGTGAGCTGCACAACGAAGCCGAACGGTTAGCCGGATTGATAGGCGTGCTGGCTGAAGAGGCCGTGCTAGACAATCAGGAATACGGTCTGTTGCTTGCTCGAGAGTCTTATCAAGTGCTGCGCTATGACCCGATCAAGCAGACCTGGCAAGCCCTGGGCAGCAAGGCGCATGCATTGCCAGCCTGGGCCGAATTGAGCGTTGAGCTGGAGGGTGCTGCGTTGGCGTTGCCGACATCTGCAGGCGATGCTCCCGCTAAGGTGGGGCTGCTGCCACAGCTATTGCTGTTGTCGAGCGGCGAGATCAGCCCATTTCGCCTGCGCTTGGCTGAGCGCCGTAGCAATGGTTTGCGCCTGCAGCTGGTCAGTGATGGTTTCCGTCTGCCGGTGGTCGAAGTCCTGCAGCCAGCAGAGCGCAATCAATGAAACGCATGGGCGGTTTTACGTTATTGGAGGTGCTGGTGGCCTTGGCGATTTTCGCGCTGGTCGCCGCCAGTGTGCTGACCGCCACCGCCCGCAGCCTACAAATCGCCGCCCGTCTGGAGGATAAAACCCTGGCAATGTGGATTGCCGATAACCGCTTGAGTGAAATGCAGTTGGCGCGCGAGCCTGTGGCGAATGGTCGTGAGCAGGGTGAAGTAGCGTTCGCCGGGCGGCGTTGGCAATGGCAAAGCGAAGTCGAGGCGACCAGCGAGGCGGATATGCGCCGTGTTACGTTGTGGGTGGCACCGATGGCGCAGGACCGCTCCGCAGCCGGTGTGCGTGAGCGGTCCGTGGTCAGCCTAAATGGCTTTGTCGGGGTGATGCGATGAGGGCAGTGCGCGGTTTCACCTTGCTTGAATTACTGATCGCCATCGCCATCTTCGCGCTGTTGGGGCTGGCTACTTACCGCATGCTCGACAGCGTGCTGCAAACCGACAAGGTCACCCGCAGTCATGAATTGCAGTTGCGTGAACTGGTGCGCGCCATGGCGGCGTTCGAGCGCGATGTGCTTCAGGTGCAGGCGAGGCCTGTGCGTGACGCCTTTGGCGACTCACGCGCCGCATTGATGGGCGACGGCCCCGAAAATCCGGTCTTGGAGTTGACGCGCAATGGCTGGCGCAACCCGTTGGGGCAGCCCCGTTCAAGCCTGCAGCGGGTGCGCTGGCAGCTCAGTGGCGAGCAGTTGCAGCGGCGTTACTGGACAGTGCTGGATCAAGCTCAGGACAGCCAGCCGCAGATTCAGCAGGCGCTGGACGGTGTCACCCAGCTGCAGCTGCGTTACTTGGATCAAGAGGGTATCTGGCAGACCAATTGGCCGCCGCTAGACAAAAAGCCCGATGAGGCGCTCAAGCTTCTGCCGCAAGCCATTGAGCTGGTGCTGCAGCATCGTCGTTATGGCGAGTTGCGCCGGTTACTGCGCCTGCCTGAAGGCTTGCCTGAGCGTCTGCAACAAGCACCGCAGCAGAATCCCGAGGGCTCTGCTGAATTAGCCGATGAACCTCCCGCAGAGTCACAGCCATGAGCCAGCAGCGCGGTATGGCGTTAATAACCGTGTTGCTGGTGGTGGCCGTGGTTACGGTAGTCAGCGCTGGAATCATTGCGCGCCAGCAGTTATCGATTCGCAGCAGCGCCAATCAGTTGCACGTGCGCCAGGCCTGGCATTACGCCCTGGGGGGCGAAACCCTGGCCAAAGCCATCCTGCAGCGCGACTTGCGCGAGGGTGACCCGCGGGCGCCGGTGGATTACCCGGGCGAGGCGTGGGCCAAACCCCGTGCGCCTTTTGCTCTGGAGGAGGGCGGCGCGTTGCGCGTACAGATCAGCGATCTAAGCGGACGTTTCAACCTCAACAGCATGCTGCGCCAAGGGCAGCCCAACGCAGCGGCGGTGGCGCAATTTCGCCGTCTGCTGCTGGGGCTGCAGATCGAAGCGCCCTACGCGGAACGTCTGCTTGATTGGCTAGATGCCGACGATCAGCCTTCGGGCGGTTATGGCGCGGAAGACAATCAATACCTGCTGGCACAGCCTGCCTATCGCGCCGGTAACCGTGAATTGACTGATGTATCGGAGCTGCGCCTGTTGCTGGAAATGAGCGAAGCGGATTATCAGCGCTTGCAGCCCTATGTCAGCACCTTGCCAGCGAATACCCCCCTTAATGTGAATACCGCCAGCGCACGGGTGCTGGCCAGTTTGGCTGAAGGTCTATCGCTGAGTCGCGCGCAAGGCTTGGTCGCGGCACGAGGTGGTAAAGGCTATCGCGATGTGCCGAGCTTTTTAGCGCAGCTCAATGGCCTACAGGTACAAAGCCAGGCGCTTGCCGTGGGCAGTGAGTATTTTCAGGTGCTCAGCGAAGTCAGTGTCGGTGAGCGCCGACAGGTTTTACGCAGCACGTTGCAGCGGGCCAGCGATGCGCGGGTGTATGTTTTAGCACGTGATTTGGGGCAGGGCGGTATGCCGCTGGTGCCCGTTGAGGAAGTCCAACCATGAGTCAAACCTATGTGTTTCTACCGCCTGCTGCCTGCGTGGGTGCGCAGGATGATCTGCCGGTGCAGCGAGTTGCTGGTGGGGTGAGCGATAGCCTGCTGTTCAGCGATGCACAGGCGCAGTGTGGTGGTAATTGGGTATTGGTCTTGCCGGTTGAGGCGGTGACCGCCTGTGCGGTCAACCTGCCAACCCGCAAAGCGCGCTGGTTGCGCCAAGCCTTGCCGTTTGTCGTGGAAGAGCTGCTCGCCGAAGACGTTGAACTGATGCACTTGGCCCTAGGTGAGCAGCTGGCCGATGGCCGTCATCGGGTATTTGCCGTGCGCCGTAGCTGGCTGGCCGGCTGGTTGGCGCTATGTGCCACGCCGCCCCAGGCGATTGCGGTGGATGCTGATTTGTTACCAGTGCCTGGTTCTGCGCTCTTGCCGTTGCACGGACGCTGGCTGCTGGGCGGCGAAAATGTGGCGCGGATGGCCGTGCAGGCGCAGAGCTGGCCGCAACTGAGCCCGTTGTGCGCGCAGCCGCAGGTAGCGTGGTGTGGCCCTGAGCAGTCGCCGCTGCAGCCGATTGATGAGGTTAAGGCAGTGGTGGAGCCCTTCGTTTGGCTGGCTCAGCAGCCGCTGCGTAATAACCTGGCGCAGGGCGAGTTCGCCGCGCAATCGGCCGGTGGCCAGTGGCAGCGCTGGCGGCCTTTATTGGGGGTGGTAGGGCTGTGGCTGGTGCTGCAGTGGGGCTTTAATCTGGCGCAGGGCTGGCATCTGCAGCGTCAGGCCGACCATTACGCCAGTTCCAGCGCCGCTTTGTACAAGGAGCTGTTCCCGCAGGACAGCAAGCTGATCAACCTGCGTGCGCAGTTTGATCAGCACCTGCAGGCCGGTGCGGGCGGCGGGCAAGCGCGCCTACTCGGCCTGCTGGCTCAGGTCAGTGGGGCGCTGGCAGCCGAGGGCCGGCAGGTGCAGATCAGTCAGGTGGATTTCAGCGAGGCGCGCGGTGATCTGGCCCTGCAGGTTCAAGCGCCGGGTTTCGCCGAGCTGGAGCGTTTGCGCGAGCGTTTAGAAGGCGGTGGTTTGGCGGTGCAGCTGGGTTCTGCTAGCCGTGAGGGCAGTGGTGTGAGTGCGCGCGTGGTGATCGGAGGATGAGCATGGTTCAGCAAGACAACAAAGGCTTTACCGCGCAGGCTCAGTTGCTGCAGCGCTGGCGTGCTCTGGCGCCGCGTGAGCGGTTTTCGCTCGGCAGCTTGGGCGTATTTCTGCTGCTGGTGCTCTTGTACCTGACGCTATGGCAACCTGCCCAGCAACGCTTGGTCAGCGCGCGGAGCGCGTTTGAAACGCAGCGTGCGTTATACGCTTATCTGCAAGGGCAGGCGCCAGCGGCGCGCCAAATGGTCAGCCGTCCGCAGCAGGCCATTGACCCGGCCCGCCTGCAAGGCCTGGTTACGGCTACGGCGGCAGCGCGTGGGCTGACGATTGAGCGGCTCGACAATGCCGGCGACGGTGCCTTGCAGCTCGACCTGCAACCGGCTCCTTTTGCTCAATTGCTGGGGTGGTTTGGCGTGCTGCAGGAGCAGGGCGTACAAATTGCCGAAGCCGGGCTGGACCGGGCGGACGATAACAAAGTGGCGGCTCGGTTAAGTCTGCGCATTACGCCGTAGCAGATCGTTCGGTGGCCTATTGGCGCAGGGCGCTGTTTGGCGTGTCAGGGAAGAGCAGTGTTTTTTCACTTTTTTAGAAAAACTTGAAGCAGGGTATTGACTTAGGTTCGGCCCTTGCGTAAATTTCGCCACCTCGCAAGGCCAAGGGTGATTAGCTCAGCTGGGAGAGCAGCTGCCTTACAAGCAGCGGGTCGGCGGTTCGATCCCGTCATCACCCACCACTTGCCGAGAAGTTTACCGGACGAAAGTCCACCGACGCGCAGCGGTAGTTCAGTCGGTTAGAATACCGGCCTGTCACGCCGGGGGTCGCGGGTTCGAGTCCCGTCCGCTGCGCCATATTTTCCAGCCTGAGTTCGCTCTGGGTGAGATGAAAAAGCCCAAAGGCTGATTCGTCAGATGAAGCAAGCGTTACACGGACGAAAGTCCACCGACATGCAGCGGTAGTTCAGTCGGTTAGAATACCGGCCTGTCACGCCGGGGGTCGCGGGTTCGAGTCCCGTCCGCTGCGCCATATAGGAAGCCCGCTGATAGCGATATCAGCGGGTTTTTTATTGCTTGCGATTTTTGCGCTCGCGCTGAGGGTTGCTGCGCGACAACCTGTCATCTTGTATTCATCTTTCTCCTCTAGCTTGATTGGCATGCGCTGTGTAACCAAGCCGTCGCTGACGTATCGAGTGGGAGAACAGGTAATGGATGAATATCAAGAAGAGCTGCTAGAAGCCCGCACCACCGAGCTGGATGTGCCGGCAGGTGACGAAGACGCCACTGAGCTCTAGCGGGTATTAGAGCGCTCTGCGCTGCTCCCGGCGGTACTCGCCCGGGGTTTGCTGGTTCCAGCGCTTGAATGCGCGCTGGAAGGCTTCGGCGGAGGCAAAGCCAAGCAGGTAGGCGATTTCACCGAAAGCCAGTTCTGTGTCGCGGATATACGCCATAGCCAGGTCGCGGCGGGTGTCGTTAAGGATGCTGCGAAATTGCGTGTCTTCCTCGGCCAGTTTGCGCCGCAGGGTCCAGGTGGGTAATTGCAAGCGCGCCGCGACTTCCGCCAAGTCGGGCTCGTGGCCATGCAGCAGAGGGCCGAGCAGCTGGGTGATGCGTTCACGCAGGCTGCGTGTGCGAGTCAGTTGCTGCAGTTCCCCTTCGCAGATTTCCAGCAGGTGCCGCCAGGTGCTTGGACAGTGTTCAGGGTTGCGCAGGTTCAGGCTCTGCTGATTCAGGCGCAGCTGATTGTGCTCACAGGCAAACTCCACCGGGCAGGCAAACAATTCGGCATACTGCGCTGCGTAGTCGGGGGCGGGGAATTCGATCTGCACTTTTTCCACGGGCAGGCTCTGTTGCGCGAGCTTGCTCAGTTGTTGCGCCCAGCTGGCCAGTACGGAATCGACGACAAAGCGGTTATAGGCGTTATACGGGCTGATCGAGTAGAAGCGCAGCCACGCGCCGCGGGCGTCTTCATGCAGGCTGGATTGGCCGCGGTAATTGCTGGCATACAGCGGCTCGAAGCGGATCAGTGCGCGCGCCGCTTCGCGGACCGTAGGGGCTTGCATGGCGGTGACGCCGGCCAGGCCGAGTTGGCTGAGGCGGCTGGTTTGCCCCATAAGCAGCCCCAGCCCTGGCTGCGAGCATTGCTGAATCGCCGCATGACCTAAGCGCATATAGCGCGGGATCGATAGCCGTGCGCGCGGCTCGGCCAGGCGTGCCGCATCCAGGCCGTAGCTGTCGAGCAGCGGCTGAGGGTCCTGAGCACAATGGCGCATGGCGTCCGCCAGGCTGCCGACAAAACCCACCGACAGGTCACCGAGTTTGACCCGTGTGCTTTTCAGCATTGCAGCGTTATCCCGTCTGCGCCCATTTAGTCTTGGGCATTTAGATAAGGCGTCAGGGTAAGTGGGTGTTTGGGCTTTGCCAAGGCTCGCTGCTCTTTTTGATCAGTAGGTTGTCACTTTGAGTCATTGAGCCGTTCGGCTGGGCTGACTATCGTCTAGACCATATCGACCGCGACCCACTAAGAGGTGGCGGCATCCGTGTAATGCCTCTGTTTGATCTGGAGATTTTCATGACCGCTCTCTACCCGCACCTGCTGGCCCCGCTTGATCTGGGCTTCACCACCCTGAAGAACCGCACCTTGATGGGCTCCATGCACACCGGGTTGGAAGAAAAACCCAATGGTTTTGAGCGTATGGCCGCTTACTTCGCCGAACGCGCCCGTGGTGGTGTCGGCCTGATGGTGACTGGCGGTATCGGCCCGAACGAAGAGGGTGGCGTGTATTCCGGTGCGGCCAAGCTGACCACTGTTGAAGAAGCCGAAAAGCACAAAATCGTCACCCGCGCGGTGCATGAAGCGGATGGCAAGATCTGCATGCAGATTCTCCACGCCGGGCGCTATGCCTACAGCCCAAAATCGGTGGCGCCAAGCGCGATTCAGGCGCCGATCAACCCGTTCAAGCCACGCGAGTTGGATGAAGAGGGCATCGAGAAGCAGATTCAGGATTTCATCAATTGCTCCGTGCTGGCCCAGCAGGCCGAATACGACGGTGTGGAAATCATGGGTTCGGAAGGTTATTTCATTAACCAGTTCCTCGCCGCCCACACCAACCACCGTAACGACCGCTGGGGCGGTAGCTACGAAAACCGCATGCGCCTGCCGGTGGAAATTGTCCGCCGTGTGCGTGAAGCGGTCGGCCCGAATTTCATCATCATTTATCGCCTGTCGATGCTCGACTTGGTGGAAGGTGGCAGCACCTGGGATGAAATCGTGCTGCTGGCCAAGGCTATCGAAAAAGCTGGTGCGACCCTGATCAATACCGGGATCGGCTGGCACGAAGCGCGTATCCCCACCATCGCCACCAAGGTGCCGCGCGCGGCCTTTACCAAGGTTACCGCCAAGTTGCGCGGCGAGGTGAATATCCCGCTGATCACCACCAACCGCATCAACACCCCAGAGATTGCTGAGCAGGTGCTGGCCGAAGGCGATGCTGACATGGTGTCGATGGCGCGCCCGTTCCTTGCCGACCCGGACTTCGTCAATAAAGCTGCCGAAGGTCGCAGTGATGAAATCAACACCTGCATCGGCTGCAACCAGGCCTGCCTGGATCACACCTTCGGCGGCAAGTTGACCAGCTGCCTGGTTAACCCGCGCGCCTGTCACGAAACGGAACTGAACTACATCCCGACTGCTGCAGTGAAGAAAATCGCGGTGGTCGGTGCCGGTCCTGCGGGCTTATCCGCTGCCACCGTAGCGGCCGAGCGTGGCCATAGCGTCACCCTGTTTGATTCGGCCAGCGAAATCGGCGGCCAGTTCAATGTGGCCAAGCGCGTGCCGGGCAAGGAAGAGTTCTTTGAAACCCTGCGTTACTTCAAGCGCAAGCTGGAAACCACCGGGGTTGACCTGCGCCTTAACACCCGTGTCTCGGCTGATGAGCTGGCCAAGGGCGGCTATGACGAAATCATTCTGGCCACCGGTATTGCCCCGCGTACGCCGGCGATTCCCGGTATCGAGCACGCCAAAGTCATCAGCTACTTGGACGCCATCCTTGAGCGCAAGCCGGTGGGTCAGAAAGTCGCGGTGATCGGTGCCGGCGGTATCGGCTTTGATGTGTCCGAGTTCATTACGCACCAGGGCGAAGCCACCAGCCTCAACCGTGAGGAGTTCTGGAAAGAGTGGGGTATTGATGCGGCGCTGGAAGCCCGTGGTGGCGTCGCCGGCATTCAGGCGCATCCGCATCCAGCGGCGCGTGAGGTGTTCTTGTTGCAGCGCAAGAAAACCAAGGTAGGTGACGGCCTGGGTAAAACCACCGGCTGGATCCACCGCACCGGTCTGAAGAACAAGAACGTGCAGATGCTCAATGCGGTCGAGTACCTCAAGGTCGACGACGCTGGCCTGCATATCAGTATCGCCGGTGGCGAGCCGCAGGTGCTGCCTGTCGATACCATCATCGTTTGCGCCGGCCAGGACCCGTTGCGCGAGCTACAGGACGGCCTAGTGGCTGCCGGGCAGAACGTACACCTGATCGGCGGGGCTGATGTGGCCAGTGAGCTGGATGCTAAACGGGCAATTAACCAGGGCTCGCGTCTCGCCGCCGAACTTTAAGCACTCAACGCCCCGCCTTGTGCGGGGCGTTTTGTATGTGGCTCATAAAAACAAGGAGAAGCCCGTGCCTCATAGCACTCAGCTGCATTCAGAAGCCGCCGTCACGCTTGCTCAGTGGCATGCCTTGATGCTGAAAAATGATCTTGGCGGATTGCCTGCGTTGCTTCATCCGCAAGCGGTGTTCCGCTCACCCATGGCATACAAACCGTACGTTGGTGCACCGATGGTCTCGCTGATTCTCAATACCGTGAGCAAGGTGTTTATCGATTTTGCCTACCACCGCGAACTGGTCAGCGCCGATGGCCTCAGTGTGGTGCTGGAGTTCAGTGCCAGGGTGGGCGAGCGTGAACTGAAAGGCATCGACATGATCCGTTTCGATGAGGCAGGCAAGATCATTGAGTTTGAGGTGATGATTCGCCCTATGAGCGGCCTGCAAGCCTTGGGTGATGAAATGGGGCGGCGTCTGGCGCCTTTTCTGGCGGCTGCAAAAGCCTGACGCGTTGCACCAAGCCCATCACAGTTTCGCCCTGTAGGTCCGTTTTCACGGTGGGTTGGCAGGGCGACTGCCAACCCAGTCACATTGCTGGGCTTGGTTTTTCCCCTAGACTTGCTTGAGCAAGGGTATAGCGCCTTAAACGCAGGCTTTGCTTAACTCGTCAGAAAGTTGGCAGTCTTGCTATGTGTGCCATTTTTTGCGCAGCATAGGCAAGATATGTCGCGCGCTGAGCGGAGCGCCCGTCTCGGCCTAGGGGATAACCAATGAGCATGCAGAACAAGCCGCAGATGGTTGAGGCCGTAATGTTCTTTAGTGAACGCGGCGGCATCGGCAAGCAAATGTTTTTCCCCGAATTCGAGGCCTTGCTCGATGGCGTAGTCAATATGCCCGAATTCGCCGATCAGCAGATGCGCGTGGCCTACATGCTGATCAACCCACGCCTGCTGATCAAAGCGCTGGTGTTCTTCTATCTGGATTTTGATGAAAAAGGCGCGCCCGACTCCGGTTGGAATATTCCTTTGCAGGCGCTGGCCGAACGCGCTGGGCGCGGCCCTGATCTAGGTGCCGGGCCAATTCGCCTGGCGTGCCGCAGCCAGTGTCCTGTCTCCTGGCATCAGATGCACCTCTGGGACCCCGGCCTGAGCCCTGGCAATAATGATTTGGTGCTGCTGCGCGATGCGGTTAAACGCAACACCCTGGGTTTGCTGGTCGAAGATGAGGGCGCTCAAGCGGTCGCGCCAGAGCGCTTGCAAATGGCCTCGGAGGACAAGTGGTACGCCCCTGATCCGGGCCAGGAAGAAACCGTCAAGGCTAGCCACAAACTTGATCACGAACAGCGCCTGAAAGCCGCGCAACTGATCAAACAGCAGCGATTACGCATCAGCAGCCTCAGCCAGCAGCATGAGGAAGAACTGGCCAAGTTCAAGTTGGCCAGCGAGGCACAGAGCAAGAATTTGCAGGCGCAGATCCATGGCTTGCACCAGGCGCTGCGTCAGCAGGAAGAACACAATGTTGAGTTGAAGACTCAGCTGGCCGCGCAGGCGGCGAGCTTCCAAGCGGCCCGCGAAGACATGACCGAACAGCTGCGGGCGCTGGAACATGATGGGCGCAGTGAAAGCGACAGCCTGCGTGCGCAATACGAAGGTGAGATGCAGGCCAAGATCGCCTCTGCGGTGGCCGAGTACAAAGAGCAAATTGCCATTCGCGATGTTGAGCTGGCCTATCGCAGTGAGCAAGACACCCAGGCGTTGCAGGAAATAAATCGCCTCAAGCGCGCCTACGCGGATTTGGCCAGCCAGGGCGGTGATCAGATTCTCGAGCGCTTAGCCAAGCTTGGAGTGGTCTTTGTGGTGTATCACCCAGGTGCCGGTCATCTGACCATCCCCTTGCAAGACATCAGCACTTATCAAGACAACCCACAGGCTTACGCGGCCGCCAAATGCTTTGTCAGTGAAGAGCAGTACCGCCAATGGCTGGCGCATTACCAGCAGCCCAGCTGCGAGGCTTTGCTGCCCAGTGGCGAGCGTTGCGCCATCCCGATCGACCGCATTGATACGCCCAGCCGCTTTACCCTAGCGGAGTCCAATTGCTGTGCGCGGCACAAAGCCAGTAGCCGTTTGCGCACTGTTAGTTAACCTTGCCTATTGTCTTGCCTGATTGGGCGCCACGTGCCCCTCTGCAAACCCTGCGACTGGAGTGGTCGATTGCCGCCGGAGTTGAATTGGCGGTGTTGCGCCTGGATCTGCTTGATCCGC
This sequence comes from Pseudomonas spirodelae, assembly GCF_034653255.1. Classification (NCBI taxonomy): domain Bacteria; kingdom Pseudomonadati; phylum Pseudomonadota; class Gammaproteobacteria; order Pseudomonadales; family Pseudomonadaceae; genus Pseudomonas; species Pseudomonas spirodelae. The sequence continues at coordinate 164,580 of NZ_JAYEET010000001.1, read as the reverse complement.
TGATTAGCGGCAATAAGTGGTTCAAGCTCTCTCATCATTTGCGTGCTGCGCAAGACAGTGGCGCCAGCGGCGTGATCAGTCTGGGTGGAGCGCACTCCAATCATTTACATGCCCTGGCGGCTGCCGGTAAGCGTTTCAACTTCCGGACCATCGGGTTATTGCGCGGCCATCCGCAGCAGACGCCGACAGTGGCTGATTTGCAGGCTTTCGGCATGCAGTTGCATTGGCTGGGTTATGCCGGCTATCGAGCCCGTCATGCGCCCGAGTTCTGGCTGCCCTGGCTGGCGGATTACCCTGAATTTTATCCGGTGCCTGAGGGTGGTGGTGGCCTGTCGGGTGCATTGGGCTGCATGTGTTTGGTGTCGCAGGTGCGCGAGCAGCTGGCAAGCCTGGGGTGGGACAATTATGACGCCTGGTGGCTGGCGGCCGGCACGGGCACCACGTTGGCAGGCCTGCTGTTGGGTGAGGCGGCCGCGCACCCAGTGCATGCGGCGTTGGCTGTGCCAGCCGACCATGGTGTCGAGCAGCAGGTGCAGGCGATTGTTGAGGCTGCCGCGATGCCGATTGGGCCTTATCATTTGCATGCAGCCTGCCGTGGTGGATTTGCCAAGGTGGATGCCGAGTTGCTTGGCTTTATGCAGGCCGCAGAGGCAGAAGGCGGGGTGCCACTGGAGCCGCTGTATACCGCCAAGGCCTTAATGGCGTTGCGCCAGCAGGTTGAGGCCGGTTACTTTGCTCGCGGTAGTCGCTTGGTGTTTGTCCATACCGGCGGCCTGCAAGGCCGTGCGGCGGCGTTGATGCAGCACCCGCAGGCGTAACGTGGCTACACTAAATTTCACCCGCGAGCTGGATATGCCATGAGCGAAGCTCTTAATCCCGAACAATTACGCAGCCTGACGCCACTCAATGTGCTGTCCGAACAGCAGTGGCGGGAATTGCGTGGGCAACTGGTTCCGCAGCCGCTGCTGGCGGGGCAATTGTTGTTTCGCCCGGGGGATCAGGCGCGTTTGACCTATTACCTGCTAGCGGGTGAGTTGTTGCTGCAATCTGCCGATGGTCAGGCGCAACGCATACAGGCAGGCAGTGAGGCCAGTTGCCATCCGCTGTCGCCGAGCTTGCCGCGTTTGCATGAGGCCCGTGCGCTGACTGATGCCAGCGTGCTGGCGCTGGATACCAGCACCCTCAATCGCTTACTGACCTGGCGCTTGGCTTATCAGGATCTGCTGCTGGAATTGGGGCACAGCCATGAAGATGTCGAGTGGCTGGAGCGCCTGCTGGAGAACCCACTGTTTGCCAAGGTGCCACCGTCCAACGTGCGCGCCATGCTTGAGCGCTTGCAGCGGGTTGAGGTAGCTGCCGGCAGTACCGTACTGCAGGAAGGTGATGTCGGCGACAGCTGCTACTTCCTGAACAGTGGCCGGGCCGAGGTGATTCGCGGAGCAGGTAGCGCGCAGCAGGTATTGGCTGAGCTGGAGATTGGCGCCTGCTTTGGTGAAGAAGCCTTGCTGGCCGACAGCCCGCGTAATGCCACAGTGACCATGCTCGAAGACGGTGTGGTGTTGCGTCTGAATCGCCAAGACTTTTTCGCCCTGCTTAAAGCGCCAGTGGTCAACGAGGTCTCGCTCGGCGAGGCTTCGCGCCTGCTGGCCGGTGGTGCGCAGTGGCTGGATGTGCGCTTGCAAGAAGAGTACGAGCGCGCTCATGCCTTGCAGTCATTGAACATGCCTCTGCAGTTGCTGCGTTTGAAAGCCCGCTTGCTGGATAAAACGCGCACTTACCTGTGTTATTGCGACAGTGGCAAGCGCAGTGCCAGTGCGGTTTTTTTGCTTTCACAGTTGGGCTATAGCGCCTATGCCTTGCGCGAGGGTGTGGATGCCTTACCGGCGGTGCAGCGAGATGCGTTGTTGTGTGAAAGTGGCTCGGGCTATTTGGCGCGCTCGGGTGGGCGCACAGAGCGCAGTCTATAAGCGGCGGGCTCTGTACCCAGTTATTCGGTGGCCTGCGCCGGCCATTGATCATTCACCAGAAACACCCGCTCGGCTTCCCGCCAGCAGTGCTGTTGTGGGTCTTCAATTAAGTGCACAAGTAACTGCGCATTGGCATCGTTAGGCAATGCCGCCAGCCAGTGGGTATATTGCTCGCACGTCCACAGTTGCTCTTGCTCAATACGTGCGGGGGCCAGCCAGGCCTGGCGTGGCAGTGCTTGCCAGTGGCCAGGGTGCTGCATGGCAAAGTGTGCCCAGTCTGCGCGATGGAGCCAGCGCCCACGCAAATGGGCCGGGTTCTCTCCGTGCGGTGCGGCATAGGCTTGCCGCCAAGGGCGAAACAGGTAGCCGGCCAGCCAGAGTGCCGCCTGGGGTCGCTGAATATCCAGCTCAGCCAGCCTCTGTAGGGCTTCAGTCCGTGATGAAAGCGGCAACTGGTGCTGACCTAAATGCGCCAATTTGATATCCAGGCGGTCGTGGCTGCCTGGGCCGAGCCAATGCGCAGGATCCGCGCCGCTGCAATGCGGCTGGCCCAGGTACAGCTTGATGGCCAGTTCCAAGTGATGCACACCTTCGGCGTCGCGCAGCAACATATCCAGCTCACCCAGGGTGTGGCCGTGCAGGCGGATGGGCAGGTTGGCGGCCAGCACCTCGACGTCGGGCGCAGCATGCAGAGCAAACTGCCAGAGGCGTTCGTAGTAAAGCCCCAAACGGCGCACCGAGTGTTGGCTTAGCCACTGCTGCAGTGCATGGCTGTCGGCATCCAGGCTCATTAACCAGTCAGCCAGTTTTTCCGGTTGCTGGCTCCAGCTGCTGGCCCTTAGCGGGTGGCGCTGTGGCCAGGGTGAGTCTGCCAGCAGCGGTGGTGAAAGCAGTGCCCACGCCAGATCACGTACGGCAGGTTGACGTAGGTGCGTGGGCAGGTCGGTGAGCGACGGGAAGGGCATCATGCTGCGAGCATAGCGCAGAGCCGGTCAGCGGTTTGCTGCTGCCATAGCCTTTCGCCCATAATCCGAGCCATTAGCTAGAGCCTGGCGGGAGCCCCATGGAGCAATTTCGTAATATTGGCATCATCGGTCGGCTGGGCAGTACCCAGGTTCTCGACACCATTCGCCGGCTGAAGAAATTTCTGCTCGCTCGTCACCTGCATGTGATTCTCGAAGACACCATTGCCGAAGTATTGCCCGGTCACGGTCTGCAGACTTCCTCGCGCAAAATTCTTGGGGAAATTTGCGATCTGGTGATCGTGGTCGGCGGTGACGGCAGCATGCTCGGTGCGGCGCGTGCGCTGGCGCGGCATAAGGTGCCGGTGCTGGGTGTGAACCGCGGCAGCTTGGGCTTTCTCACCGATATTCGCCCCGATGAGCTGGAGGTCAAGGTCGCGCAGGTGCTCGAAGGGCACTACCTGACGGAGAATCGCTTCCTGCTTCAATCCGAAGTGCGCCGTCATGGCGAAGCCATCGGTCAGGGCGATGCGCTCAATGACGTGGTGCTGCACCCCGGGAAATCGACGCGGATGATCGAGTTTGAGCTGTATATCGACGGCCAGTTCGTCCTTAGCCAAAAGGCTGACGGCCTGATTGTCGCGACGCCGACCGGTTCGACGGCCTATGCGTTGTCTGCGGGCGGGCCGATCATGCACCCCAAACTGGATGCCATCGTGATCGTGCCGATGTACCCGCATACCCTGTCTAGCCGGCCAATTGTGGTGGACGGCAACAGTGAGCTGAAAATCGTCGTGTCCAAGGATTTGCAGATTTATCCACTGATCTCCTGCGACGGACAAAACCACTTCACCTGCGCCCCAGGCGACACCATCACCGTGGCCAAACGGCCGCAGAAGCTGCGCCTGATTCATCCGCTCGACCACAACTTCTATGAGGTCTGCCGCAACAAACTGGGCTGGGGTAGCCGGCTCGGCGGGGGTGACTAATGCACCTCGATCCTGCGCGTGGTTACGATTTGATCGGCGATATTCATGGTTGCGCGAAAACCCTAGAGCATCTACTGACGACCCTGGGCTATCGGCAGCAAGCGGGTGTTTGGCGTCATCCACAGCGTATGGCGATTTTCCTCGGCGACTTGGTTGACCGTGGTCCGCGCATCCGCGAGGCCTTGCACCTGGTGCGTGACATGGTCACGGCCGGTCAGGCGCTGTGCATCATGGGTAACCATGAATTCAATGCGTTGGCCTGGAGCACACCGGCCGCGCCCGGCAGTGGCCGGCAGTTCGTCCGCGAGCACACGCCGCGGCATGCCCGGCTGATCAAGGAAACCCTCGAGCAGTTCGAGGCATACCCCGCCGAATGGCAGTCGTTTCTCGACTGGTTCTACGAGTTACCGTTGTTTATTGATGCGGGCTATTTTCGCGTGGTGCATGCCTGCTGGGACGCCAGCCTGATCGAGCCACTGCGTGCGCAGTTTGCCGACGGCTGCATTGATGAGCATTTCCTGCAGGCGGCCGCGGTGCATGGCAGTTTTGCCAATACGGCGTTTGATCGTTTGCTGCGGGGCACCGATATGCGCCTGCCGCACGGCATGACCCTGACCAGTGATGACGGTTTTACCCGTGCGCACTTTCGCACCAAGTTTTGGGAAGAAGACCCGCAAACCTACGGCGATATCGTCTTTCAGCCCGATGCCTTGCCGGAGTTGGCGGCGCAGATGCCGCTCAGCGAGTCGCAGAAAACCGAGTTGCTCAAGTACGGGGCTGATGAGCCGTTGTTGTTTGTCGGCCACTACTGGCGCAGCGGCAAACCCGCCCCCATTCGCAGCAACTTGGCCTGTCTGGATTACAGCGCCGTCCTCAACGGCAAGATGGTCGCCTATCGACTCGACCAGGAGGTGCGCTTGGATCCCAATAAGTTTGTGTGGGTCAATGTTGACAGCCCGGAGGCGCGACCATGAGTGGCGTTGCGGCGATGCGTTTACCCGAACAGGTCGATTTGAGTGGCTTTATCGGCTTGCTGCAGCGATTGCAGGTGCCGCACCGGGTTGCGGAAGAGGCGGGTGAGCAGGTGCTCTGGGTGCCTGACGAGCAATTGGCCGAACAGGTATGTGCGCTCTATGCGCGTTATCCGCTGGGGGATGCCGCTGTCACGCTCGATCCGCCGCCGCGTGCAGCCAATACCTCGCCGAGTTTTATCCAGCAGCTGCGCGCCAGCCGTATGACCGCTGCTGTTCTGTTACTGACCTTTATCGTTGCAGCCCTGACGTTACTCGGCGATAACCTGGCGGCGGTTAGCTGGCTGAGTTTTGTCGATTACCGTGTGCAGGGCGATTACATCTATTTCGACTACCTCAACGGGACCTTGGCCAGTGGCCAGTGGTGGCGGCTGTTGACGCCCATGCTGATTCACTTCGGCATTCTCCATTTGGCGATGAACACCCTGTGGTACTGGGAGTTGGGACGACGGATCGAGGCGCGGCAAGGGCCGTTGATGCTGTTGCTGCTCAGCTTGCTGTTCAGCCTGGCGGCCAACTTCGCGCAGTACCTGCATGCTGGGCCTTCGCTGTTTGGTGGGCTGTCCGGCGTGCTCTATGGCTTGCTTGGGCATTGCTGGATTTTCCAGCGCCTTGCCCCCACACCGGCCTATCGACTACCGCCCGGTGTGTTGGTGATGATGCTGGCCTGGCTGCTGATCTGCATGACCGGAATCTTCGAGTTGCTGCAATTTGGCGCGATTGCCAATGCTGCGCACGTCGGCGGCCTTTTGGCCGGTTGCCTGACCGGGCTGCTTGGCGGTGTGCTGGTGCGCCGGCAACGCAGTTAGTTGTTCAACAGGCTGGTAAACTGCCACTTTGCATTTGGAGGCGTCATGTCGTCTTTTATTGAAGCGATTGAAAACATCACCCCTGAGATTTATCAGAGCCTCAAGCTGGCTGTGGAAATCGGTAAATGGCCGGATGGCCGCAAGCTGACCCAAGAGCAGAAAGAACTGACGCTGCAGGCGCTGATCGCCTGGGAAAGCCAAAACCTGCCGGAAGAAGAGCGCATCGGTTATATGGGCCCGCAGGAATGCAGCTCGAAATCCGCGCCAGTGCCCAATCTGTTGTTCAAGTCCTCGGATACCCTGCACTGATGAGCGAGTTAGCCCGCGGTGCCCTGAGCAAAATGGCTGCACAGTTGGACGCGCCGGTGCAGTACAGCTTTCGCCTGGGCGATGAGCTGCTGCCAGTCAATCCGCTGATCGGTAAATCCCTGCGCCTGGAATTCCTCGGTGCGATCCACTGCAGCCATTGTGGGCGAAAGACTAAAAGCAGTTACAGCCAGGGCTATTGCTACCCCTGTATGCAGAAACTGGCGCAGTGCGACATCTGCATCATGAGCCCCGAGCGTTGCCACTATGACGCCGGCACCTGCCGCGAGCCGAGTTGGGGTGAGCAGTTTTGCATGACTGATCACGTGGTCTATCTGGCCAACTCTTCTGGAGTGAAAGTCGGCATCACCCGCGCCACGCAAATCCCCACCCGTTGGATCGACCAAGGCGCAACCCAGGCGCTGCCGATTCTGCGGGGCGCCACTCGCCAGCAGTCCGGCTTTGTCGAAGACCTGCTGCGCAGCCAGGTGGCGGACAAAACCAACTGGCGCGCACTGCTTAAAGGTGATGCGGCGCCGGTCGACCTTGTCGCCGTGCGCGAGCAGCTGTTTGCCAATTGCAGCAGCGGCTTGACCGAATTACAGCAGCGCTTTGGTATTCAGGCCATTCAGCCGCTGAGTGATCAGCCTGTGGTGCAGATTGCCTATCCGATTGAGGGCTACCCGGCCAAAATCAGCAGTTTCAATCTGGATAAGAATCCGCTAGCCGAAGGCACGCTGCTGGGCATCAAGGGCCAGTACCTGATGTTCGACACCGGCGTGATCAATATTCGCAAATACACCGCTTATCAACTCGCCGTCCACGAACTGGCCGTCTGAGTTTTCCATTCGCCAATCCGGCGCCCGCGCGCCGTAGATAAAGGGCCACACGCCATGCGCACCGAACAGCCGAAGATGATCTACCTCAAGGATTACCAGGTTCCGGATTATCTGATCGATGAAACGCACCTGACCTTCGAGTTGTTCGAGGACCACACCCTGGTACATGCGCAGCTGGTGATGCGGCGTAATCCGGCGGCCGGCAGCGGCCTGTCGGAAGCCCGCATGCCGCCGCTGGTGCTGGACGGTCAGCAGCTGGAACTGTTGTCGCTGGTGCTGGATGACCGCGAACTGAGTGCCGCTGATTACCAGCTGAGCGACAGTCACCTGATCCTGCAGCCAACCGCTGCGAGCTTCGTGATCGACAGCAGTGTGCGCATTCACCCCGAAAGCAACACCGCCCTGGAAGGTCTGTACAAATCCAGCGGCATGTTCTGCACCCAGTGCGAGGCCGAGGGCTTCCGCAAAATCACCTACTACCTTGATCGCCCAGATGTGATGAGCAAGTTCACCACCACCCTGAGCGCCGAGCAGCACAGCTACCCGGTGCTGCTGTCCAACGGCAACCCGATTGCCAGCGGTAACGAGGGTGATGGTCGGCATTGGGCGACCTGGGAGGATCCGTTTATGAAGCCGGCGTACCTGTTTGCGCTGGTGGCGGGTGATCTCTGGTGTGTGGAAGACAGCTTCACCACCATGAGCGAGCGCGAAGTGGCGCTGCGTATCTATGTCGAGCCGGAAAATATCGACAAATGCCAGCACGCCATGGACAGCCTGAAGAAGTCCATGAAGTGGGATGAAGAGGTCTATGGCCGTGAGTACGACCTCGACATCTTTATGATCGTCGCGGTCAACGATTTCAATATGGGCGCCATGGAAAACAAGGGCCTGAATATCTTCAACTCCAGCTGCGTGCTGGCCAAGGCCGAGACCGCGACCGATGCAGCGCATCAGCGTGTTGAGGCCGTGGTCGCGCACGAGTACTTCCACAACTGGTCGGGCAACCGCGTGACCTGCCGCGACTGGTTCCAGCTGTCGCTCAAGGAAGGTTTCACCGTGTTCCGCGATGCCGAGTTCAGTGCGGACATGCACTCGCGCACCGTCAAGCGCATTGAGGACGTGGCCTACCTGCGTACCCACCAGTTCGCCGAAGATGCCGGCCCGATGGCTCACCCGGTGCGTCCGGACGCCTACATGGAAATATCCAACTTCTACACCCTGACGATCTACGAGAAGGGCTCGGAAGTGGTGCGGATGATCCGCACCCTTGTAGGGGCAGAGGGCTTCCGTAAAGGCAGTGACCTGTATTTCGAGCGCCATGATGGCCAGGCGGTGACCTGCGACGATTTTATCCGCGCGATGGAAGAGGCCAATGGCATCGACCTGACCCAGTTCAAGCGCTGGTACAGCCAGGCGGGTACGCCGCATCTTGAAGTTAGCGAAAGCTATGACGCGGCCGCCAATAGCTACCGTCTGGCGCTCCGCCAAAGCTGCCCGGCGACGCCGGGGCAGGTGCAGAAGCTGCCTTTTGTGATTCCTGTCGAGTTGGCGTTGCTCGATGCCCAAGGGCTTGAGTTGCCGCTGCAGTTGGTGGGTGAAGATGCCGCCGTAACGGGGGCGCGCGTGCTGCAGGTGAGCGAAGCCGAACAGGCGTTCACCTTTATCAACGTGGCGGAAAAGCCGCTGCCTTCCTTGCTGCGTGGGTTCTCAGCGCCGATCAAGCTGAGCTTCCCCTACAGCCGCGATCAATTGATGTTCCTGATGCAGCACGACAGTGATGGTTTTAATCGCTGGGAGGCCGGCCAACAGTTATCCGTGCAGGTGCTGCAGGACCTGATCGGCCAGCATCAACGCGGCGAGCCGCTGGTGCTCGATCAGCGTCTGGTTGAGGCCTTCCGTACCCTGTTGGCGGACGACTCGCTGGATCAAGCCATGGTCGCCGAGATGCTCTCGCTGCCAGGCGAGGCGTATTTGACTCAAATCAGTGAAATGGCCGATGTCGAGGCCATCCACGCGGCCCGAGAATTTGCCCGCCAGCAGCTCGCGGATGCACTGTTTGATCTGCTGTGGCAGCGTTATCAGGCTAACCGTGAAGTGTCCCGCAATAGCGCCTATGTGGCCGAGGCCGAGCACTTTGCCCGACGCAGCCTGCAGAACATTGCGCTGACTTACCTGATGCTCAGCGGTAATGCCGAGGTGTTGGCGGCGTGCCTGGAGCAGTTTGAAAACGCCGACAACATGACCGAGCGCTTGGCAGCCTTGGCCGTACTGGTCAATTCGTCGTTTGAGGCTGAGAAGGCCGTAGCGCTGGCCAGTTTTGCTGACTACTTCAAGGACAATCCGCTGGTCATGGATCAGTGGTTCAGCGTGCAGGCTGCCTGCGCCTTGCCAGGCGCGCTGCAGCGTGTTGAGCAGTTGATGCTGCACCCGGCGTTTACCCTGAAAAACCCGAACAAGGTGCGTGCCTTGATCGGCGCTTTTGCTGGGCAGAACTTGCTGGGCTTCCATCAGGCCGACGGCAGTGGCTACCGCTTCCTGGCTGATCAGGTGATCACCCTGAATGCCCTCAACCCACAGATTGCCTCGCGCTTGCTGGCGCCACTCACTCGTTGGGCTAAATATGGCAGTGCCCGTCAGGCGCAAATGAAGGCTGAGTTGCAGCGCATTCTGGCCTCGGGTGAGCTGTCCAGTGATGTCTATGAAGTGGTCAGCAAGAGTCTGGCGGATTAATCGCTGTGGCGTAATTTATGCTGCAGCGCGCCGCCCAATTAAATCTGAGCGGCCATGTGTCGGCTGTTTTTTGCGTCGTACTAATACTTAAGGTCGATCCTGTGAGCCATGTGCAATGCATCGGCTCGTAGGGTCTTATTTCAGGCCTTATTGACCGCGTGAAAGTGTTACCTGCTCTAGTCAGGTAACACTTATCTGTTACCCATCAAGTTGTAGCCACCTCGTGCGGCGCTTTTATTAGCGGTTGGGCTTGACCCTGGCTGAATTATTTGAAAGCGCTGAGCGCTCTATTTCGGGCTTGAGTGGCAAAACGCGCCAGATCGTAGGACAAAAGATGCAGTCTGCGCGAATCCCTCGCTTTATTTGTTTGCTGAATGATCAGTCACAGTTCGGTTGAGTAGTTCTGTCACGGCGTGTGGCTATTTTTTATACGACCGTTTGAATTGGCACCATGGTTGCAGGTGCTAAGCAGATTTGACCTCGTCATGGTGTATGCCAATCAGTGGGGTGCGTGTAAGCGCGTTGGGGGTTGCCTTCCAATCAACATTTAAGGTCGTCATCAGTACGGCCATAACGTGCCCGGTGGTTTGGGTGCAAAAAAGATGATCTGTACACGGAGAAGCGTTTCGATGGAATTTAAGTCCCGTAAGCCCGTATTGCGTTTTGCGCCTGCCAAAGCAGGTTTTGCGTTTGTTGGCATCCTGCCTCTGCTGGTGGCGGCGCATGCCCAGGCCGTGGAATTCAGCTTCGCCGACAATGAAATAACCGGCTCCATCGACTCCACCGTGTCCTACGGCCAACTCTGGCGCGTACAGGGTCAGGACAAGACCAACAACGACATCAACACCAACGACGGTAACCGTAACTTCGATACCGGCCTGGTTTCCGAAGTATTCAAAATCACTACGGATATGGAAGCGCGCTATCAGAACTACGGCGTGTTTGTTCGTGGTACGGCGTTCTATGACACCCAGATCATGGATAAGCGCAATGACTATCTGAGTCAGAATAACCCCTCGCAGCCGAGCCAAAATACGCCGAACGATTCGAGTTTCACCTATGAGACTCGCCACAAGGCTGGCCGTGGCGCCCAAATTCTCGATGCCTATGTGTATGGCAACTGGGATGTGGCTGACATGCCAGTTTCCGGGCGCTTCGGTAAGCAGGTGTTTAACTGGGGCGAAGGTTTGTTCTACCGCGGCGGTGTGAACACCACCAACCCTGTCGACGCTGCCAAGTTCCGCCTGCCAGGCGCTGAGCTGAAAGAAGTGCTAGTGCCGGTTGAAGCGCTGAGTTTCAACGTAGGCCTCACCGATAACCTGTCGATGGAAGCTTTCTACCAGTTCAACTGGAAAGAATCGGCCATTGATCCGGTCGGCACTTATTTCTCTGAGACAGACTTGTTTGCTGATGGTGGTAACACTGCTTACTCAACCCAAACTGCTCTCTTACCAGTCGGTAATTTATATAAAGGCTTAAGTGCAGGTAACGTTGGTGGCTTGATGGGTGGCCGTAGCGTAGATTCTAGTGGGAACATACAGGTTGCAAAAATTGGCTCTGATATCAACGCAAAGAATGATGGTCAGTATGGGTTCAATTTTAAATATATTGCTGAAGAGCTTAATTCCACTGAATTCGGAGCTTATTTCGTTAATTATCACTCTAAAGAACCTACGATCGCCGCAGACCTGGGTAGCTATGCGGGGTTAAATCTTGCTGATATACAAGCAGGTGCGACTCCTGGAATCAAGCAGTCGGTTGCAGCTAGTCAGAATATTACTGTGGCACAGCTAGAAGGTGCTATCGCGTTGGCTCCTAACGGTGCGCTTGCTACTGCCTATCGTAACGCTTTGAGCAATGCCGTTGGCGGTGTCGCTACTATTGATGTTGCTAACCAAGTTAATGCACGTCGTGAATACGCTGAAGATATTCGTATGTACGGTTTAAGTTTCAACACAACCGTTGGTAACGCTTCGGTGTTTGGTGAGCTAGCTTACCGCCCAAATTTGCCGATTGGTGTTGCGACGACCAATGATTTATTGGGTGATTTGTTGGGGCAGGCGGCCCCGCTTGCCAGCGGCCGCCTCGTAAATATTGGAGGGCAACAAGTTAGCCTCGGGGATGTGATTCATAACGTTGAGCGTGTTGAGGCCTATAACACTTCGTTAGGCACCATTTACAATTTCGGTCCAACAGCTGGTTTCGACTCACTATTCGGTATTTTTGAGCTTGGTTCGGAGCACCTTCGCGGTTCAGACCTGAAGTACACAACTAAAGACGGCGCCACTCGTTACTACTCTGGTCGCGGTAATAACTCCTATGTCAGTGGCGGTAATCGTGATGATCAGGTCAATAAGAATGCTTACGGGTATACCATGGTTCTGAGTGGTACTTGGAACGACGTCTATGCCGGTGTGAACGTTTCACCATACGCCGTATACAAGGACGACTTCGAAGGTAACTCCTACCAGACCGGTAACTTCATTGAGGGTCGTAAGGCTTATACCCTTGGTGTGAAAGCCAGCTACCTGAATAGTCTGGAAGCTGAATTGGCATACACCGAGTTCTTCGGTGGTGGCCAGAACAACGGCAGCCGCGACCGCGATAATATCGGCGTCAACGTTAAGTATTCCTTCTAAACATAACTAGAAAAGACCGAGTGCCTGCGGGCGCTCGGTTGATGACTTATTTCACGGAGAATCAAGATGCTGAAAAAGCACACGCTGATGGGTGCTGCCATTGCGCTGGCCTTGTCCGCTGGCAGCGCGCTGGCTGCAGTTTCGCCGCAAGAAGCGGCCAAGTTGGGCGCAAGCCTCACCCCATTTGGCGCCGAGAAAGCCGGTAACGCGGCGGGCACCATTCCTGAGTGGACGGGTGGTATCACCAAGGCGCCGGCAGGTTACACCCGGCCGGGCCAGCACCACGTTGACCCTTTCGCGGGTGACAAGCCGCTGTTCACCATCACCAAGGCCAACCTTGATCAGTACAAAGACAATTTGACCCCAGGTCAGATTGCCATGTTCAACACCTACCCCAACAGCTACCAGATGCCGGTTTACCAGACCCGCCGCTCTGGCTCGGCGCCGCAGTGGGTGTATGACAACACGCTGAAGAACGCCACCACTGCCAAGCTGCTCGATGGTGGTAACGGCTTCTCCGATGCCTACGGCGGTATTCCATTCCCGATTCCGCAGAATGGTGTAGAGGTGCTGTGGAACCACATTGCCCGCTACCGGGGTACTTACATTGTGCGTCGTGCATCCGAAGTGGCTGTGCAGCGTAACGGCAGCTACTCCCTGGTGACCTCGCAGCAGGAAGCCATGTTCAAGTTCTACGACCCGAAAGGGACCGCAGCCGACCTGAACAACATCATGTTCTACTACTTGTCCTTCACTAAGAGCCCGGCGCGTTTGGCCGGCGGTGCGGTACTGCTACACGAAACCCTCGATCAGGTAAAAGAGCCGCGTCAGGCTTGGGGCTATAATGCCGGTCAGCGTCGCGTCCGTCGTGCACCGAACCTGGCTTACGACACGCCGATTGCTGCGGCTGATGGCCTGCGTACTGCAGACGACACCGACATGATCAACGGCTCGCCAGATCGTTATGACTGGAAACTGGTGGGCAAGAAGGAAATCTACATTCCTTATAACAGCTACAAAGTCACCAGCCCGGACGTTAAGTACAAGGACCTGCTGCAAGTCGGTCACCTGAACCCGGCGGTTACGCGTAACGAATTGCACCGCGTATGGGTGGTTGAGGGCACGCTGAAGTCCGGCGCTCGCCACATTTACTCCAAGCGTACTTTGTTCCTCGACGAGGACAGTTGGCAGGTTGCTGTGGCTGATCAGTACGACGGTCGTGGCGAGCTGTGGCGCGTCTCGATTGCCTACTTGAAAAACTACTACGACCTGCCGACCACCTGGTCTGCGTTGGATACCTTCCATGACCTGCAGGCGCGTCGTTATCACGTACAAAATCTGGATAACGAAGAGCCAAGCACTATCGACTTCAGCCAGGCCGTGCCGGATGACGGTTACTTCAAGCCTGCTGCACTGCGTCGCCGCGGTACACGTTAAGCCGCGACTCGGTTGAGCAAAAGGCCGCTACTGTTGTAGCGGCCTTTTGCTATTTGTCAGTCGAACAGGGCATGGTAGACGGCCGGGTTTAACAAAACATAACGTCGCGCCGATTGTCAGGCCTTTTGAAAGCTCAGTAGGATAGGCGTACTGCTCTAAGCGTAGTGCTACCTATAAGAATAAGGGGGAAGGTATATGAGTGAGCCCGTTATGCGGCGCACCCAGGCCGGTCATGCTGTGGGGTTTTCCCGCACACCGGTGCTCCGCCACTCACCGATAGCCAAAGCGCTGTCGCTGTGCGGTGTGCTATCCATGCTGATGTTGGCCAGTGCGCCACTGCAAGCTGCCGGCAATGAAGGCAGTAAATTTTCAGTAATGTCTGCCAAAGCCTCACACACGCTTTTGCTCGATGTCGCCAGCCTGGGTAAGCGCCTGGTCACCGTCGGTGATCGCGGGCATATCCTCTACTCCGATGACAATGGTACGAGCTGGGTTCAGGCCAAAGTGCCGACCAAGCAAATGCTCACTGCCGTGTTCTTTATCGACGACAGCCATGGCTGGGCCGTGGGCCACGATGCGCAGATTCTCGCTACTACCGATGGCGGCGCGACATGGGTCAAGCAATTCGAAGACCTTGAGCGTGAAGCGCCGCTACTGGATGTCTGGTTCAAAGATCGTAACAACGGTTATGCCGTCGGCGCGTATGGCGCCTTGTTGGAAACCACCGATGGTGGCGCCAACTGGGAAGATATCAGCGAGCGCATGGATAACGAAGATGCCTATCACCTCAACGCCATTGTCGAAGTCAAAGACTCTGGCCTGTTCGTCGTAGGCGAGCAGGGTGTGATGTTCCGTTCGCCTGATTGGGGGCAAACCTGGGAAACCCTGGAAGGACCTTACGAGGGTTCGCTGTTCGGTGCACTGGGCACTGACGAAGCCGGAACGCTACTGGTCTATGGTTTGCGCGGGCATTTGTTCCGTTCCGCCGACTTCGGTACCACCTGGCAGGCGATTAGTCTGAATACTGCTAACAATGGCCCGCTTGAATTTGGTCTGGCTGACGGTAACCGTCTGGCCGACGGTTCCATTGTGGTGGTTGGGCATGGTGGCACGGTACTCAAGAGCACCGACAACGGCCGCAATTTCAGTGTGACCAATCGTGCCGACCGGCTTTCGCTGGCTGGCGTTGCAGCAATGGAAAACGGCAATCTGATTCTAGTAGGGCAGGGTGGCGTTCACGCTGCTGCACCTACGGGCGCTGATCTGGGCCAACAACAATAAGCCGGGAGCCTTTGCATGAGTAAGCATCAACAACAACCTGCCTCCTTTCTAGAGCGGTTGATTTTCAACAATCGTCCGGCCGTGATTCTGCTGTGCTTGTTGATCAGTTTGTTTCTGTTCTTCCAGGCGGCGCAAGTGCGTCCGCAGACCAGCTTCGAGAAGATGATTCCGCTGGGGCATCCCTACATCCAGAAGATGCTTGAGCACCGTAATGATCTGGCTAACCTGGGCAACACCGTGCGTATCTCGGTGGAAGCGGTGGACGGCGATATCTTCAGCAAGGAATACATGGAGACGCTGCGTCAGATCAACGACGAAGCCTTTTATATTCCGGGTGTCGACCGCTCTGGCCTGAAGTCGCTGTGGAGCCCAAGCGTACGCTGGACCGAAGTGACTGAAGAAGGTTTTGCCGGCGGTGAGGTGATTCCGCAAACCTACGACGGTTCTTCCGAAAGCCTGGAAGAGCTGCGCAGCAACATCCTCAAGTCCGGGCAGATCGGCCGTCTGGTGGCCAACAATTTCAAATCGAGCATTGTCGATTTGCCGTTGCTGGAGTCCTATGCCGACCCTGCAGACCAGAGCAAGCAGATCCCGCTGGATTACCAGAAGTTCTCCCACGAGCTGGAAGAGAAGATTCGCGACAAGTACGAAGCGCAGAACCCCAACGTCAAAATTCACATTATCGGTTTCGCCAAGAAAGTCGGTGATTTGATTGATGGCCTGATTGGCGTGGCGTTATTCTTTGCTGTGGCCATCGGCATCACCTTCGTGCTGCTGCTGTGGTTCACCCACTGCTTCAAGAGCACCCTGGCGGTGGTATTGACCACCCTGATTGCCGTGGTCTGGCAGCTGGGCCTGTTGCATACCCTGGGTTTCGGTCTTGATCCTTATTCGATGCTGGTACCGTTTCTGGTGTTTGCCATCGGTATTTCCCACGGTGTGCAGAAGATTAACGGTATCGCCATGGCTTCTGGCGAGGCAACCGACTCGCTGTCAGCCGCACGCATGGCCTTCCGTCAGCTGTTTATTCCGGGGTTGGTCGCGCTGTTGTCGGACGCCGTGGGCTTTATCACCCTGTTGTTAATCGACATCGGCGTGATCCGTGAGCTGGCCATCGGCGCTTCCATGGGTGTCGCGGTAATCATCCTGACCAACTTGATTCTGCTGCCGGTGATGATTTCCTATATCGGTATCAGCAAGAAAGCGGTGCAGATCAGCCGTGAAGACGCGGTTAAAGAACACCCGTTCTGGCGCTTAATCTCGAACTGCGCGCACCCCATGGTAGCGCCGATTTCCGTGGTGGTAGCGGTCGTCGCCTTGGCTGGCGGTGTGTGGTACGGGCAGAACCTGAAGATTGGTGACCTTGACCAAGGTGCACCGGAGCTGCATCCGGATTCGCGTTACAACCTGGATAACGACTTCGTCATCCGCAACTACTCCACCAGCTCCGATGTGCTGGTGATCATGGTCAAGACGGCGGCTGAAGGCTGCTCGACTTACCCGACCCTGTCGGCCATGGATGAGCTGATGTGGAAGATGGAGAACACCGAAGGCGTGCAGTCGGCCATTTCCATGGTCACCGTGTCGCGTCAGGTGATCAAAGGCATGAACGAGGGCAACCTGAAATGGGAAACCCTGTCGCGCAACCAAGACGTACTGAACAACTCCATTGCTCGGGCCGATGGCCTGTACAACGGCGATTGCTCAGTGGCGCCGGTGCTGATCTTCCTCACCGACCATAAGGCCGAAACCTTGACGCGTGCGGTTAACGTCGCTGAAGAGTTTGCCAAAGAGAACAACAAGGACGGCCTGGAGTTCATCCTGGCAGCGGGTAACGCGGGTATCGAGGCGGCCACCAATGAGGTGATTGCAGCGTCTGAAACCACCATGCTGATCGCGGTGTATGCGGCCGTGAGCATCATGTGCCTGCTGACCTTCCGTTCATTGGCCGCGACCCTGTGCGTAATCTTGCCGCTGGTACTGACTTCGGTGCTGGGTAACGCGTTGATGGCCTACATGGGCATTGGTGTGAAGGTCGCGACGTTGCCAGTAATCGCTCTGGGTGTGGGGATTGGTGTCGACTACGGCATCTATATCTACAGCCGTCTGGAGACCTACTTGCGTCAAGGCTTGTCGTTGCAGGAAGCCTATTACGAGACGCTTAAGTCGACAGGTAAAGCGGTGCTGTTCACCGGCGTTTGCCTGGCGATCGGCGTGGCCACCTGGATCTTCTCGACGATCAAGTTCCAGGCTGACATGGGCTTGATGCTGACCTTTATGTTCCTTTGGAACATGATTGGCGCGATCTGGCTGCTGCCTGCCCTGGCACGCTTCCTGATCAACCCAGAGAAGCTGCGCAACAAGGCCTGAGCCTGATACGCAGCCCCACTAAAAACCGCGGCCTTTGGGTCGCGGTTTTTTATTGTCTAGGCGTTAGGTCTGCAGATGGCTTTTGTGGCGCTGGCTTGCCCGCGAAGCGTGTTGATTCTGGAAGTGTCGCGGCCAGGCCGCTCCACAACAGTGGGCTCCGTAGCCCGGATAAGTCTTGGCGCAATCCGGGAGGCAGCCTCCGCCCAACTCACAGGCCACTGCGCAAGCATCCATGCCCGGGACTGCGCTGAGCTTGTTCGGGCTAAGTGCTGAATAGCAAAAGCTCACGGCTAAAGCCCCTCCTAAGGCCTGTACCTTTATGGCTGCCCTGTAACCCGTTAGCGAGGCAACCCGATAGCTGCTGCTGGGTTAGGCGGCACATTGATTACGCTGCTAATGCTCAAGTCCGGCTTTGCGCCACTCACTCGCCTTGCGAACACTGTGTGTGCCGGCTCTCTGACTAGCGTGGATACAGCGGTGGCAGGGCGCTGGTGTCTTGACTGGCGGTGCCTTCGAGGTCTTCCACAGCGGGTAGGCTGCGAATCGCCAGCCACAGGTTGCGGCCCTGCCAGTGTTGGCCACTTTCGCTGTATAGGGCGCCATTCAGGCCGTCGAGGGCATCAGAAAGCGGGGTAAAGCGCGCGGCCATATCAGCCAGGGTTTCCGGCTGTTGGCGGGCCCAGGCATCCAATGCATGGCGGGTCGCTTGCGTGTCGTTGGCCAGGCATGTGCGCTTGAGTTCGTCGAGCAGGTCGCGTGGGTTGGGGCCTGCTTGCTGGTTCGGCAATACGGCCGGCTGGCGGCGTGCACGCCACCAGAGGGTAAAGCCGAGCAGGGTTGTCAGGCTCAGCAGTGCGCTGCTCAATTGCCAAGGCCAGAGTTGTACGGTGGATGTGCTGACGGGCCCAGGCCGTGGGGCTTCAACCGTCAGCGTCTCAAGGTTCGGATTAGCAGCCACCTGCAGGGTGCGGGGCGGCAAATTGCTGCGCTCCAGCTGATCGGTAGCGGTGTTCCACCACAGCACTTCAATCGCCGGCAGGGCAATGGCCCCTTCACGGTTAGCCACCAAGGCTTCGCGCTCTTCGCGGCTACCTATCAGTCCGTTGTCACTGGCTTGATTGGCCAGTTGTGGCTGGTCCGGGTAGCGCCGTAGGCCGTTTACCTGGGTGGCAGGTAATGGCGGTAATTGTGCGCTGGCCAGCCCTTCGGCCTTTAGCAGCAGGCTGCGGGTCAGTGAGTCGCCAACTCGCGCCTCGTCTGGTTGCGGGCTCCACACTTCACTTAGGCTCACGGCGCGCGCTGGCAGCCAGGGCGCATCGGCTGGATAGCTGGCCGGCTTGGCCTTGACCTGCAGTGGGATTTCTGGGGATTTAACCCGCACCACCTTGCCCGGCCGGGGGCCAAATGGGTTGTAAGTATTGCTGCTGGCGCGATCAACCGCCGTGGCGGAAAAGGCTTGTGCGGGAATCAGCAGTTCGCCGCTTTCTTGGGGAAAGATCGCGTAGCGCAATTCGATCACGCCATGGCGTATGCCATTGATGTCTTTCTCATAGGTGCGCGGTTCACCCAGCGGCTCAACGCGGGCCTGGGGCATGTCGAGCGGGCTCAGGCTACTGTCATCGTAAAGTGAAACAGAGTGGTAGATCCGCAGAGTCAGCACCGTTTGCGCCTGCACGTAGACGCTTTCCTGATCCAGGCTGGCATCGATAAACACCGGGGCTAAACGGCTGTCGGCGGCGCTCGTGCCTTGCTGCACGTGCAGGGTGATCGGTGTGCTTTGCAGCTGGGCAAGGTTCAGCGGTGGTATCACCACATAGCCGCTGTGTTTGGGTTGGAGGGTGATGATCCAGCGCGTACTGGCCTGCGCGGCACTGCCATTGTTGGTCAGGCGGTTGACTTGGCGGGTGCCGAGCACCTCGAACAACTCATAGAGCGGTTGCAGATCGGGTTTGCCGAATAGCGTGGTGTCCTGCGACTCTAGCGTGAGCTCGACGCTCTCGCCGGCATTCAGGCGAGTGCGGTCGACAGTGGCGTTCAGGCTCTGCGCGCTGACGTTTAAGGCCAGCAGGCTAAGTAAAAGGGTACAGAGCAGTCGGCTCATTGCAGTTGTTCCTGGCGCTGTTGTTGTTCCAGCCTGAATTTACGCCGTAGCAACTCACCCGGATCGTCGGGGATCTGCCGCAGCCACTGTTCCAATGCCTGGCGACGTTCGCCGTCGAGAGTCGGTTCGGCGTTGGCGATTTGTTCTTCATTGCTGTCGCCGTCGTCTTCTACGGGCGATGCAGGCGGTTTTTCTGTGCCGTCGTCAGGGACGGGTTGCGCGGGCTTTTGGCCCGGTTCAGCCGGTTCGTCCTGAGACTCGCCCTGGGAGGCGGGCGTTTGCTCGGGCTGCTGCTGCGCATTGTGTTCGGGCTTTCCAGTTTGCGGCGGCTCACTCGGCGGACTCTGCGCGTCAGTGGGTTCTTGCGAGTCATCTGACTGATCTTGTTGCTGCTGCTTTTGCTGCAACACGCTTTCCACCAGCGCCTTATTTTTTTGCACCTGAGCCAGATCAGGCTGCAACTCCAGCGCTTGGGTATAGGCATCGATGGCGGCCTCCAGCTCATTACTGCGCGCCAGGGCATTGCCACGGTTGTAGTGGTCGCTGGCGGTATCACCGTTGGCGAAACGTTCAGCTGCTGCGGGGTAATCCCCTGCCTGATAAAGCGCCAAGCCTTGCCAGCGTGGGTCATTGAAGCGTTGCGCAGCCTCTGCGGGCTGTTGTGCGTCGAGCAGGCGCTGGCCTTGCTGGTCGGCACGTAACCAGAGGTCTTCAAAGCTAAAGGCATAGCTGTTCTGCGGCAGGCCTAGGAGCAACAGCGGCAGGCACAGTAGCCAACCTCGGCGTGCGGCGCAGGCGGCGAGTAAGAGCAGCGGCAGCAACAGCCAGTGGCTCTGGTCTGCCCAGGCCTGTAGGCGGGTCAGCTCGGCATCACGGCGTACTTGTTGCGGTGCTTCGAGCAGGCCGAGGTTGCGCAAGTCCTGCTCATTCAGCGTGAGGCCCTGGTAGCGGCCGCCCAGTTCACTGGCAAAACGCTTGAGGCCGAAGCTGTCCAGGCGCGGCAGTAGAATGGCCCCTTGGGCATCCTTGAGGAACGAGCCGTCTTCCTGAATGATCGGCGCGCCCTGGGTGCTGCCAATCCCGAGAATGTGCAAACGTTCGCCACGGCGGCCGAGTGCCTGGGCAATGCCCTGGCGTTCGATTTCGCTGAGGGTGCTGGTCAGCAGCAGTAAGCGGCCGTTGCCTTGGGCGCCTTGTTCGAGCAGTTGCAGGGCCTTAAGCACGGCCAGATCGGCGCGCTTGCCGGACTCCGGCATGATCCCCGGATTCAGCGCATCGAGCAGGTTGCGACTGGTGGACAGGTCGTCGGACAGAGGCACTACGGTGTGCGCGCTGCCGGCATAGACGATGATCGCGGTTTGCGCATCCTGGCGCTGTTCCAGCAGGTCGAGCAGTTTGCGTTTGGCCTGGGCCAGGCGATTGGGTGAAGCGTCGCTGGCGAGCATCTCCGGCGTCAGCTCAAGCAGCACCACCAGCGGATCGGCCGGTTTGGGGTTGTGTTGTTCGATACGTTGCCAAGTCGGTCCAAGTAGCGCCAACACGGCAAGCAACCAGGCCAGACCGAGGGCTAGCCAGGGCAGGCGGCTGTTGCGTCCACTGCCGGCTGTCAGCAGTGCCGCCTGGAAGGCGGTCGGCAGTAAAGCCTGCCAGCGCCCGCTGCGTTTTTCGCGGTGCCAGAGTTTCCACAGCAGCACGCCCAGAAGCGGGAGCAGGACGAGCCAGAAGGGCCGTTGCCAGTGCGGCCAGAGGCTGCTCAGTTCGTTCATGATGCTTTATCCCCGGTGGCCAGCCAGCTGCGCGCGCGCTGTTGCAGCGTTGGCCAGAGCGTTTGGCTAACCAGCAGCAGGCTCAGTACCAGGGCAAGGCCCAGGGGCCAGGGATAGAGTGGCAGTGTCGGGCGCGCCAGGGTTGGTTTTTGTGCCACGGGCTCCAGGCGATCTAGGGTGGCTTCGATGGCTTGCAGTTCGTCGCTGTCACGGGCGCGGAAGTATTCGCCGCCGGTGGCATCGGCAATTGCACGCAGGCTCGGCTCGTCCAGGTCGATGCCGGGGTTGAAGCCAAGCATACCGAGTACGCCGCCTTGCTCAGGGTCGGCGCCGATACCGATGGGGTAGATGGTGATGCCTTCCTCGGCCGCCAGACGCGCGGCGGTCATCGGGTCAATTTCACCGCCATTGTTGGCGCCGTCAGTGACAAGAATGAGCACCCGGCTTTGCGCGGGGCGTTCGCGTAAACGTTTGACCGCCAGACCAATGGCATCGCCGATGGCTGTTTGTGGGCCGGCAATATTGATCTGCGCTTCATCAAGCCAGGTGTGCACAGTTTGCCGGTCAAAGGTCAGGGGGGATTGCAGGTAGGCGCGGCTGCCAAACAGGATCAAACCGACGCGATCACCCTGGCGGCCGTCGATAAAGTCGCCGAGCAGGTGTTTGATCAAGGTCAGGCGGCTGACCTCCTGGTCTTCCCAGGTCATATCCGAGTAGTCCATGGAACCGGAGACATCCACGGCCAGCAACAGGTCGCGGCCACTTGCAGGCAGCGGTAGGGGTTCACCGAGCCATTGCGGGCGGGCACAGGCGAGCAGCAGTAAGAGCCAGATCAGCACAAACGGTGCCTGTTGGCGTAAGGCCGGCAGGCGGGGGCGGGCGCGACGGCCACTGAGGCTTTCCAGTTCAGCCAGAAAGCTGACTTTCAGCGCGGCCTCGCCACTGTCCGCAGGGGGTAACCAGGCGCGCAGCAGCCAGGGCAAGGGGGCGAGTAGAAAGACCCAGGGCCAGGCAAATTCAAACATGTTTGCGAATCCAGATCGCCACGGCCTGATTAAGACCGGTGATGGCTTTGTCATCCAGGCTGCAGTGCGGGCGATAGGCGCCTTCGACCAGAATCATCCAGCGGGTCAAACCAGCCGCTGGGCAGCGGCTGTCGAGAAAGGCCAGCCAGGCGCGGCTGCTCAGGGTATGGCTGTGGCTTTGTGGGTAGCGCTCGCGGCACAGGCGTTTAAGGATGGCGTTGAGCTGTTGTAGCCAGGGGCCGGCTTCGGCACCGTCGTAGGGTTTGGGCAGTTGTTCGAGTTCGATCAGGGCGGCCTGGCGCAATGGGTCGAGAGGGGCGTCGCGCTCGGCCTGCTTGGTTTTGTGTGGCAGGCGTTTCAGCAAGGTGATGGCGGCCCATAACAGCAGCGGCAGCAGCAGGGCGAGCAGCCACCAGCCCGGTGCCGGAGACCACCAGCTGATCGCCGGCGGGGCGATCAGCGGTTCGAGTTGATCCAACGGATTCACGGTGCTTTCCTTGAGCGCTGAGCATTCAGGTGTTCGCGCAATTGTTCGATCATTTCGCTTTGCGTACTCAGTGGTAGCAACGGCACGCTGAGCTTCTGCGCCAGACGCTGCCAGCGTGCCTGACGAGCATCGGCCAGGCTGCGGTAGGCTTGGCGCAGTTCGGCATTCTGGGTGTCGAGTTCCAGTTGCGCACCCTGTTCGCTGAAGCGCAGCAGGCCGGCGTTGGGCAGGGCATGGTCGAGCGGGTCGGAAAGCGGCAGCAGCAGCAGGTCGGTGTGCCGCGCGAGCAGCTGTAGCTGTTGCTCGCTGCTGTCGTTCAGGGTGCGTTCATCACACAGCACTACCACCAGGCTGCCCGGGCGCAGCACTTCGCGGGCGCGGCGCAGGGCCAGGCCAAAGCTGTCGCGCTCGCCTTGGCTGTCATTACTCAGGGTTTGGTTGGCTTTAGCCAGGCGGCTGAGCAGTTGCAGCAGACTCTGCTTGCTGCGCCGCGGTTTAACTTCGTGGTGTTCCTGATCGCCAAACACCAGGCCGCCGATACGGTCGTTATGGCCCAGCGCCGCCCAGCCAATCAGGCTGGCCGCCTGGGCGGCGAGCACCGATTTAAGCATCAGCCCGGAGCCGAAGAACAATTGCCGGCTTTGCTCGACCATGATGTAGATCGGTCGCTCGCGCTCCTCATGAAACAGCTTGGTGTGCGGCTCCTGAGTACGCGCGGTCACGCGCCAGTCGATGGTGCGCACATCGTCGCCGGGTTGATAAACGCGCACTTGGTCAAAGTCGACACCGCGGCCACGTAGCTTGGAATGGTGCAGGCCAATCAGTGGGCTGCGCTGCGCGGGTGTGGAAAACAGCTGCACTTCACGCACACGGTGGCGCATCTCGATCAGTTCACCGAGGCTGACGCGAATGCCGGGCTGCGTGGGTTGCTCAAACATGGCGTTTAGGCGACCGCCACAACGTCGAGAATGCGCTGCACCACGCGGTCCTGGTCGATGCCGGCAGCTTCTGCCTCGAACGATAGAATAATGCGGTGACGCAAGACGTCGAACAGCACGGCCTGGATATCTTCCGGGCTGACAAAATCCCGACCGGCCAGCCAGGCGTGCGCCCGTGCACAGCGATCCAGGGCAATCGAGCCGCGCGGGCTGGCGCCATAGGCAATCCATTCAGCCAGCTCCGGGTCGAACTTGGCCGGGGTGCGCGAGGCCATGACCAGTTGCACCAAATACTCTTCCACCGCATCGGCCATATACAGACCGAGGATCTCCTGGCGCGCGGCAAAGATCGCCTGCTGGCTGACCAGTTGCTCGGGCTTGGTTTCGCCATTCAGCGCTTCGCCGCGGGCCTGGGCGAGGATCTTGCGTTCCACGCTGGCATCGGGGAAGCCGATCTTCACATGCATCAGAAAACGGTCGAGTTGAGCTTCGGGCAGCGGGTAGGTGCCTTCCTGCTCGATCGGGTTCTGCGTGGCCATCACCAGAAACAGCGGCGACAGGTGATAGGTGCTGCGCCCGACGCTGACCTGGCGCTCGGCCATGGCTTCGAGCAACGCCGACTGCACCTTGGCCGGGGCGCGGTTGATCTCATCGGCCAGCACCAGGTTGTGGAAGATCGGCCCCTGCTGGAACACAAAACTGCCGGTTTCCGGGCGATAGATCTCGGTGCCGGTGATGTCGGCCGGGAGCAGGTCCGGAGTGAACTGAATACGGTGGAATTCGGCTTCAATGCCTTCAGCCAGCTCCTTGATCGCCTTGGTTTTGGCGAGCCCAGGTGCGCCCTCAACCAGCATATGGCCATCAGCGAGCAAGGCAATCAGCAGCCTTTCGATGAGTTTTTCCTGGCCGAGGATCTGGCTTGAAAGAAAATGTCGCAGCGCGATAAGCGCTTCACGGTGTTCCATCGTTAAGCTCATCCGGCAAATGTGACCAGCGAGTCTTGAATCTCGCCAGAGTTAAGTGGCAGCCACTTTAATGCAATCGCGGCCTCCTAGACTAACGTTGAACAACAAGGTTGTGGCGAAGATCCTTTTCGCGGCTGCCCCTGATCGAATAACAAGCCAAATGGAGCACACCCATGGCGTTCTTTACGGCGGCCAGCAAAGCCGATTTTCAGCACCACCTGCAAACGGCCCTGGCGCAGCACGTCAGCGAACAGGCTCTGCCACAAGTAGCCCTGTTCGCCGAGCAATTCTTCGGCATCATCGCCCTTGAGGAGCTGACCCAGCGTCGCCTCTCTGACCTGGTCGGCTGCACGTTATCGTCCTGGCGGCTGCTGGAGCGGTTTGCACCGAGCAAGCCAGAGGTGCGGGTCTTCAACCCCGATTATGAGAAACACGGCTGGCAGTCCACGCATACCGCGGTGGAAATTCTGCACAGCGATATTCCCTTCCTGGTCGACTCGGTACGTATTGAGCTGAACCGTCGCGGTTACAGCATCCACACCTTGCAGAACAGCGTGTTCAGCGTGCGCCGCAACAAGAGCGGTGAGTTGCAGGAAATTCTGCCTAAAGGTGCTCAGGGCAAGGACGTGCAGCAAGAAGCGCTGATGTTCTTGGAGATTGACCGTTGCTCCAGTAACGGCGAGCTGAAAGTCCTGGAAAAAGCCCTGCACGAGGTCTTCGCTGATGTGCGCCTGAGTGTGGCGGATTTCCAGCCAATGAAGGACAAGGCCAAGGAGCTACGCGCCTGGCTGGATAAGGCCAAGCTCAAGGTTGAAGGCGCTGAGTTGGAAGAGGTCAAGGTGTTTATGAGCTGGCTGCTCGACGACCACTTCACCTTCCTCGGCTATGAAGAGTTCACCGTTGCCGACAGCGTTGATGGCGGCAGCATTGTCTACGACGAAAAATCCCTGCTGGGTCTGTCCAAACGCCTGCGTAGCGGGCTGACGGCCGAAGACACGCACATCGAGCCGGAGGCGGTCTGCTACCTGCGTGAAGCGCAGTTGCTGTCGTTTGCCAAGGCGGCGGTGCCGAGCCGCGTGCACCGCCCGGCGTATCCGGATCTGGTGTCGATTCGTGAGCTGGACAGCACCGGTAAGGTCATCAAGGAATGCCGTTTTATGGGCCTCTACACCTCATCGGTGTATGCCGAGAGCGTGTGGAACATCCCCTATATCCGCCGCAAAATTGCAGTTATCGAGCAGCGCTCGGGCTTTGATAGCAGCGCTCACCTGGGCAAAGAGCTGGCTCAGGTGCTGGAAGTGCTGCCGCGTGATGACTTGTTTCAAACCTCGGTGGATGAGCTGTTCAACACCACCTTGTCGATCGTGCAGATTCAGGAGCGCAACAAGATTCGCGTCTTCCTGCGCCGCGATCCTTATGGTCGTTTCTGCTACTGCCTGGCCTATGTGCCGCGTGATGTGTACTCCACCGAGACCCGGGTAAAAATCCAGCAAGTGCTGATGGATCGCCTGCAGGGGATTGATTGCGAGTTCTGGACCTTCTTCTCCGAGTCGGTGCTGGCGCGGGTGCAGTTTAT
Source organism: Pseudomonas spirodelae (assembly GCF_034653255.1). Taxonomy (NCBI): domain Bacteria; kingdom Pseudomonadati; phylum Pseudomonadota; class Gammaproteobacteria; order Pseudomonadales; family Pseudomonadaceae; genus Pseudomonas; species Pseudomonas spirodelae. The sequence continues at coordinate 138,362 of NZ_JAYEET010000001.1, read as the reverse complement.
TCTCAAGGTCGACCCGAAAAACCGTGTACAAATCGACCCTGTGCGCCTGGAAAAAGAAGTCATTCAGGCCTGCCGTTCGTGGAAGGACGATTACACCAGCCTGATGGTCGAGAGCCTCGGCGAAGCGCAGGGCACGGAAGTGCTCAGCGAGTTCCCGGATGGCTTCCCGGCGGGCTACCGTGAGCGTTTCGCCCCGCATTCGGCGGTGGTGGACATGCAGCACCTGCTCAGCCTGAACAGCGAGCGTCAGTTGGTGATGAGCTTCTACCAGCCGCTGACCCAGGGCGAGCAGCAGTTGCACTGCAAGCTGTACCACGCCGATACGCCGCTGCCGCTGTCAGACGTGCTGCCGATCCTGGAAAACCTCGGCCTGCGCGTTTTGGGTGAGTTCCCTTACAAGCTGCGCCGCGCCGATGGTCGCGAGTTCTGGATTCACGACTTTGCCTTTACCTATGCCGAAGGCCTGGATGTCGACATCCAGCAGCTCAACGACACCCTGCAAGACGCCTTCGTTAAAATCGTTGGCAGCGCGGCAGAGAATGACGGCTTCAACCGTCTGGTGCTGATGGCCGCCATGCCGTGGCGTGATGTGGCGCTGCTGCGCGCCTACGCGCGTTACCTCAAGCAGATTCGCCTGGGCTTTGACCTGAGCTACATCGCCAGCACCTTGGTTAACCATGCGGATATCGCCAAGGAACTGGTGCGCCTGTTTAAGACGCGCTTTTATCTGGCGCGCAAGCTCACTGCAGAAGACCTGGAAGACAAACAACAGAAGCTTGAGCAGGCGATTCTCGCCGCGCTGGATGATGTTGCGGTGCTTAACGAAGACCGCATCCTGCGTCGCTACCTGGACCTGATCAAAGCCACCCTGCGCACCAACTTCTACCAGACCGATGCGGCCGGGCAGAACAAGTCCTACTTCAGCTTCAAGCTGAATCCGCGCGCCATTCCGGATATTCCACGGCCAACGCCGAAGTTCGAAATCTTCGTCTATTCGCCGCGGGTTGAAGGTGTGCACCTGCGCTTTGGCGATGTCGCCCGTGGCGGCCTGCGTTGGTCGGACCGCGAGGAAGACTTCCGCACCGAGGTGCTGGGCCTGGTCAAGGCGCAGCAGGTGAAGAACGCCGTGATCGTACCGATGGGCGCCAAAGGCGGCTTTGTGCCTCGCCGCCTGCCGCTGGGTGGTTCGCGCGATGACGTGTTGGCGGAAGGCATTGCCTGCTACCGCATCTTTATCAGCGGGCTGTTGGATATCACCGACAACCTCAAAGAGGGTGTCGTGGTGCCGCCGCAGAATGTGGTGCGTCACGACGGTGACGATCCTTATCTGGTGGTGGCCGCCGACAAAGGCACCGCGACCTTCTCCGACATCGCCAACGGTATTGCTGCCGATTACGGCTTCTGGCTGGACGATGCGTTTGCCTCGGGTGGCTCGGCAGGTTACGACCACAAAGGCATGGGCATTACCGCCAAAGGCGCCTGGGTCTCGGTGCAGCGGCACTTCCGCGAGTGCGGCATTGATGTGCAGAAAGACCACGTCACGGTTATCGGTATCGGCGACATGGCCGGCGACGTATTCGGCAACGGCCTGCTGCTCTCGGAAAGCCTGCAACTGGTCGCAGCCTTTAACCACATGCATATCTTTATCGACCCCAACCCCGATGCGGCCAAGAGTTTTGTCGAGCGCCAGCGCCTGTTTGATCTGCCGCGCTCCAGCTGGACCGACTATGACGCGAAGCTGATCTCGGACGGCGGCGGAATCTTCCTGCGCAGCGCCAAGAGCATCGCCATCAGCCCGCAGATGAAAGAGCGCTTCGACATCAGTGCCGAGAAGCTGGCACCGACCGAGCTGCTCAATGCCCTGCTCAAAGCCCCGGTGGATTTGCTGTGGAACGGTGGGATTGGCACCTACGTGAAATCCAGCAAAGAAAGCCACGCCGATGTCGGTGACAAGGCCAACGATTTGCTGCGTGTAGACGGCCGCGAACTGCGCGCCAAGGTGGTAGGCGAGGGCGGTAACCTCGGCATGACCCAGTTGGGTCGCGTTGAATACGGTCTGAATGGCGGCAAGAGCAACACCGACTTTATCGACAACTCCGGTGGTGTGGACTGCTCCGACCACGAAGTGAACATCAAGATTCTGCTCGGCGAAATCGTCGCGGCCGGTGATATGACCGGCAAGCAGCGCAACAAGCTGATGGTGGAAATGACCGATGCCGTCGGTGGCCTGGTGTTGGGCAACAACTACAAGCAGACCCAGGCATTGTCGCTGGCCGAACGCCGCGCACGTGAGCGTGTGGGTGAATACAAGCGCCTGATGTCGGCGCTGGAAGCTGCAGGCAAACTGGACCGCGCCCTGGAATTTCTGCCCTCTGATGATGAACTCAACGAGCGCGACGCCAATGGGTTGGGTCTGACCCGGCCGGAGCTGTCGGTGCTGATCTCCTACAGCAAGATCGACCTCAAGGAGTCGCTGCTCAAATCCCTGGTGCCGGATGACGAGTACCTGGCGCGAGAAATGGAAACTGCCTTCCCGCCCTTGTTGGCGGAGAAGTTTGGCGAGCCGATGCGCCGTCATCGTCTTAAGCGCGAAATCGTCAGCACGCAGATCGCCAACGACCTGGTTAACCACATGGGCATCACCTTCGTGCAGCGCCTGAAGGAGTCCACGGGCATGAGCGCGGCCAATGTGGCCGGCGCGTATGTGATTGTACGTGACCTGTTCCGTCTGCCGCACTGGTGGCAGCAGATCGAAGCGCTGGACTCCAAGGTGCCCGCCGAGTTGCAACTGCAATTGATGGATGAGCTGATGCGCTTGGGCCGCCGCGCTACCCGTTGGTTCCTGCGTAACCGCCGTAATGACCTGGATGCGGCGCGTGATGTGGCGCACTTCGCACCGCGTATCGAGGCCTTGGTCGGCCGCTTGGACGAACTGCTTGAAGGTCCAGCGCGTGAACAGTGGCTGGCGCGTTTCCAAGCCTATGTCGAAGCCGGCGTGCCGGAAGAGCTGGCGCGCGTGGTTGCGGGCACCAGTCATCTGTACACCCTGTTGCCGATCATCGAAGCGTCGGATGTGACAGCACAGGAGCCGGCTCGGGTTGCGGCGGCATACTTCGCCATCGGTGGCGCGCTGGAGCTGTCTTGGTATCTGCAGCAGATCACCAGCCTGCCGGTGGAAAACAACTGGCAAGCGCTGGCCCGTGAGGCTTTCCGCGATGACCTAGACTGGCAGCAACGCGCCATCACAGTATCGGTACTGCAAATGGCCGAAGGCCCTGCGGATATCGAAGAACGGGTCGGTGTATGGCTGGATCAGCATCGCCGTCTGGTGGATCGCTGGAAGGTCATGCTGGGCGAGTTGCGTGCGGCTACCAACACCGATTACGCCATGTACGCTGTGGCTAACCGTGAGTTGATGGACCTGGCACAAAGCGCCTGATGGAAACAGCGCAGGCCTGACCTGCGCTGTTCCTGAAGCAATAAAAAAGCCCCGCGAGTGCGGGGCTTTTTTATGAGCGATGGTTATGCGGCGACTGTGGTTATCAGTCGTCGAAATCCATCCAACCGCCCATCTCCTTCCAACGATTGACGATGCCGCAGTAAAGCTCGGCCGTCTTCTCGGTGTCATAGCGAGCCGAATGGGCTTCCTTGCCATCGAAATCGATGCCTGCCGCTTGGCATGCTTTAGCTAGCACGGTCTGGCCATAGGCAAGGCCGGCCAGGGTGGCAGTGTCGAAGCTAGAGAACGGGTGAAACGGATTACGCTTGATCCCGGTACGCGCCACGGCAGCATTGAGGAAGCCCAGGTCGAAGCTGCTGTTATGGCCGACCAGAATCGCCCGTTTGCAGCTATTGGCTTTCAGCGATTTACGCAGGCTGCGGAAGATTTCCGTCAGTGCGTGTTCTTCCGTGACGGCCATGCGCAGCGGGTGATCAAGTTTGATTCCGGTGAAATCCAGCGCAGCTTGCTCGATGTTTGCACCCTCGAACGGCTCAACACGGAAAAACTGGGTGTGCTCCGGATAGAGGAAGCCGCCTTCGTCCATACCAATGGTGGTGGCAGCAATTTCCAGCAGTGCATCAGTGGCGCAGTTAAAACCACCGGTTTCCACGTCTACGACTACTGGCAGGTAGCCACGAAAGCGTGCGGCCATCGGGTGGCGCGGGCCTGAGTGGCTGTTGCTCTCGGGCTCGTCGTCATACAGGTCTTCACTCACGCGTGGTTCTCCAGCAAACGCCAGCGCAGGGTTTCACCGGCGCGCAGGGGGATTACGATTTGCTCGCCCAGGGGCAAGCTGTCAGGGGCCGTCCAGTCTTCACGGACCAGGGTGATGCTGTCGCTGTTACGTGGCAGGCCGTAGAAATCAGGGCCGTTGAGGCTGGCGAAGGCTTCCAGCTTATCCAGTGCATTGCGCTGCTCGAAGGCTTCGGCATACAGCTCAATCGCCGCGTAGGCGCTGTAGCAACCGGCGCAGCCGCAGGCGGCTTCCTTGGCGTGTTTTGCGTGGGGCGCCGAATCGGTACCGAGGAAGAACTTGGCGCTGCCACTGGTGGCCGCATCCAGCAGCGCGTCCTGATGGCTGTTGCGCTTAAGCACTGGCAGGCAAAACAGGTGCGGACGGATACCGCCAACCAGCATGTGATTGCGGTTGTATAGCAGGTGATGGGCGGTGATGGTGGCGCCAACGTTGGCCGAAGCACCTTGCACGAACTCCACCGCATCGCGGGTGGTGATGTGCTCGAACACCACTTTCAGCGTCGGGAAGCGCTCGACTACGCGACTGAGGTGCTCACCGATAAAGATTTTTTCGCGGTCGAAGATGTCGATCTCGCTGCGTGTCACTTCACCGTGCACCAGCAGAGGCATACCCACTTCGGCCATGGTTTCAAGCACCGGGAAAATCGTGTCGATGCTGGTCACGCCGGAATCGGAGTTGGTGGTCGCGCCGGCCGGGTAGAGCTTGGCGGCATGCACAAAGCCTGAAGCCATTGCACTGCGGATATCGGCAGGCTGGGTCAGGTCGGTGAGGTAGAGCACCATCAGCGGCTGAAAATTACTGCCGGCTGGGCGAGCGCTGAGAATGCGCTGGCGGTAGGCATCGGCTTCGCTGGCATTGCGCACGGGCGGTACCAGGTTAGGCATGATGATGGCGCGGCCAAAGGTTCGGGCTACATCGGCGACGGTGTGCGGTAGCACGCTACCGTCACGCAGGTGGATGTGCCAGTCGTCAGGACGCAGCAGGGTAAGGCGGTCAGTCATGGAAGCTTCCAGGCGGGCAAAACGTGGCGAGAATGCTACCGGAAAAGCCCCTCGGCAGCACGTTGAAAGCGGGCTCATCGGGCAAAGCTGACTGGCGGCCGAGCGGCACTGCGCAGCCGCGTGTACACCCGGCATGCCGATCCGCTCAAGTTTTGCGCGTTGGCACCGATAGAAAAGGGGTAAGCCGTATTCACTGGAGTCTGTCGTGCGACCCTACCCACTCGCGGTGCTGTGCCTGCTGGCCAGCCAGCCAGTTCTTGCCATCAGCTTCCAGACCCGTCTGGAGAAGGTTGAGTGGCAGGTCGAAGGCGATCAGTTTGAGTGCCGTCTTGCGCAACCCATCACCGATTTCGGCTCCGGGGTGTTCGTGCGGCGTGCGGGCGAGCAGGTAACCTTTAGCCTGAAAGCCCGCGAACGTTGGCTGGGCCGTGGTAATGCGACCTTGCTGGCGGCTGCCGCGCCTTGGCAGCCAGGGCGTGGCGACATCAACCTCGGTTCTGTCAGCGTGGCGAATGCTGAGGTGTTGTTCAACAGTTCTCAGGAGCAGGGCGCGCGCTTGCTCACCGGCTTGCTTGAAGGGCGCAGCCCCTTGGTACGCCATCGTGCGGCCATGGGCGGTGATGCAGTTGAAGTGCGCCTGCTGCCGGCCAAATTCAACAAAGCCTACAACGAATACCTGGATTGCACGGCCAAGTTACTGCCGGTGAACTTTGATCAAGTGCGCAAAAGCCTGGTGGGCTTTCCCGGTGGCGGTGTTGAGCTTGAACCGCTGGCACAGGCCAAGTTGGATATCATCCTCAGCTATCTCAAGGCCGACCCCAGCGTTAATCGCATCCAGCTCGATGGTCATGCCGATAACAGTGGCAACCGCCTGACCAATCGCGACCTGTCGCGCCGTCGTGCGCTGGCGGTGATGGAGTATCTCAAGGCCAATGGTATTCCGGCCGAGCAGATCACCCTTCGCTTCCACGGTGAGCGTTACCCGTTGGCGCCAAATAATAAGGAAGTTAACCGGGCTAAAAATCGCCGGGTCAGTATCTTCCTTGACCGTGTCCCCGAAGCCACTACGCCGCCGGTTCCGGCTGCCGCACCGGTCGATCCTGCGGCGACGTCTTAGCCCCTGCGACTGCCCGGTTGCCCAACAATAAACCGTCGCCTGGTCGTCACAAGCTGTCGCGCCTCTGTAAATCAGCCGGCATGGGCAGTAGAATCACGGGTTTCCCGCACAACCCCGTGGAGTTGATGGCATGGCCGACGTAAACAAGGTAGTCCTGGCATATTCCGGTGGCCTGGACACTTCCGTGATCCTCAAGTGGCTGCAAGATACCTATAACTGCGAAGTGGTGACCTTCACCGCTGACCTCGGCCAAGGTGAGGAAGTCGAGCCGGCCCGCGCCAAGGCTCAGGCCATGGGCGTCAAGGAAATCTACATCGATGACCTGCGCGAAGAATTCGTCCGCGACTTCGTCTACCCGATGTTCCGTGCCAATACCGTCTACGAAGGCGAGTACCTGCTGGGCACCTCCATTGCGCGCCCGTTGATCGCCAAACGTTTGATCGAGATCGCCAACGAGACCGGCGCTGATGCCATCTCCCACGGTGCGACCGGCAAGGGTAACGACCAGGTGCGTTTCGAACTGGGTGCCTACGCACTTAAGCCCGGCGTGAAAGTCATCGCCCCTTGGCGCGAGTGGGACCTGTTGTCGCGCGAGAAGCTGATGGACTACGCCGAGAAGCACGCGATCCCGATCGAGCGCCACGGCAAGAAGAAGTCGCCGTACTCCATGGATGCCAACCTGCTGCACATCTCCTATGAAGGTGGCGTGCTGGAAGACACCTGGACCGAGCACGAAGAAGACATGTGGAAGTGGACAGTCTCTCCTGAGGCCGCGCCAGATCAAGCGACCTACATCGAGCTGACCTACCGCAAGGGCGATATCGTTGCCATCGACGGCAAGGAAATGAGCCCAGCCACCGTGCTGGCCGAACTGAACCGCATCGGCGGTGCAAATGGCATCGGTCGTCTGGATATCGTCGAGAACCGTTTCGTCGGCATGAAGTCCCGTGGCTGCTACGAGACCCCCGGCGGCACCATCATGCTCAAGGGCCACCGCGCCATTGAGTCGATCACCCTGGATCGCGAAGTCGCTCACCTGAAAGACGAGCTGATGCCGAAATACGCCAGCCTGATCTACAACGGTTTCTGGTGGAGCCCAGAGCGTCTGATGCTGCAACAGATGATCGACGCCTCCCAGGCCAACGTGAACGGCGTGGTACGCATGAAGCTGTACAAGGGCAACGTGATCATCACTGGTCGCAAGTCCGATGATTCGCTGTTTGATGCCAATATCGCCACCTTCGAAGAAGATGGCGGCGCCTATAATCAGCAGGACGCAGCCGGCTTTATCAAGCTTAACGCCCTGCGTATGCGCATTGCGGCCGGCAAAGGGCGCAAGATGCTCTGATAAACCTGAGCACCTGAACCTGAACAGACCCCGGCCATAAGCCGGGGTTTGCATTTTTACGATGAGGAGGCACCTGATGAGACTGCTGCATACCATGCTGCGCGTCGGCGATATGGATAAATCCATCGCGTTCTACACCGAGGTACTGGGCATGACCCTGTTGCGGCGCAAGGATTACCCGGAAGGGCAATTCACCCTGGCGTTTGTCGGTTACGGCGACGAAGCGCACAACAGCGTGATCGAACTGACCCATAACTGGGGTGTAGACAGTTACGAGTTGGGCACCGGCTATGGCCACATCGCCCTGGAAGTGGCCGATGTGTACAAGGCCTGCGAAGACATTCGCGCTCGCGGTGGCAAGATCACCCGCGAACCTGGTCCGATGAAGCACGGCAGCAGCATCCTGGCCTTCGTTGAAGATCCGGATGGCTACAAGATCGAACTGTTGTCGCCATCGCGCGCGGATTGATCGTTACGCGCTTATAAGAAAAAGCCCCGCATCGTAGCGGGGCTTTTTTATTTGTACTTACAGATCAAAGTCGTATTCAGACAGCTGCCTGTTCAGGCGGCGCTCATCCAAGAGATTATCGATGATGCGGCGTTTGGTCAGGTTGGTTTTGGCCACCTCAATCGGCGCCTCGGCTTCATCAGCATCATCGGCCACAAAATCTTCGTCGAGCTCAAGATCTTCTTTATCAGTGCTCATTTGTCTCACTCCAGGCTACAAGGGCCATTTGCGCACCTTATAGCGGCAAAAGCGGAGTGGGTAAAAAAGTTTTTTTCAATCGACTCATTGAGTGGCTGAATAGCTGCTCAATCGTCAGAGGTCTTTTGCTTGTATTCGCACAGATCTTCGATGCGGCAACTGCCACAACGCGGTTTGCGCGCCTGACACACATAGCGGCCATGCAGGATCAGCCAGTGGTGTGAATCGAGCAGAAATTCCTTGGGTACAAACTTCATCAGCTTGTTTTCCACCTCTACGACATTCTTGCCAGGGGCGATGCCGGTGCGGTTGCTGACGCGGAAAATATGCGTGTCCACCGCCATGGCCAGCTGGCGAAACGCCGTGTTAAGCACCACGTTGGCGGTCTTGCGGCCCACGCCCGGCAAGGCTTCAAGTTCCTCGCGAGTTTCCGGCACCTGGCTGCCGTGCCGCTCAATCAGCAGGCGGCAGGTTTCAATCACGTTTTTGGCTTTGCTGTTGTACAGGCCGATGGTCTTGATGTATTCGCTCAGGCCCTCAATGCCCAGGGCATAGATGGCTTCTGGTGTATTGGCCACCGGGAAGAGCTTGGCTGTGGCCTTGTTGACGCTCACATCAGTGGCTTGGGCCGAGAGCGTGACGGCAATCAGCAGCTCGAAGGGCGAGTTGTAGGCCAGCTCGGTTTTCGGCTCGGGGTTGTCTTCGTGCAGGCGGCGGAAGATCTCCAGGCGTTTGGCAGCGTTCACTCAATCACTCCGGTTACCCGTACGCGGCGGCTCTGCACGGGCACTTCGACCTGTTGCGCCTTGGCCCGTTCGGCCAGGACTTCATCGACGCGGTTTTTGCAGGCAATCAGCAGGCCGAGCACGATAAATGCGCCGGGCGGCAGGATGGCCAGGAGAAAGCCTTTGTATTCGGGGATAAGGGTGAGCTGCCAGTTGGCGGCCAGCGGACCGAACAGCAAATGCATGTTGGCAAACACCGCACCGGTACCAAACAGCTCGCGCAGCGCGCCGATCATCACCAATACGATGCCAAAACCCAGGCCCATCATCAGGCCGTCATAGGCGGCGCGAGCGGGGTCGTTCTTTGCCGCAAAGCCATCGGCGCGCCCGAGGATCACGCAATTGGTGGTGATCAGCGGAATAAAGATGCCGAGTATCTGGTACAGCTCGTAGGTGAAGGCCTGCATCAGCAGCTCAATGCAGGTGGTCAGGGCCGCGATGATCATCACAAAGGCCGGCAGACGCACGGCGGTATTGACCACGCCGCGCACCAGTGAAACCGCTGTGCCTGAACAAATCAGCACCAGGGCGCTTGCCAGTGCCAGGCCTAGGGCGTTGACCGCCGAGTTGCTCACCCCTAGCAGCGGGCAGAGGCCGAGCAGTTGCACCAGGGCCGGGTTGTTCTTCCACAGGCCGTTGAGTGTGATCTCGCGATAGCTGGGACTAGCCATTGGACTTCACCTGGGCTGCGAACAGCTGTTGCTGATTGGCATCGAAATACTGCAGGGCTTTGTGCACGGCTTTGACCACGGCGCGCGGAGTGATAGTGGCGCCGGCAAACTGGTCGAATGCGCCGCGATCTTTCTTCACTGCCCAGCCATCCTCTGCGGGGTTGCTCAATGATCTGCCATCAAAGCTGCGTATCCAGTTGCTCTTGGCTAGCTCTATTTTGTCGCCAAGCCCTGGAGTTTCCCGGTGATTGAGCACGCGCACGCCGGCCAGGCGGCCATCCGCCTGAATGCCAATCAGCAGTTGGATCCCGCCACTGTAGCCGTCTGGCGCGGTCGCGCGGAGGATGATGGCGCTGGGTTTACCGTCTTTCATGGCGATGTAGGCGGTTTGTGGCGACTTGCTGCCGAGTAACGGGTCGTGCAGCTGAATACTGTTGTCGAGCAAATGATTGTCATAGCTGCCCTGGGGCAGGATTTCACTCAGGGCGCGCACCTGCGCTTCGCGCTCGGCGTTGGCGATGCGCCCGGCAGTGGCTTGCTGCAATACCGCTACCAGCCCCACGGTGGCAATGGCAAAAAGCCCCAGCACCAGGCTGTTTTTCAGCATCGAACGGCTAATTTCAGGCAGGGCCATGGTCACTCTCCCAGCTTGAAGCCGCGTGTCGGCTTGCGGTGGCCGTAGGTACGCGGCCGTGTGTAGTAGTCGATGGTCGGGGCGGCCAAATTCATCAGTAACACGGCAAAGGCGATCGCGTCCGGGTAGCCGCCCCAGGCGCGAATCACATACACCAACACGCCGACACCTATGCCGAAAATCAAGCGGCCGAGGTTACTGGTGGCGCCGCTGACGGGGTCGGTGACGATAAAGAAGGCGCCGAGCATGGTCGCGCCGGTGAGCAGGTGAAACAGCGGTGAACCGTGCGAGTCGGAGCCTGAGCCGTTCCAAAACAGCAGGCTCATCAGCGCTAGAGCAGCGAGCATGCCGACGGGGGCATGCCAGGTGAACAGGCGTTTGTGCAGCAGATACAGGCCGCCCGCAAGGAAGGCTAAGTTAACCGCTTCGCTGCCTGCGCCGCCAAATCGGCCGAACGCCGGGTTCTGCGTCCACAGCTCGTCTATGGTCAGGCTTTTATTGATCTTCAAGGCGTCCAGCGCAGTGGCTTGGGCCCAGCCATCGGGTAGATTGGCGATGCCGAGAATCTGTTGCAGGCCTTCGAGCATGCCTACCGCATGGGGGGCTGGCCAGCTGGTCATTTCTACTGGGAAGGACACCAGAACTACGACGTAGCCGAGCATGGCCGGGTTGAAGGGGTTTTGCCCAAGGCCGCCATACAGCTGCTTGCCTAAAATCACCGCAAAGCCGGTGGCCACCAGGGTTAGCCACCAAGGGGAGTAAGGCGGCAGCGCTAGGGCCAGCAGCACGGCCGTGACCAGTACGCTGTAGTCCTTGAGGAAGAACACCACTGGGCGTTTGCGCAAGGCCAGGATGGCCGCCTCGAAGCCCAGAGCGCTCAGGCTGGCCCACAGCAGGTTAATCAAGGTGCCGATACCAAACAGCCAGGTCATGACCAGGATGCCCGGTACGGCAGCCAGCAGCACCTGCAGCATCACTTGCTGGGTGCGGTTGTTGCCCTTAGCGTGGGGCGAGGTGATGCGGGGCAGGGCCATGAGTGCTCCGGTTGAACAAGCTGTTGTAGGGTGGGTTAGCCGTGTAGCGACCTAACTCACCGACTGGCCGCGTGGTCAGCGGTTATGGCAGCCTGGCTGCCTTTGGTGGGTTACGCCTGGGGCTAACCCACCCTACGAATTTATGGTGTTTGCTGTTTCAGCAATTGTTGTTCGGCATCCGCCAAACGCTGCCGGGCCGCGGCGAGCACATCCGCTGCGCTGTTGTCGTCACGCTCCAGTTTGCGCAGGTCGGCGCGGGCAAAGGCGACTTCGGTTTTCAGTGCACGGGTGGCTTCGTCAATCGGCTTTTTGTCGGTACGCACTAATTCCGGTGCCGGCTTGCCGGACGCCGCTTCAGCTGCGTGCAGCGCTTGCTCCGCCTGGGTCAATGCTTCGCGCAAACTGTTGAGGGTGGCCTCGTCGCGCTCGGCTTTCTCAGCTTTCTTTAGCTCCGCGCGTTTCATGGCCAATTCGACTTTGGCCTTTTTCAGCGGGTCGACGGTTGTGGCTTCTGTGTTTTTAGCGGGGGCAGCAGTAGCTTGGGCTTCAAGGCCCGCCAGCAGCGTTTGCGCAGCGTCGAGCTGGCTGCGCAGTTGTTGCAGTTCGGCCTGTTGCTCGTCGCTCGGCGCTTCGAGTTTTTCCAGTTTGCGCACCTGAGCGCGGAGCATGGCGGCGTCGATCTTGGCTTTCTTGAGTGCGCCATCGTCGGTTGCGGCTTGTGTAGTGGGCGCGGCAGGCGCTGGTGCCTCGGCTTGCAGGCTAGCCAGCAATGTTTGCGCGGCGTCTAGCTGGCTGCGCAGTTGTTGCAGTTCGGCCTGTTGCTCGTCGCTTGGCGCTTCGAGTTTTTCCAGCTTGCGCACCTGGGCGCGGAGCATGGCGGCGTCGATCTTGGCTTTTTTCAGTGCACTGTCGTCGGCTGCGGCCGCTACAGGCGCTGGCGGGTTGGCTGCCAGCGCGGTATCCAGGGCCAGTTGTGCGGCGGCGGCAGCGCTGCGTAGCGCGTCGACCTGGGTTTGCAATTCGCTTGTGGCATGGGTGGCCAGCTGCTTTTCGGCTTTCTTCAGCGCCACCTGCGCCATGCTGGCTTCGATCTTCAGTTTCTTCTGTTCGTCGCTCAGGCCCGCTGGTTTGGTGGCAGATGCATCGCTGCCTGCCGCAGGGGCAGCTTGAGCCTGGGCGGCCTTGGCTTGCGCGGCTTTAGCGGCGCGGGCCTGGCGGTCGGCTTCTTTTTGCTCTTCGGCGCGGCGCAGGCGCTCTTGGCGCAACTCGAAACGCTGCTTGGACTGTTCGGCCTTCAGCTGTTTCTGCTCAAGGTCGCGGATTTCGCCTTTGGCGGCGCGGTAGTACTGCACTAGGGGGATGCTCGACGGACAGACATAGGCGCAAGCACCGCATTCGATGCAGTCGAACAGGTTATGTGCCTTGAGCTGCTCGTGTTCCTGACCGATGGCGAAGAAGTGCAGCTGCTGCGGCAGCAAGCTGGCCGGGCAGGCTTCGGCGCATTCACCGCAACGGATGCACGGCATGGCCGGCGGCGGTGGCGGCAGCTCGGCGGTGGTCGAGGCCAACAGGCAGTTGGTGGTTTTGATCACGGGTACGGCGAAGTCGGGCAGGGTAAAACCCATCATCGGTCCGCCCATGATCAGGCGGTTCAGCTTGGCTTTGTCCAGCCCGGCAAACGTCAGCAGTTCATCGACGGGGGTGCCGAGCAGCACCTCGACGTTCATCGGTCGCGCCAGTGCTTCACCGGTAAGAGTGGTGATGCGCGAGATCAGCGGTTTGCCGTGCATCACCGCGTCATGGATCGCCACACAGGTGCCGACGTTCTGGCAGAGCATGCCGATATCCGCCGGCAGGCCGCCGCTGGGTACTTCCACGCCGGTGAGGATCTGGATCAGTTGCTTCTCGCCGCCCGAGGGGTACTTGGTCGGGAATACCTTGAGCTGATAGCTGCGCTCGGCCAACGCATCGCGCATGGCGGCGATGGCCTCGGGCTTGTTGTCCTCAATGCCGATCAGCACCTCATCTGGGTTGATCAGCTGTACCAGAATGTCGATCCCAGAGACCAACTCGTTGGCGCGTTCGCGCATCAACAGGTCATCGGCGGTGATATAGGGCTCGCACTCGGTGCCGTTGATAATCAGCGTGTGGATTTTCTGCGTTGGCCGCGCATTGACTTTGACGGCCGTAGGAAAACCCGCGCCACCGAGGCCGCTGATACCGGCCTGGCGAATCAACTCAACCAGGGCGCTGTGTTCCAAGTGACGATAGTCCGGGCAAGGCGTCAGTTCGCACCACTGCTCCAGGCCGTCACTGTCGATCACGATGGCCGGGGCGAGCATGCCGGATACGTGCGGGTAAGGCTGCGGGCCGATAAAGCTCACTGTGCCAGAGGTGGGCGCATGCACGGGCACGCTGACAAAACCATTGGCAGCGGCAATCAGCTGACCTTTCAGTACGCGCTCACCGACGGCGACAACCGGCTCGGCCGGCGCGCCGATATGCTGGTTAAGCGGCAGTGTCAGGCGCTTGGCCAGCGGTGCTTGCTGGATCGGCGTGCGGTTGGACAGCTCCTTGCGCTCGGCCGGGTGAATGCCGCCGGGGATGTCCCAGATACGTTGTTGTGCGGTCATGCTGCTTGCTCCCGGTCACTGGCAATCAGTTGGCCGGGGGGCAGGGGTTTTTCCCATTTCCAGCTTTGTACGCTGCTGCCTACTTCGAGCATGTCGATGCAATCCACCGGGCAGGGCTCAACGCACAGGTCGCAGCCGGTGCATTCGCTGACGATCACGGTGTGCATCTGCTTGGCCGCGCCGACAATGGCGTCCACCGGGCAGGCCTGGATGCACTTGGTGCAGCCAATACATTCGGCCTCGCGGATGTAGGCGACCATCTGCGGCTTTTCGCCTTCCACGGCGTCCAGCGGTTCGGCCTCTACGTCGAGTAGGTCAGCCAGCGCTTGAATGGTCGATTCGCCGCCCGGTGGGCATTTGTTGATCTTGTCGCCGCCGGCAATTGCCTCTGCGTAGGGCTTACAGCCCGGATAGCCGCACTGGCCGCACTGGGTTTGTGGCAGCAGGGCGTTGATCTGCTCGGCAATCGGGTTGCCTTCGACCTTAAAACGTACAGCCGCGAAACCGAGGATGGCGCCGGCCACCAGGCACAGTGCGAGCAAGGCAAGTACTGCAATCAGCACCAGGCTCATAGCTTGATTAGCCCGGTAAAGCCCATAAACGCCAGAGACATCAGCCCTGCGGTGATCATGCCGATGGCCGCGCCCTGGAAGGATTTGGGTACGTCGGCAATGGCAATACGCTCACGCATGGCGGCGAACAACACCAGCACCAGCGAGAAGCCCAGTCCGGCGGCAAAGCCGTTGGCGGTGGCGGTGATAAAGGTGAATTCGGCCTTGTTGGCGTTGAGCAGGGCCACGCCGAGGACGATGCAGTTGGTGGTGATCAGCGGCAGGAAGATCCCCAGCACGCGGTACAGCAGTGGACTGGTCTTGTTCACCACCATCTCGGTGAACTGCACCACCACTGCAATCACCAGGATAAAACTGATGGTGCGCAGGTATTCGATATCCAGCGGTTTGAGCACGTACTGCTGCACCAGATAGCTGCACATGGCGGCTAGGGTCAGCACGAAGGTGGTGGCCAGGGACAGGCCGATGGCGGTCTCGATTTTCTTCGAGACGCCCATGAACGGGCACAGGCCGAGGAACTGGACCAACACAAAGTTGTTGACCAGGATGGCGCTGACCATGATCAAGGCAAGTTCGGTCATTGCGGGTTCCATTGATGGACGGGCAAAGGCCGCAGGAAAGGGGTGGCTATTATCGGTAAGCCGATGCGGCCATACAAGCTGGATCAGCGTTCCTGAGGTGTGGGCATAAGGCTAGCGCAGGCAGAGAGTCCTGACTGCGCTGATCCGTCGCAGAGTTTACTTAACCCGCTGACCCGGCTTGGCACCGCTGTCCGGGCTGAGCAGGTAGATTTCTTCACCGCCAGGGCCCGCAGCCAGCACCATGCCTTCGCTGACGCCGAACTTCATCTTGCGTGCGGCTAGGTTGGCAACGTAGAGAGTCAGGCGGCCTTCCAGTTTGCTTGGGTCCGGGTAGGCGCTCTTGATGCCGCTGAACACGTTGCGCTTGGCGTCGCCGATATCCAGGGTCAGGCGCAGCAGCTTGTCGGCGCCCTCAACGAATTCGCACTTCTCGATCAGGGCAATACGCAGGTCGACGGCGGCGAAGGCATCAAAGGCGATCTCGGCAGCCAGTGGGTCTTTCGTCAACTCGCCGTTACCGGCGGCTGCCGGAGCGGCTTCGCTGGCTGCCAGGTCTTCTTTGGAGGCTTCGATCATGGCATCGACTTTCGCCGGTTCGATACGGGTTAGCAGGGCGCTGAACGGGTTGAGTTGATGATCGGCCAGCAAATAGCGGTGGTCGTCCCAGGTCAGTGGCGCGACATTGAGGAAGGCTTCGGCGTCTTTGGCCAGTTGCGGCAGCACCGGCTTTAAGAAAATCACCAACTGGCGGAACAGGTTCACGCCCAGGGCGCAGATGGCCTGCACCTCGGCTTCCTTACCTTCCTGCTTATTCAGCGCCCAAGGGGCTTTGTCGGCAATCCAGGCATTGGCGCGGTCGGCCAGGGCCATGATTTCGCGCATGGCACGGGCGAAATCACGTGCTTCATAGGCTTCAGCAATAGAAGGCGTGGCCGCCGTAAAGGCATCGGTCAGCTCGGGGGCAATGTTGCCCGCCAAGAGCAGACCATTGTTGCCTTTGTGGATAAAGCCGGCGCAGCGGCTGGCGATGTTGACCACTTTGCCAACCAGATCGGAATTGACCTTCTGGATAAAGTCTTCGAGGTTGAGGTCGAGGTCATCCACGCCACGGCCCAGCTTGGCCGCATAGTAGTAGCGCAGGTACTCGGGGTTCAGGTGGTCCAGGTAGGTGCGGGCCTTGATAAAGGTGCCGCGTGACTTGGACATCTTCTGCCCGTTGACAGTCAGGTAGCCGTGCACGGCGACTGCGGTTGGTTTGCGGTAGCCGGCACCTTCGAGCATGGCTGGCCAGAACAGCGTGTGGAAATTGACGATGTCCTTGCCGATAAAGTGATACAGCTCGGCGCTGGAGCTCTTACCCCAGAATTCGTCGAAGTCTAATTCTGGGGTGCGTGCGCAGAGGTTTTTAAAGCTGGCCATGTAGCCGATGGGCGCATCCAGCCAGACGTAAAAGTACTTGCCTGGCTCGTCGGGAATCTCGAAGCCGAAGTAGGGCGCATCGCGAGAAATGTCCCACTCTTGCAGCCCGGAATCCAGCCACTCGGCGATCTTATTGGCGACCGCATCCTGCAATGCGCCACTGCGGGTCCAACTTTTCAGCATGGCCTCGAAGTCTGGCAGCTTGAAGAAGAAGTGCTTGGAGTCGCGCAGTACCGGCACCGCGCCGGAGATGGCCGAACGCGGGTTCTTCAGCTCGGTTGGCTCGTAGGTGGCACCGCATTTCTCACAGTTGTCGCCGTACTGATCTTCGGTCGCGCATTTCGGGCAGGTGCCCTTGATGAAACGGTCGGCGAGGAACATGCCTTTTTCAGGGTCGAAGTACTGCGTGACCGAGCGCGTGGCGATATGCCCGGCGTCACGCAGCTTCAGGTAGATGGCCTCCGACAGCTCACGGTTTTCATCTGAGTGGGTCGAGTGGTAGTTGTCGAAGTTCACCCCGAAACCCGCGAAGTCGGCGGTGTGCTCGGCCTGTACATTGGCGATCAATTGCTCTGGGGTGATGCCTTCTTTCTCGGCGCGCAACATGATTGCTGAGCCATGCGCATCGTCGGCGCACACATAAATAGCCTGGTTGCCGCGCAGCTTCTGGAAACGCACCCACATGTCGGTCTGGATGTACTCGAGCATATGGCCGAGGTGGATCGAACCGTTGGCGTAGGGCAGGGCGCTGGTGACGAGAATTTTGCGGGCTTGGCTCATGGGGATTGGCTGCACTGGTAACTCAGAGAAGCCGGTAACTATATAGGTGCAGCGGATATTTTTCATCCATGAGCGCTGCGCCGGGCTATGGGCATGCGCCAGCAAGCGCGCTCGGGTAGGATGTCCGCCTGCTTTACTCAGTCTTTCGGAGTCTTCCATGAGTGTCGTTACCCGTGCAGCGGTTGAAGCCGCGCTGTCCCAATACACCGACCCCCACCTAAATCAGGACCCGGTCAGCGCCGGCTGCGTGCGTGAGGTGGAGATTCAGGGTGGTCAAGTCAAGGTGCGCCTGCAGTTGGGCTATGCCGCCGGGTTATTCAAGGCTGGCTGGGCGCAGATGCTGCAGATGGCACTGGAGGCGCTCGATGGCGTCGAGCGTGCGCTGGTGCAGGTCGATTGCGTGATTGAGGCGCACAAGGCGCAGGATCAGGTGCCGGCGCTGGCGAATGTGAAAAACGTGATTGCCGTGGCATCCGGCAAAGGCGGGGTGGGTAAATCCACCACTGCCGCCAATCTGGCGTTGGCGCTGGCCCGCGAGGGTGCCAAGGTTGGCATTCTGGATGCCGATATCTATGGGCCGAGCCAGGGCATCATGTTTGGTATCTCCGAAGGCACGCGGCCAGAGGTGAAAGACCAGAAGTGGTTTGTGCCGCTCAAGGCGCATGGCGTGGAAGTCATGTCCATGGCCTTTCTCACCGACGAGAACACCCCGGTGGTCTGGCGCGGGCCGATGGTCTCCGGTGCGCTGCTGCAGTTGATCACCCAGACCGCCTGGAATGATCTGGATTACCTAGTGGTGGACATGCCGCCGGGCACTGGTGATATCCAGCTGACCCTGGCGCAAAAGGTGCCAGTTGCAGGCGCAGTCATCGTCACCACGCCTCAGGATTTGGCTCTGTTGGATGCTAAGAAGGGCGTGGAGATGTTCCGTAAAGTGAACATTCCGGTGCTTGGCGTTGTAGAAAACATGGCCGTACATATCTGCTCGAACTGCGGTCATGCCGAGCATCTGTTCGGTGAAGGCGGTGGTGAGAAGCTGGCGGCGCAGTTTGGCGTCGATCTGCTGGCATCCCTGCCACTGTCGATGGCCATTCGTATGCAGTCCGATGGTGGCAAGCCAACCACTATTGCCGATCCGGAAAGCCAGATCGCGATGATCTATCAGGAAACTGCGCGCAATGTGGGTGCGCGTATTGCTCAAGGTGGCGCGCAGCAGGCGATGCCGAGCATTGTGATCAGTGAAGATTGATTTGGCAGTGGCGCACGCAGGTGCGCCACATCTTGCTCGCAGATGAATACGCGCCCATAAAAAAGCCCCGCACTAGGCGGGGCTTTTTATCAAGCGAGTTAGATCAGGTTATACAACCTGAACTTCCTCAGCCTGCATGCCTTTCTGACCACGGGTAGCGACGAAAGTCACTGCCTGGCCTTCTTTCAGGCTCTTGAAGCCATCGCTCTGGATAGCTTTGAAGTGTACGAACAGGTCGTCACCGGACTGTGGGGTGATGAAGCCGTAGCCTTTCTCATCGTTGAACCACTTAACGGTGCCATTTTGACGATTCGACATGTTATGTCTCCTAAAGATTTTATTAACAGCCCTGGAAAAGCCCAGGCCGGGACTGAGTGCAACGAGTACTAGGAGTCGGACGATGTTTGGATCGAAATCTAGGCATCATGAAGCGATTCGCGGTGACACATGCAGCACAGTGGGACACACGATACCCGCTTTTAGCGCTAAGCGCGAATGCTCTGTGCATCTTTCTGTTATTTAGCGATGGGCTGCTCTTGGCGATTTGCTCTACGGCTGTTTTCAGAGCCTTTGAACCCAGTCGCGCGGCCCGGTAAGATGCGTGCACTTTTCACCCTTCGCTATAGCAGGACAGTCGCCATGAGCATCAAATCGGATAAGTGGATTCGCCGCATGGCTCAAGAGCACGGCATGATTGAGCCGTTTGTCGAGCGTCAGGTACGTGTCGAGGGTGCGCAGCCACTGATTTCATATGGCGTTTCCAGCTACGGTTACGACGTGCGTTGCGCTGATGAATTCAAGGTGTTCACCAACATCAACTCGGCGACTGTCGACCCAAAGAACTTCGATGAGAAGAGCTTTGTCGATGTGAAAAGCGATGTGTGCATCATTCCACCGAACTCTTTTGCGCTGGCGCGCACTGTGGAGTTCTTCCGTATTCCCCGTGATGTGTTGACCATCTGCCTGGGCAAAAGCACCTATGCGCGCTGCGGTATTATCGTCAACGTCACGCCGCTGGAGCCGGAATGGGAAGGCCACGTGACCCTGGAATTCTCTAACACCACTACATTGCCGGCGAAAATCTACGCCAACGAAGGCGTCGCGCAGATGCTCTTCCTGCAGTCTGATGAGGCCTGTGAAGTGTCCTACAAGGACCGGGGCGGCAAGTATCAAGGTCAGCTGGGCGTGACCCTGCCAAGGGCCTGAGTGGTCGATCCAATAAAAAGCCGGGCGATACCCGGCTTTTTATTGTCCGTACTTTTTATGGGGTGCCATCCTTTGCGAATACCGTGCGGTCTTCATGGTGCTAATGGCTGTTCGCGCTTGTGGCGGGTGGCGTCAAAGGTGCGCACGATAATGGCGTAGGCTTCTTCGCGCACCGGTTGGCCGTGCAGGAAGGCGTCTATTTCGGCATAGCTAACACCGTGAGCTTCCTCATCCGGTTTGCCGGGGCGCAGTTCTTCCAGGTCGGCGGTGGGCACTTTGAACGCTAAGTTATCAGGCGCGCCCAAGTGCTTGGCGATTGCACGTACTTGGGCTTTGACCAGGCCGGAGAGCGGGGCAAGGTCGCAAGCACCGTCACCAAATTTGGTGAAGAAACCCATGACTGCTTCGGCGGCGTGGTCAGTGCCGATGACCAGGCCGTTGTTGGCGTTAGCGATGGCGAACTGGGCGACCATGCGGATGCGTGCCTTGACGTTACCCATAACAAAGTCGCGGCGGGCGTCGCTAAGCGTCTGCAGGTGAGTCACCTGCTCGCCGAGACCCGTTACGCTGTCTGCGATATTGACGGTGTCTTCTTCATCCGCGCGGATAAATTGCAGCGAGGCTTGGGCGTCATGTTCGTCGTGCTGGGTGCCATGGGGCAGGCGTACGGCGATAAAGCGATAGGCCGAGTCGCCGGTTTCTTCACGCAACTCTTCAATTGACAGCTGTGCCAGGCGTCCAGCGGTCAATGAGTCGACACCGCCGCTGATGCCCAGCACCAGTACCTTCAGGCCCGAATTGCGCAGACAGTGCTTGATAAAGGTCTTGCGTCGTTCGACTTCGGCAGCCAGCGCGGCTTCGTCAGAAAAAGGCGGTATCACATCCAGGGCAGCGGCAATTTCAGCTTGGCGGTTGCTCATTTCAAAGTCCTCACGGGAAGCAGAAAACATGGCTTATGCGGTCGCGCGGCACAACTACCCGGCTGTCAGCATCAAGCGTTAAGATAAAGTGCAAAGCTTACGTTGAACCAGCGGCAAAGTGCACGCTAGAGCTGCACGTCGGAGGGGGGCTGAATCGCAGGCAAAAGAAAGGGCGCTAAAAAGCGCCCTAAAACGATGATCTGTGGAGTAAGTCCACTTTGTCTGAACAGTGACCGCTGAATTAGTTCAGTGGTTGCCGACGAACGGTCAGTCGCTGCTGCGCTTCAGTTTGTCGGCATCAGTAGCAGGCGCTTGCTGCCATACACTTTGTCGAGGTTTTGCGACTGGAACGGGAAGCTCATATAGCCGCCTTTGAGCCAGGCGTCGATGCCGTCGGCGTAGTGTTTGCTGGCGGGGTTGCCGGATTGGCCGGAACTGTTGAGGCCGATTAGCGGCTCTTCGCGGCCGAAATCGACGACGATGCGCATTGCTGGGATCAACCAGGTGTCAAAGTTCTCGCCCCAGATATAGGCCGCCACATTCAGCGTGCTGTGATCGCCGCCGGCCGGGTAGGGGCCGCGGTCCAGGTAGCCCTTAATGGCGTTGATGCTGCTGCGCTGGCTGGCACTCATGTAGGGCGCCAGTTGGCTGGTCTCGGTGGTCCAGTTGTAGGTGTGCAACTTGCCCCACTGCCAGGTGCTACGGTCACGGCCTAGTTTGTTTTCCAGCAGCGTCACTGCGCCGGCGAGGCTGCGCGCGAGGATGGTTGGTTTGTCTTCTTGCTGTGCGGTGCGGCGGTCATTCCAGAAGGGGCTGTCTTCACGGCCCAGCAAGTGGTCGGCCTGGGCGGAGTAGGAGCTGTTGGCGGTTTCGACCAGAGCCTTCCAAGCTGGAGTGCTTTCTGGGCCCAACTCGTCGAGAAAGGTCTCCCGGGCGCTTTGGTGGAGAAAGGCGCTGTACAGCGCGGCGTCTGCCGAGGTTGCGGTCATTTTGCCGTCGAACTTCATCAGCCGACTGTGCGCTTCGCGGGCGTTATCGCGTTCTGTTGCCGGTAAGGCATCGATGGCGGCTTGCAGGCTTTCTGCCATGCCGGGTGCGCTGAACATATTCTGCAGTTTGGCAACGAAGGGCGAGGTCTGGTCGTACTGCATGGCAATCATGCTCTGGGTGTCATGCTTGCCCGTTGCTGCAAGTGCGGCGATACGCTCGGCGCGCTCGGGGTAAAACCAGGAGTTGGAAAGCTGCATGCCATAGCCGCGCGGTACCGTGCGATGGTTGGCGGTGCCCAGCCAGCCGTTGGCTGGGTCCTGATCGTAGGGGTGCAGCATTGGGTCGGCAAACCCATCCCAGTCGTACTGGCTGTCCCAGCCGGGGGAGGGCATCAGCCCCAGGCCTGCACGGCGATTGGGGAAGCGCCCGGTGACCTGCCAGCCAATATGCTGCGCATCGGCGAAGACGATATTCAGCGGCATGGCACGGACTTCACGGGTGGCCTCAAAGGCCTGCTCGACTGACTGAGCGCGCGACAGGTCGAAAAACGCATCGAGCGTCTGATCCGATTCGAATTGGGTGGTTTTCAGCGCCAGGCCATAGCCGCTGCTCAGTTGCATGGGTTGTAGTGCGTGTTTACGCTCGCCGAGCACCGAATTCAGCAGTGGGCCGTGGCGGGTTTCAAAAATGGTTTCGCGGATGGGGCGTTGCCCTTTGATGAAGAAGGTCTCTTGGCGTTCTTGGGCGGGTAACCATTTACCGTCTGCCAAATAATGCAGGCGGCCATTCTGACGTTTGACTTGCTCAAGGAATAAATCCTGGTTGTCGCCCATGACCATGGTCATGCCCCAGCCCAGCTTGCCGTTGAAGCCCGCCACGACAGCGGGCACCCCAGCAATCGAGACGCCGGCGGCCTGGTATTTGGGCGAGCGAATTTGCACGAAATTCCACACGGATGGCATCGACAATGGCAAGTGGGTGTCGTTGGCCAGCAAACTTTTGCCGCTGCGCGTGCGCTGAGGGGTAAACGCCCAGTTGTTAGACGCCGCCACACCGAGCATGTGCGTATCCGCAAATTGGCTGACGGCCGCGCTAACGTCGCTCAGCCCGGCCAGCTGTCCATTGAGGTCAAGCCCGCGGAGTTTGCTGGCTTCTTCAATTGGTAAGGGCTCATCAGGGTAGGTCGGCAGCAGCCAGGCGAGCTGCTCGCTGCCGACCTTTTGCGCGAGTACAAGGGCGGCGATTTCTTCCTGCAGGTTGACCGACAAGCCAAAATTCAGCAGGCAGAACACCAATACGGAGTCTTCGGCTTTCCAGTACGCCGGGCGATAACCGGATTCGGCCAGATCCATCGGCAGCTTGTCACGGTAACGGAACAGGTAGGCGTTGACCCCGCGAGCATAGACCTCGAAGAAGCGTTTGATCCGTGGCGAGGCACTGCTGTAGAGCACCTCAGCGCTCTTTTTCAAATTGACCGCGCGCATGAAACGGTCCATTTCCAACACGCCGGGGCCGGCCATTTCAGCCAGGCGACCTTCGGCCATCAAGCGCAGGCCGACCATTTGGCTTAGGCGGTCGCTGGCATGCACATAGCCGAGGGCGAACAGCGCGTCATGGAAGGTGGTGGTTTCGATGAGTGGCATGCCCAGCGGGTTACGGCGAATCACCACGCTTTGCGCCAGGCCTTTGACCCGGACAATGCCTTGATCCGCGGGCACGCTGTCGCTGTAGCGACTGTTCAGGAGTGACTGGCAGCCACTCAGTGCGACCACTGCCGTGAGTGCGGCGGCGAGGATGAGGTGGGCCATGGGGCGTAACGCGCGCGCTAGCATGCAGCTGGCTCCTTGCGGATGGAAAACGATCGGGTGAGTGTGCGCCTTCCGGCAAGTGCGTGGGCGCGCAGCTGCGGACGTACTACGTTAGCCAGGGGCCACGCGCATGACAAGGCGCGTGGCGGGTGAAATCAGGCGTGTTTGCGGCCTACCGGCAAGGCTTCATCGAGCAGCCAGCGTGCGGCAGTGCGGGCAGCTGCCTTGTGCTGCAGTTCCAGTTCACTGAAGTGCTGCTCATGCTGGCGCCGCACGCTTTTCTCCAAGGCTTTCCACTCGGCGTGGGTAGGCACTTGGGCGGTTGCCACGAACAGCTGGTGAAAAACCTCACAGCGCGGATTCTGACTCAGGGTGCTGTCGTAGTTATCCAGCAGCACCTTGATTCGAATTGCACCCTCAATCAGCGGGAGCTGACCGTCGAGCAAGCTGCTGGCAAGAATCTGTAGATCACCGCCAATGCGCTCACGCTGCGCATTGAGCGCCTCGGTTTGCGTTTTTTCCTTGGCCCAAACGCGACGCCACAGATACAGGGCGTAGAGTGCCAGCGCCGTAATCAGCGCTGCGCTGGTGATCAATGCGAGCAGAGTGAGGTTGTTCATCGCAGGGTTATGCGCCGTGGCATTTCTTGAATTTTTTCTGGCTGCCGCATGGGCAAGGGTCGTTGCGGCCAACGTCTTTCAGCGCGTTGCGCACAGGTTCCTGATGGCCATGATTGCAGTCTGGACCATGTACGTGGCCGTGATCATGGCTGTGGGCGTGATCGTGGTCATGATTGCAGTCAGGGCCGTGAACGTGTTCTTGCTGGGTCATGCGAGTTACTCCTGGATGTAATTGCCGGGAATTATCTCGCCATTGCGCGACATGTGCACGCTCCGTCCGAATAACCAGCCAGTTTTGACCGCACCCTGCAATCGATAGGGTATGGGTCTATCGGGTTTTTCCAAGGCCTTGACGATTTGCCGCAGGTGTCGCCAGAGGTTGGTGCGCACTGGCACGTCGAAAATGTAGTGGCCATGAGCGGGTACGGTGAAGGACGCGTTCGACTCGCCCTCAGCAAGTTTCACCTGATTCAGGTGCACCACATAATCCAGCCCGCGCACCGGCAGGCTGAAGCTGTTGGGGTTGTCGATGCGAAAGCGCAACGTGAAGTGCTGCTCCAGCAGTTTGGCTTTGACCACATCGACTTTGACCAAGCTGACCGCGGGGTCTCTAAAGTCCCCTGATGACCAAGAGGAACAACCGCCTAGGCTGGAAAGGAGGCCAAAAAAAAGCAATAGGCTGAGAATTCTTATCGTTTGCGCCTGAGAAAACATTGCATACTCCGAATGACGCATCAGTGTAACAAGCAAGTGCTTGGCTGCCACCTGTTGTGACGTTAAAAAAACCTGCGCCATACTGAGCAACGAATAGGACAGGAGTATGACCATGGCTCGCTACGAAATTGCCTTCAGTGCGCAATTGGTTCCGGGGGCTCAACTGGCGCTGGTGAAAGCCAACGTGGCCAAGCTGTTTCAGGCCGATGAGCAGCGCCTGGCGTTGCTGTTTTCCGGGCGGCGTATCGTGATTAAAAGCAACTTGGATGCGGCCGGCGCTGAAAAATATCGCTCGACTCTGGAGCGCGCAGGGGCGGTAGTCGACGTCGTTTGCATCGACGATGAGATCGAAGAAATTGTGCTGACCGCGCCGCCAGCTGAGGCCTCAGATCCAGCGGTCGCTAACCCGGTAGCTACGCCAGCCCCTAGCGTTACCAGCTCACCTGCCGGGCGTTTGCAGGTGGCGCCGCGTGACGAATACATGGCCGCATTTGCCGAGGTGGATGCCCCCGATTTTGGCATTGCCCCGCTTGGCGACGATGTGCAGGATGAAAAGCCGCAGGTAGCGGCTCCCGTACTGGATTTGTCGCAGTTCAGCCTGGCGCCACCTGGCAGTGATATGGGCGAAGCGAAAAAAGCCCCGCCCGGCCTCGCCCCTGATATTTCTCATCTGAAATTACAGAACTAGCCTGCGGCGTTCGATGCACCTTGTGCGAGTGATCGGCTGAGCAGTATCAAAAATAGCTTGCACAGCATTTCTTGAACTTCAGCCCGCTCGCACATGGGCACGGGTCATTTCGCCCGAGCTTGGTTTCGACCGTGGGATCAATGAAATACCAGTTGTCGTTATTACGTACGAACGCTGAACGTTCGCGGTGGCTGTGCTCGCCACCTTCGTCACGCCAGTGGGCGGTAAAGGTCACATAGGCGTGCTGAGGCTCACCCTCGATCAGCTCGGTCTGCTCCACCTCAAGCCCAAGCCAGGCGCTGCCTTGGCTCCAGGCTTGTATGGCGTGTTGGTCGAGCTTGGCTTGTTGGGCCGGCAGCGTGCTGCGCACCAGGTAATCGATCAGCCCCAAGGCGTAGGCGCTATAGCGTGAGCGCATCAAGGCTTCGGCACTGGGTGCTGGAGAGCCTGAGTGAAAGTGGCCGCAGCAAAGTGTCAGTAATTGACCGCTGCCGCAGGGGCAGATTGTGCTGTTCACGGATTTACCACCAGTACTTGCCAAAATTTTCCGGGTTGGCCCAAAACTTGGCATTCAGCCAGTCAGGCACCTGTTTGTAGTCGAGCAGGTCGTATGTGAACAGGTTGAGTATTTGCTCATCGCGCTGGAAGCATTCACTGGCCTGCAGGGCCAAGGCAAAAAAGTCGGTCTCATGCCAGTCACAGGCGTTGAGGTCGACTAGCACGGCCATTCGGCTAGCATTCAGATTGCGAATACCACCCAGTAATTCCAGGCCTGCGCGCTTGGGCAAGTGCTCAAGGCAATCGACGACTAGGGCTAGATCGAAGCGTTGCGCGGCGACTTCAGCAGGCAGTTCGCCTGGCTCTGCGTGGACAATATGGCAGTCCGGGTGGGCTTGAATAAATGCATCAATCGCGGGTAATTCGTGGCTTCCGACCACAAGCAGGCGAGCTGGCGTGTAGCGCGCCAGTAAGGCAGCAAGGGCGTGTTGTGGTGTGCGGGTCGATAGTGTGGCAGGCATGATAATTCCTCACTCAGTGCACAAAGACTAACGTGCAGCTGCAGGGCGGCCTAGTGGGGATAGTGCTACTAATGTGTTTATGTATTCTCTGGCGTATTTTCTGACTGGCGTCTTTACTTTGTCAGTATCGGTTTTTACCGATTTACCAATAGGAGTCTTAAATATGAGCATCACCAGAAAAGCATTACCCCTAATTGTCGCGAGTACCTTATTAACCGGTTGCGCCGGCCTGCAGAAAACGGATTGGCCAACCTGTGCCGCGGTCGGCGGTGTGGGCGGTGCTGCTCTGGGCGCTATTGAAAGCTCGACATGGGCCGGTGGCGGTGCTGTATTGGGTGCTGGTATGGCTGCGGCTTACTGCTGGGTGCATGGCGCTAGCGAAGAGCAGGTTGTAATGGTTGAAGAGGTTGTAGTGGTTGAGGAGGTTATGGCTGAGCCTGTGCGTGTTGAGTTGGATGTGAAATTCGACTTCGATAAGGCTCAGGTCAAACCAGAAAGTTATGGCGATATCAAAAACCTGGCTGACTTCCTGACTCAATACCCACAAACCACCACTGTGGTTGAAGGCCATACCGACTCTGTAGGCAGCGATGCTTACAACCAGACCCTGTCCGAGCGCCGCGCCAATGCTGTGCGTGATGTATTGGTTAACCAGTACGGTGTAGGCGGTGAGCGCGTTAATGCGGTCGGCTATGGCGAAACTCGTCCGGTTGCCGACAACGCCAGTGCTGAAGGGCGCGCCGTCAATCGCCGCGTAGAAGCTGAAGTAGAAGCACGTCCTTGATCGCCTGGCTCCAGGCTTTCTGAAGAAAACAAGCCAGACCCTTAGGGGCTGGCTTGTGCAGCTCCCAGGGTAGGTCTTTACTCCTAAGTTACCGGCAATAGCCGGCAATACAGGAGATTCGTACCATGAGAGTTAGATCCATAATGGGGTTCGCCCCCGTTCTCTTGGTCAGCAGTGTTCTTTCAGGTTGTGTCACAACTTCCAGCACGGGAGATGCGCCGCTCAACCAAGGGAACTGGCCCCTGTGCAGTGCAATTGGCGGCCTTGCCGGTGCTGGTCTGGGCGCAATTGAAAGTTCTACATGGGCAGCAGGTGGCGCCGTGGCCGGTGCGGTCATTGGCACGCTGATTTGCTACGCCCAAGATGGTGATGAAGATAAAGACGGTGTGTTTGATCGTCGTGATCGTTGCCCAGGAACCCCGCCCAATACGTCCGTACATCCCAACGGATGCCCCATCAAGGAATACGCCAGTACGCCGGTCGAGCCAGAGCTCATTGAGGTTATGGAGGCGGTTCGGGTAGAGCTGGATGTGAAGTTCGATTTCAACAAATCAGACGTTAAAGAAAACAGTCAGGCGGATATCAAGAGCCTTGCTGACTTTATGAAACAGTACCCGCAAACCACCACAACCGTTGAAGGGCATACCGACGCGATAGGCAGCGATGCATATAACCAAGGCTTGTCCGAGCGCCGTGCCAATGCGGTGCGCGATGTGCTGGTCAATCAGCACGGCATCTCCAGTAGCCGGGTTTCATCAGTTGGCTATGGCGAGTCGCGGCCGGTCGCTGACAATGACAGCGAATCCGGGCGGGCAATCAATCGGCGCGTTGAAGCAGAGGTTGAAGCGCAACCGTAACGGATGTCATGTGCTGACAGGCCGTTGCGAACCTTGGTGTTAGTTCGCAACGGCCTGTTAGGAAGTGACAGGTTTAAACCCAGTAAAAGCTGTGAAGCTGTCCCTGCTTTGCAGTTTTTACTGGTCTTCTGGCCGCACACCCCCTAAAGCAGATAAGGTGCAGCGAAATAACAAAGTGTTGGGGGCGGGTGTGAAAATATTTCTGGTTTTGGGTAAGTGCCTGACGGCACTGTTTTGGGGTGTAGTACTGGCAAATCTGTTGCAACCTTTCGCACAGCCTTTTGCGCTGCTGTTAAATGGCGCAGGCGCTTTTATTCTGCTGATTCATGCACTTGAACTGTGGTTTTTTAACGCGCGCCTTAGTGCCTGCCCTAAGCCGGCCCTGCAGCGTGTGCAAGTGATGCTGTTCGGGGTTTTTCAGCTGCTCGGGCTGCCCGCTGAACAAGCCGCTGTTGCCGCTGACGCAGAGCCCCAGGACACCCTGCAGTTGGAGGTCGAACATGCGTAACTTGCTCGCCCTCGCCGTATTTTTTAGTCCCCTTGCCCTCGCGCAGGCTGTGATTGAAGTCGACTCCCACACGTTTATGCGTCTGCCAAGCACTACCAACGTGCTGCTCTTGGACCGTTTGGACATTGCCGACCATGGCACGTTGTTGATACCTGCAGGTTTGACCAAAATCCGTGTGGCGCAGCTGCGCTTGGGGCGTGAAGCGCGCCTGGCGATTGCCCCGAGTGAGCACGCGTTACGTCTTGAGGTGGCAGCTGCCGAGATTGCCAGTGGTGCGCAAATCAGTGCGCGTGGCGCCCAGGGCAGCGCCGAAAAACCCGCATTGCCGGGGCGCGACCTGAGTGTGCGGTTACAGGCCGTGACTCTAGAAAGTTTGATCTTGGATGCCCGTGGCGGTGCAGGTGCGCCTGGTTATGCCGGTCTTGCCGGTGCGGACGGCAAGCAGGGCGGCTGTACGTGGGGTGAGGCCAGTCGCGGCCATGATGGTTTGGATGGCGGCGATGGCCAGCCGGGTGCTGCCGGTGCGCAAGTACGTTTGGAAGTGCCGCAGGGTTTCCCGGTTGAACAGTTACAGGTCCGGGTGGATGGCGGCAGTGGTGGTCAGCCGGGCGTGCCAGGTGCAGGCGGTCAAGGCGGCATGATTAAGGGCTGCTGGCTATACAGTACCGAGGGCGCTCGCGATGGTAAGCCGGGGCAGGCGGGGCGTGCAGGTGAGTCAGGCCCCGCTGGTGCAGTGAATGTCGTGCAGTTCTAGCCGTCCAACCGCTGCTTGCTGGCAGCGGTTGGTTGTGCCGCGTTAGAACGAGGGGCGCGCGCCGGCGATTGCGATGACCAGCAGCCCCAGCAGCAGATTGATGCCGACCAGGCGGCGAATACGCCCCAGTACCGCACCGCCGGTCGGCCAGTCTTCTGCCGTTACGGCGCGGCGCAACTCGGGCAGTTGCAGCGCCTGAATGCGCAGAAACAGTGCCAGCATGGCGATATACAGCCCCATCATCACGTGCACATAGCGTGGCGCGCTATCGAAGCCGCTAAAGCGCAAGTGCAGCATGCCGACGCCGGTAATCGGCAAAACAATTACCGCAGCCCAGACCCAGTAGAAAAATCGTGGGAAGACTTCTAGCCAGAGTTTAAGGCGCGATGGCGCTTCCAGCGCGGCGACGGCTGCCGGGCGCAAGATCATCCACGCGAAAAACATGCCGCCCACCCAGACCAGAGCGGCGAGCAGGTGCAAGCTGTAGACGAAGGCGTATGGGGTCATGGGGTACTCCTGTTGGTTAAACGCTTATTTACGCGCTGTGGCGTGTCGTACCGGTCGCGTCTGCGGTGGAGCACGTAAACAGGTTCTAAGCGGTCCAGCGCGGGATCAATTAGCGCGCTATGATAGCCGCCGATTTCAAGCACTGAAAATTTATCCAGCCTTTTTGCACCAAGACCTCATGCTCAGTACCGAACTCAAGTCCCAGATCCAGGGCGCCTATACCCGTTTTCTCGAAGCCAAGTCGCTCAAGCCGCGCTATGGCCAGCGCCTGATGATTGCCGAAATCGCCAAGGTGCTGGGGGCCATTGAAGTGGATGACGAGGGCCGGCGTGTCGGTGAGCCCGCTGTTGTAGCGGTTGAGGCTGGTACCGGTACGGGTAAAACCGTGGCCTACAGCATGGCTGCGATCCCCACTGCCAAGGCTGCGGGTAAACGCCTGGTGATCGCCACCGCCACCGTGGCGCTGCAAGAGCAGATCGTGCACAAGGACCTGCCGGACCTGATGCGCAACAGTGGCCTGAATTTCAGCTTCGCCCTGGCCAAGGGGCGCGGCCGTTATCTGTGTCTGTCCAAGCTGGATATGCTGCTGCAGGAAGGCCAGGCGCAAAGCGCCACCGCGCAGCTGTTCGAGGAAGAAGGCTTCAAAATCGACGTGGATGAACAGAGCCAAAAGCTGTTTACCGCGATGATTGAAAAACTGGCTGGTAATAAGTGGGACGGCGACCGCGACAGCTGGCCGGAAGAGTTGGAAGACACGCGCTGGTCGCAACTGACCACCGATCACAGCCAGTGCACCAGCCGCCATTGCCCTAACTTTCAACAGTGTGCTTTTTACAAAGCGCGCGAGGGCATGGGCAAGGTCGATGTCATCGTCACCAACCATGACATGGTTTTAGCTGACCTGGCCTTGGGAGGCGGTGCGGTGTTGCCGGACCCGCGTGACACCCTCTATGTGTTTGACGAAGGGCATCATCTGCCAGACAAGGCGATTGGTCATTTCGCCCATTTCACTCGCCTGCGTTCGACTGCCGATTGGCTGGAACAGACCGCCAAGAACCTCACCAAGTTGCTCGCTCAGCATCCGCTGCCGGGTGATTTGGGACGTTTGATAGAGCAAGTGCCGGAGCTTGCGCGAGAAATCAAAACCCACCAGCAGTTTATGTTCGCCGCCTGCGAGCAAGTGGCTGACTTCAAGCCGGGCGAAGACATGCAAGGCCGCGAGCGGCCGCGCCATCGCTTTGTTGGAGGCCTGGTACCGCCGCACTTGATTGAGTTGGGCGTAGAGCTGAAAAAGGGTTTCTCCAAGCTGACCGAGCTGTTTACCGGGGTGGCCGAGAAGCTCAAGGAAGCCATGGACGGCGAGTCCACTGTCGGCATTGCCAGCCATCAGGCCGAAGAGTGGTACCCGCTGTTCGGCAGCCTGCTGGCGCGTGCTCAGGGCAGTTGGGAGCTGTGGCTGGCCTTTACCGCCGAAGATCCGGAGGCCAGCCCGCCGATGGCGCGTTGGTTAACGTTGGCTGACAGCGGCGCGCTGTTCGATATTGAAGTCAACGCCAGCCCGATCCTGGCCGCCGAAACGCTGCGGCGTAACCTGTGGAATGTCGCCTATGGCGCGCTGGTAACCTCGGCGACGCTGACGGCGCTGGGCACCTTTGATCGCTACCGCATGCGGGCCGGCTTGCCGAAAGGGGCGGTGACTGCTGTGGTGCCCAGCCCTTTCCATCATGCTGATGCCGGTGTGTTGCGGGTGCCTAACCTGAATGCCGATCCACGTGATGCGGTGGCGCATACGGCCGCGATTATTCGTGACTTGCCCGGCTTGGTTGAAGGCTCACGCGGCACGCTGGTGCTGTTTTCCTCGCGCAAGCAAATGCAGGACGTTTTCGAAGGGCTGGAGCGCGACTGGCGCAAACGTGTGTTTATTCAGGGCAATTTGTCCAAACAGGAAACCCTGAATAAGCACAAGGCGCGGGTCGATAGCGGTGAGGAAAGCGTACTGTTTGGCCTTGCGAGCTTTGCCGAGGGTGTCGATTTGCCGGGTGCCTATTGCGAGCATGTGGTGATTGCCAAGATCCCCTTTGCTGTACCGGACGACCCAGTAGAAGCGGCGCTGGCCGAGTGGATCGAGGCGCGCGGCGGTAATCCCTTTATGGAAATCGCCGTGCCGGATGCCTCGCTGCGCCTGGTGCAGGCCTGTGGCCGCCTGCTGCGCACAGAAGCGGACCGCGGAACTATTACCCTGCTGGATCGGCGCGTGGTCACTCAGCGTTACGGCAAGTCGATTCTCAATGCCTTGCCGCCGTTTCGTCGGGAAATTAGTTAGCGCCCATCGGTCGGTGCCAGGCAACTCGCTGCGCCAAATAGGTTCCAAGTCACGCGTGAACAAGGCCTTGGTCGTCACCGAGGCCTGGATTTTGCCCCAGGCAGTGTCGCCTGTGGCTGCCAAACAATGGGGAGTGTGGTGGGTGAAGGGTAAACGCAGGCTGCAGACAGGTGTTTGGCTATTCGCGCTGTTGGCTTATTGCGGCGCCGCCATGGCGATTGAGCCGCAGGAGTTGTTCAACTTTGTCCGGCCGCTGGATGCTGTGCAGGTCGCGACGCAGGATGCCGATCTACCCAACCGTATCGGCGAGCCAACCCCGCAGGGTGAGGTGCTGCGCCGGATAACCTTCCAGCCCGCCGAGCAGCCGAGTGTAAGGCTTACCCCGCAGAATGGTAGCTGGGATTGGTCGCAGCAAGCACTGGTCAGCCTGCGTGTGCAAAACGCCATGGATTGGGCGCTGACCCTCGATGTGCTGATCGAGAGTGTCGATGGCCAGCGGTTGAGCACCCGTATTGCCTTGCCCGCCGGTCCCGCGCAAGCCCTGTTGATTCCTCTGCAAGCGGTTTCTCCCCGTGATCAAGGGATGCGTGCCGGTGTGCCGATGCCCTGGATGCACAAAGGCCAGCGACTGCTGCTGGCGGACACGGTCAGTGGCGCACTCGATCTGAGCAAGGTCAGCGCACTCACACTCTCCGTGCCGCAACCCAAGGCGGCGCAAGATATTTTGATCAGCCAGTTCGGTGTCAGTAGCGAACAGCTCACGCGCGCCGCTTATGCCGAGATTGTCGATAGCTACGGGCAGTTCACCCGGGCCAACTGGCCGGGCAAGATCCAGCGCGATGCGCAGTTGCAGCAAGCGGTTGCCGAGGAACAAGCGCAGTTACAGGGCTGGCTGGCTGAGCGCCCGGCGCAGGATAAATTCGGTGGCTGGACGGGCGGGCAACCGTTTGAGGCCAGTGGTTTCTTCCGTACCGAGAAGCGCGATGGGCGCTGGTTTCTCGTTTCGCCTGAGGGGCATCCGTTCTACTCACTGGGCGTCAACGCCGTGACGGCCGAGCAGAGCGCGACCTATGTCGAGGGGCGTGAGGCGATGTTTACCGATCTGCCGCAAGAGGGTAATGCTCTGACGGCTTATTTCGGCACGTCGGATAGCCGCAGTGATACCGGTGCCAACCAGGGTCGAGCATTTGCCAGCGGACGTTGGTTCAATTTCTACAAAGCTAACCTGCAGCGCAGTTATGGCCAGGTCGACCCTGCTGCCTGGCGCGCGCTGAGCCAGGACCGCCTGCAGGCCTGGGGCTTCAACACCCTGGGTAACTGGAGTGAGCCGGCGTTCGGTGGCGATTCCCGTATGCCGTTCAGCATTCCGCTGTCGATTCATGGCGACTACGCCACCATCAGCACCGGCGTTGATTGGTGGGGCGCGATGCCGGATCCGTTCGATCCGCGGTTTGCCATGGCCACCGAGCGCGCTGTGGCGATTGCCTCACGTGATCACCGCGACAACCCCTGGCTGCTCGGCTATTTCGCCGATAACGAATTGGCTTGGGCTGGCCCTGCGAGTGACCCCAATGGCCGTTATGCTCTGGCCTACGCCACGCTGCGTTTGACCACTGATGTGCCGGCCAAGCGCGCCTTCCTTAAACAGCTGCGCGATAAATACCGCAACCAGAATGGCCTGTCTCGCGCCTGGGGGATTGAGCTGCAGGCTTGGGAGCTAATTGAAGACCCTGGTTTTCAGGCGCCGCTGCCGAGTGCCGAGTTCCCGGCCATTGAGCAGGATATGCAGGCATTTTTGCGCCTGTTCGCCGAGACCTACTTTAAAACCATTGCCGACTCGCTCGACTGGCATGCGCCAAATCACCTGCTGTTAGGTGGGCGTTTTGCCAGCAGCATCCCCGAAGCGGTAGGCGCCTGTGCGCGTTTCTGTGATGTGCTGAGCTTCAACTTCTATACCCGTGAGCCGCAGCAGGGCTATGACTTCGCCGCGCTGCGTCAGTTGGACAAACCACTGATGATCACCGAGTTCCACTTCGGCTCACGTGATCGTGGGCCGTTCTGGGGGGGCGTTGCCGAGGTGTACAACGAAGCGGAGCGCGGCCCGGCTTATGCGCACTTCCTGAGCAAAGCCCTGGAGGAGCCACAGGTTGTCGGCGTGCATTGGTTCCAGTACCTCGACCAGCCGGTTACCGGGCGCCTGTTAGATGGCGAGAACGGCCATTTAGGGTTGGTGGCGATCACTGATCGGCCTTGGGTTGGTTTCGTCAAAGCCGTACGCAAGGCCAATTTGGCTGTCGCAAAAAGCGTGCTCCAGCCGGCGCCTGAGCCTGTGACGAAAATCCCTTGAGGGGCTATTCGCAGAACTGATAGTGCCGGTGTCAGGCTTGAGCAGGGTTCACCGTAAACGGCAGAGCTGAAACAATCCGCCGACCATTTGGCGCGCAGAGATAGAGGAGTAGGGCGGTGCAGATACAGGGCTTTTTCGACCTCAAGTTCGAGGCATTGAGAGACGCTTTCGCGGCGTTATTCGATGACCCGCAGGAGCGTGGCATGGCGCTCTGTGTGCAGGTCGGCGGTGAAACCGTGGTGGACCTGTGGGCTGGCGTTGCTGACAAAGATGGCCAGCAGGCCTGGCACAGCGACACCATTCTTAACCTGTTCTCCTGTACCAAGACCTTTACTGCCGTGACGGCCTTGCAGTTGGTCGCTGAGGGCAAGCTTGAGCTGGATGCGCCAGTCGCGCGCTATTGGCCCGAGTTTGCGGCAGCCGGCAAAGATAAAATCACCCTGCGCCATTTGCTCAGCCATCAGGCTGGGCTGCCGGCCTTGCGCCAGATGCTGCCCGCCGAGGCGCTGTATGACTGGCAGGCGATGACCACGGCGCTGGCCGCCGAACAGCCCTGGTGGGCATTGGGTGAGGGCCATGGTTATGCGCCGATCACCTATGGCTGGTTGGTCGGTGAGGTGTTGCGCCGGGTCGAGGGGCGCGGGCCGGGCGAATCCATCGTCGCACGCACGGCCACGCCTTTGGGGCTGGACTTCCACGTCGGCCTGGCGGACGAGGAGTTCGACCGCGTGGCGACTATCTCCCGTGGCAAGGGGAACGTCGGTGATGCAGCCGCGCAGCGTCTGCTCAAAACCATGATGAGTGAGCCGGCGGCCATGAGCACGCGGGCCTTCACCAATCCACCATCGATCATGACCAGCACCAACAAGCCCGAATGGCGGCGCATGCAGCAGCCCGCAGCGAATGGCCATGGTAATGCCCGCAGCCTGGCTGGTTTTTACAGCGGCCTGCTGGATGGGCGCTTACTGGAAAGCGAGCTGCTGGATGAGTTGACCCGCGAGCACGCGGTGGGCGAGGACAAGACCCTGCTGACACGGACCCGCTTTGGACTGGGCTGCATGCTCGACCAGCCGGAAGTTGCCAACGCCACCTATGGTATGGGGCCGCGCGCCTTTGGTCACCCAGGAGCCGGCGGTTCGATTGGCTTTGCTGACCCGGAACGGGATGTGGCGTTCGGCTTTGTTACCAACAATCTAGGACCGTTCGTCTTGATGGACCCCCGTGCGCAGAAACTTGCGCGTTTGTTGGCTGATTGTTTGTAGCCAGCTCAGCTAAACTGCTGCGCAATCACCTGGGGTCAGCTCCTTGAGCAGGTCCCGGCGCGCTTCTTTTGTTTATTACGTGTGGATGCCCGATGCTCACCAATAAAACTCTCGCCGTCGCCCTTTGTGTGCTGATCAGCGGTTGCAGTATGTTTGATAAATCTGCAACGTCCGTGCCGAAAGTGGTTGCCATGCCGCCACCGGCAGTGACTCAGGCGTGGTTGGATGTGTATGAGCCGAAGGTGCGTGAAGCGATCAAAGGCACTCACTTTGAGTTTGAGCGCCGTGAAAATCTGCTGGTGGTCACCGCTCCGGTGCAGGGCTCATTCAACCCGGACCGTCCGCACATGATGCTACCGAGCACCCTGGGGCCGCTGAGCCGCATGGCCAAATTGCTTGAGCGTGATGAAACCATCGGCGTGTTGATTCTTGGCCACGCCGACAGCAGCGGTGAAGCGAATGCCAACCGTGACTTGAGCCAGCAACGCGCCCGCGCATTTACCTCGATTTTCCGCCTCAGTGGCCTTAAGCAAAGCCGCTTGATGGTCAAAGGCCTGGGCTCGGATATGCCGCGTGCGGCCAACGATAGCCAACAAGGCCGTGCACTGAACCGTCGCGTGGAAATTATGCTGACCTCGAAAGCCACCCTCAATGCGCTGATTGCCAAATATAGCCAGCCTTTGCCCGCCACGGCAGTAGTGGCAACCAAATCCATTAAAGACAAGAACGCCAAAGTGGTTGCCAAGGCCGATAAACCCGCGCGCAGCCAATAAAACTCTGCTGCAGCGGCTCGTTGCTGCAGATCAAGCCAGATTGAGCGCTCGCGGGTAAGCTAAGCCTATTTGCCCAAGGGGATTTGCCGATGACTCAAACGCTGGCTGACATGCGCCGTGATTACACCCGCGACGGTTTAAGTGAAGCGCAAGCACCGCTTGAGCCGTTTGCGCTGTTCGAGCAATGGTTTGCCGACGCGGTAAAGACCGAACAGCTGCCGGTTGAACCCAATGCGATGACCCTGGCGACTGTTGACGCGCAAGGCCGGCCGCACTGCCGTGTGCTGCTGCTTAAGGGGTTGGATGCGCGCGGTTTCACCTTCTTCAGCAACTACGACAGCGCCAAAGGCCAACACCTGCAGGCCAATCCATTTGCCGCCATGACCTTCTTCTGGCCCAGCCTGGAGCGGCAGGTGCGTATCGAGGGGCGTGTCGAGCGGGTTACGCCTGAGGAGTGCGATGCCTATTTTCAGGTGCGTCCATTGGGCAGCCGTCTGGGCGCCTGGGCCTCACCACAGAGCCAGGTAATTGCCGACCGCGCCGAACTGGAAAGCTTGCTGGCGCAAACGGAACAGCGCTTTCTCGACCGGGCGCCGCATTGTCCGCCGCATTGGGGCGGCTACCGCCTGCTGCCGGAGCGCGTCGAGTTCTGGCAGGGCCGCTCCAGCCGTCTGCATGATCGGCTCAACTTCCGCCAGCAAGACGGCGCCTGGTTGCGTGAGCGTCTAGCCCCCTGATAGTGGCGTCAATCCGCTTGGTAGTGCGCGGCCGCTTGCTCCAGCCAGGCGGGTAGGTCGCGGCGTTTGATCCCACTCGCTTGAGCTTCAGCCAGGCGCGAGAGCATATAGTCGCGTTTGGCTGTTGAGTCACCGGCCAATGACAGCGCCAGGTCGCGATCGATCCAGCGTTTGATCCGCACATACAGCCACCAGTGAAAGTACAGGCCTGCCACGGTGGTAATGGCGACGATAAAATAATCCATAAATCCCCCAAACAAGGTCTTAGCTTAGGCTAATTGGTTGTGGGCTCGCAGGTGGCGCAATGTCGCGTTATGGTCCGGCGATGCAGCGCTGATAATGTTTTCCGCATATTGGCGGGTGACAGTTGAACCGCGCAGGCGTTTTAATGAATGCCTGCCTAATTGGAGAAATGATCATGCGTAACCCCTTTCTGTTGGCTGCCTCCTTTGCCGCGTTAGCCCTATTGGGTGGCTGCGCCTCCAGTCTGACTGGCGATACCTACTCACGTGAAGAAGCGCGCACTGTGCAAACTGTGCGCATGGGCACTATCGAATCGCTACGCCCGGTGAAGATTGAAGGCACGAAAACCCCAATCGGCGCTGGTGCCGGTGCGGTTATTGGTGGCGTTGCCGGCAGTGGCGTAGGCGGTGGTCGTGGCAGTGCGGTGGCCGCAGTGATTGGGGCGGTGGCCGGCGGCCTGTTAGGCGCGATGACCGAAGAAGGTCTGACACGCACCCAGGGCGTTGAAATTACTGTGCGCGAAGATGACGGCAGCATGCGCGCCTACGTGCAGGCAGTCGAAGAGAATCAGGTATTTCGGGTCGGTGAGCGCGTACGCATCATGACGGTCAATGGCACCAGCCGCGTTACCCAGTGAGTGTTGCAAAGGCCGGATCAGTGTTGGCTGATCCGGCTTTTTATTGCCTTTTTTCTAGATAGACCAGACGTTTATCGGTGTTTAACGGGATTCCCAGGCAAGTTTCTGGTGAGCGAGTGTTTTGTAATGATTCTATCCATGACGTCTGGCCGATAGTTATGGATAATCGCGCACGTTTTTCTGTTGATCGGTTTTCGCCGCCGCACGGCCTATCAGATGTGTGTGGGGTGTGGCACAGGTCAAACCCTGTGGTTTACCGTCAGTCAGTCAGTTAGGGAGTCGGCCGGGTTCATGTACGTGCCGGGTTCGTATAAAGAGGTTTATCTATGACGCTTGCGCTGATCATCGCCTTGCCATTTCTTGGCTTGTTTCTGCCGCTGCTGACCGAGCGGCTGGGACGTTCAGCGTGCGCCGCAGCCACCGCACTGGCGCCGTTAGCCGCCTTGGTGCTGCTGATCTCGCAGCAGTCTGCGGTGTTCTCTGGCGAGTTGCTCAAGGTCAAGCTGGACTGGTTACCCTCCCTGGGTTTGAACCTCAGCCTGCGCCTCGATGGGCTGGGTTTTCTGTTTGCGCTGCTGATTCTCGGCATCGGCTTGCTGGTGATTCTCTACGCGCGCTACTACCTGTCCAAGAAGGAGCCAATGGGGCGTTTCTTCGCCTTCCTCCTGTTGTTTATGGGCGCCATGCTGGGCGTAGTACTTTCGGAAAACCTGCTGCTGATGCTGATGTTCTGGGAGCTGACCAGCCTGTCGTCGTTCCTGCTGATTGGCTTCTGGGGCGAGCGCTCGGATGCGCGTAAAGGCGCACGCATGGCCTTGGCGGTGACCGGTGGCGGCGGTTTGGCGTTGTTTGCCGGGATTCTGCTGATCGGCCATATCGCCGGCAGTTTCGAGTTGTCTCAGGTACTGGCTGCCGGATACGCGATCCGTTCCCACGAGCTGTATCCGCTGGCGCTGATTCTGGTGCTGCTGGGCGTGTTCACCAAGTCGGCGCAGTTTCCGTTCCATTTCTGGTTACCCCATGCGATGGCCGCACCGACCCCGGTGTCTGCCTATTTGCACTCGGCGACCATGGTTAAGGCCGGGGTGTTTCTGCTGGCGCGACTGTACCCGGCGCTGGCAGGTTCGGAGTGGTGGTTCTACCTGGTCAGCATCACCGGCCTGGTGACCTTGCTGGTCGGTGCCGGGATGGCGCTGTTTCAGCATGACCTCAAGGGGCTGCTGGCTTATTCGACCATCAGCCACCTGGGCCTGATCACTTTGCTGTTCGGCCTGGATACGCGGCTGGCAGCGGTGGCAGCGGTGTTCCACATCATTAACCACGCGACGTTCAAGGCCTCGCTGTTTATGGCGGCGGGGATCATCGATCACGAAACGGGTAGCCGCGATATGCGGCGTATCAACGGCATGTGGAAGTACATGCCGCACACGGCCGTGTTAGCCATGGTCGCAGCGTCGGCGATGGCGGGTGTGCCGTTGCTCAATGGCTTCTTGAGCAAGGAAATGTTCTTCAGTGAAACGCTCAATCAGCATCTGCTGGGCAGCTTCAATTGGGTAATTCCGGCAGCCGCCACCCTGGCCGGGGTGTTCTCGGTGGCTTATTCGCTGCGCTTTATTCACGACGTATTCTTCAATGGCGAGCCGATCAACCTGCCGCATTACCCGCCGCATGAGCCGCCGCGCTATATGAAGGTGCCGGTGGAAATTCTGGTGTTCCTCTGCCTTTTGGTGGGGATTGTTCCGGCGTACACCGTAGCGCCACTGCTCGCGGCGGCTGCCTCAGCCACCCTGGCGGGTGATGTGCCGACCTACAGCCTGTCAATTTGGCATGGGTTTAACCTGCCATTGCTGATGAGCTTTATCGCCCTGTTCGGCGGGATTCTGGTCTACGTATTCCGCCAGCCGCTGTTCCGCTGGTATGCCGGGCTGCCGAGCGTGGATGCCAAGTTGATCTTTGAGCGTGGCGTTGTGCTGATGATCAAGGGCTGCACGGCCATAACGCAGTGGCTGGAGAACGCTTCGCTGCAGCGCTACCTGGCGCTGTTACTGGCGGCCGCGTTAATTGTGGTGACCCAGGGCTTGAGTGAGTTACCGCAGATCAGTGGGCCGCTGGCCATGACCAAAATTGACGGCATCACAGCGCTGGGGCTGGGCATCATGGCCTTGGCCGCGTTGGTGACGGTGATCTTCCATCGCCAGCGTTTAGTCTCGCTGTTGATGCTCAGTGTGGTCGGGTTGATGGTGGCGTTGGCCTTCGCCCGCTATTCAGCGCCGGATCTGGCGCTGACCCAGCTGTCAGTGGAAGTGGTCACGATCATTCTGTTGATGCTGGCGCTGTTCTTTTTGCCGGCGCACACCCGTGTGGAATCCAGCAGCCTGCGTGGCCTGCGCGACTTTACCCTGGCGGTCAGTATGGGCGTGATGGTGGCGATACTGGTGTTTGCCGTGCTCACGCGACCGTATGACAGCATTTCTGCATTCTTCCTGGAGAACAGCGTGCCAGGCGGTGGCGGCACCAACGTGGTCAACGTGATTCTGGTCGACTTTCGTGGCTTCGATACCATGGGCGAGGTGACTGTATTGGCGATTGCCGCGGTAGGCATCTTCGCCATGCTGGACGGGTTGCGCCTGTTCCAGCCGGAACAGGATGCGCAGGGGCGCAACTGGGCGCGTGATCGTCACCCCTTGGTGCTTGCCACCCTGTCGCGGGTCTTGCTGCCGATGGCATTGCTGGTTTCGGTGTTTATCTTCCTGCGCGGGCACAACCTACCGGGTGGTGGCTTTATCGCCGGTTTGGTTACGGCGGTGGCGTTGATTCTGCAATACGTCGCCAGTGGCGTGCAGTGGACGCAGTCGCGCCTCCCGCTCAACTATCAAGGCATGGCCGGACTTGGCGTGTTGATTGCCGGCCTCACCGGGTTGGGCAGCTGGTTGTTTGACCGGCCGTTCCTGACCTCCGCCTTCGGCCATTTCCAGATCCCGCTGATCGGTGAAATAGAGCTGGCCACGGCCATGCTGTTTGACTTGGGCGTGTACCTGACGGTTGTCGGCGCGACCCTGTTGATTCTCGCCAACCTGGGCAAGTTGACCCAGGAAAAAGCTGCACAAGAGGTGCTTTGAAATGGAAGCCATATTTGCCGCGACCCTGGGCATCCTGACGGCCAGCGGTGTGTACCTGCTGCTACGCGCCCGCACGTTCCCGGTGGTGTTGGGGCTGACGCTGATTTCTTATGCGGTCAACCTGTTCCTGTTTGCCATGGGCCGTTTACAAACCGGCGTGGTTACGGTGGTCGGGGCGGGCGCTGAATACGCTGATCCACTGCCACAAGCGCTGGTACTGACCGCGATTGTGATCGGCTTTGCCATGACCGCCTTCGTCGTGGTGTTGGCCTTGCGCAGTGTGGGTGAAACCCGCACCGACCATGTTGACGGCCAGGAGCCTGCACGATGAACCACGGCTTAATCCTGCCCATCCTGCTGCCGATGTTTGCCGGCAGCCTGTTGCTGCTGGGCGCGGGCCTTAGCCAGCGGGTTAAACGTTGCGTGTCGCTATTAGCCACCCTGTCGCTGTTGCCGTTGAGCGCTTACCTGCTCTGGCTGGCCGATCAAGGTGTGCTGCAGGTGTATGCCGCCGGTAACTGGGCGGCCCCGTTTGGCATCATCCTACTGCTCGATCGCCTCAGCGCCTTGCTGTTGGTGGTCACTGCGGTACTCGGCAGCTTCGCCTTGCTGTATGCGGTACGCGGTGATGATGAGCGCGGGCAGAGCTTCCATGCGCTGTTCCAGTTCCAGTTGATGGGTATCAACGGTGCCTTTCTGACGGGCGATTTGTTCAACCTGTTCGTGTTCTTTGAAATCCTCCTGATCGCCTCCTACTCGCTGCTGCTGCATGGTGGTGGCGTCGAGCGGGTACGGGCAGGCTTGCATTACGTGGTGCTCAACCTGGTGGGCTCGGCGTTCTTCCTGCTCGCCGTGGGTGTGCTGTATGGCATCACTGGCACCCTGAATATGGCCGATATGGCCATCCAGGTCGCGGCGGCCGGGCCTGACGATGCGGGGCTGCTCGGCGCTGCCGGTTTGCTGTTGTTGGTGGTATTCGGTCTTAAGGCCGCGTTTTTACCCTTGTATTTCTGGTTGCCTAACGCCTATGCCTCGGCCACTGCACCGGTCGCTGCGCTGTTCGCGGTGATGACCAAGGTGGGGCTGTACTCGATCATCCGCGTGTATACGCTGATCTTTGGTGACGAGGCGGGCAGCCTGGCCAATATGGCCAACGACTGGCTCTGGCCGTTGGCGCTGCTGACCCTGGTATTGGGCGTGATCGGCGCGCTGGCGGCGGTCAGCCTGCAAGGCTTGCTGGCATATCTGGTGGTGGTGTCGGTCGGTACTTTGCTCGCCGGTATTGCCATCGGTACTGAGCAGGCCTTGGCTGGCGCGCTGTTTTACTTGGTGCACAGCACCTGGGTAGCCGGCGGTTTGTTCCTCCTGGCGGACCTGATTACCCGTCAGCGCGGCGAAAAACAGGGGCTGCTGGTGCAGGGCCCGGCGCTGCAGAATCCTCATGTGCTGGGCGGCTTGTTCTTTTTTGGCGCGGTTGCGGTGGCCGGCCTACCGCCGCTCTCCGGATTTATCGGCAAATTGTTGCTGTTGCGCTCGCTGGAGCCCGGATTGCAGGCGTTGCTGCTCTGGCCGGTAGTGCTAGGCGGCGGCTTGCTGACCCTGGTCGCCCTGAGCCGTGCCGGCAGCACCTTGTTCTGGCGGGTAGGCCTAAGCCAGCTGGACAGCGCTGAGCTGGACTATGGTCGGCTGCTGGCCTGCATGGGCTTGCTGTTGCTCAGCCTGCTGCTGGTAATCGGTGCGGCACCCTTGTTGAGTTATGTCGAGGCCACGGCCAGCCAGTTGCATGACCTCGGGCTGTACCGCCAGATCACCGAATCGGGAGCTGCACGATGAAAGCACGTCGCTGGTTACCCCATCCGCTGTTGAGCCTATGCCTGCTGATGGTCTGGCTGTTGCTGATGAACGACCTGAGCCTGGGGCACTGGTTGCTCGGTATGTTGCTTGGCTGGGCCATCCCATTGCTGACTCAGGTGTTCTGGATCAACCCGCCACGGGTATATAAGCCGCTCAAGCTGTGCTGGTTTTTACTGCGCATCCTCGGCGATATCGTCACGGCCAACCTACAGGTGGCCAAGCTGATTCTCGGTTCGCCCGCCAAGCTACGGCCCGCGTTCGTGGAAATTCCCCTGCTGTTGGAAGACGAGCTGGCCCTGACCATGCTCACCAGCATTATCTCCCTGACCCCTGGCACGGTTTCCGCCGACCTCAGTGATGACCGCAAGACCTTGCTGGTCCACGGCTTAGATGTGCCCGATGCCGAGGCTTTGGTGGCGGAAATCAAGCAGCGTTACGAAGTTCCCTTGCTGGAGGTATTCACATGCTCGCCTACGTGATTCCACTGTGCCTGGTGCTGATCGGCTTGGCGCTGGTGCTGACCATGGCGCGGCTGATTATCGGCCCAGACTTGCCTGATCGTATCCTGGCGCTGGATACCCTGTACATCAACGCAATCGCCATGCTCGTGCTGTTTGGTGTGTGGCTGGGGTCTGATTTGTACTTTGAAGCAGCGCTGCTGATTGCGGTAATGGGCTTTATTGGCACGGTAGCCGTGGCCAAGTATTTGCTGCGCGGCGACATCATCGAATGAGGAGCATCTAATGGCTTTCTGGATTGAAGCGCTGGTGGCGCTGTCTCTGCTGGTGGGCAGTATGTTTGCTCTGGTGGGGGCGATTGGCCTGTACCGGCTGCCGGACTTCTTTATGCGCCTGCACGGCCCGACCAAGTCCACCACCCTGGGAGTGGGCGGTATGGTGATCGCCTCGCTGATCTACTTCAGCTTTCATGGTGAGGGCGTCAGCCTGCATGAACTACTGATCGCCCTGTTTCTGTTTATCACCGCGCCTGTTAGCGCC
Organism: Pseudomonas spirodelae; assembly: GCF_034653255.1. Lineage (NCBI taxonomy): Bacteria > Pseudomonadati > Pseudomonadota > Gammaproteobacteria > Pseudomonadales > Pseudomonadaceae > Pseudomonas > Pseudomonas spirodelae. The sequence goes on along the minus strand of NZ_JAYEET010000001.1, from coordinate 93,905 downwards.
CATATGCTGGCCAAGGCGGCCATGCAGCAGAAGCTCCACATCGACGCAAAAACCCGCGGCAAGCCCTGGGAGCAATAAGGCCACACACATTGCCCGGCTGACTGTATCTGTCGGCGGCGCACCGGCCGCTCTACACTGCGGTCTTTGAGCCGAGGTGGTCGATGCGCGAGCAGGGAAGAGGTGTGGCGGTGAGCTGCCTGGTGATTGCCATGGCGCTGTGGGGCAGTTCGTTTATTGCGCTGAAACTGGCCTTTGCCGAGTTGCCGCCGTTGTGGGTGATCTTCGGGCGTATGGCCCTCGGCAGCCTGGTGTTTTTGCTGGCCTGGCGCTGGCGCGGACAGATGCACTACCGCGCCGGCGACTGGAAGTACCTCCTGGGCCTGGCGGCCTGTGAACCCTGTCTGTATTTCCTCTTCGAAGCCCTCGCGCTGCAGCACACCAGTGCCGCCCAGGCCGGCATGGTCACGGCCTTGTTGCCGTTGCTGGTGGCGGTCGGCGCGTGTGTCTTTCTGCACGAGCGGATCAGCCGCATCACCCTGGCCGGGTTTCTTATCGCCCTGGTTGGCGCCGTCTGGCTGAGCCTGGCTGGCAGTGCCGATGAACATGCCAGTAACCCCGTGCTTGGCAACTTCTACGAGCTACTCGCCATGCTCTGTGCCGCAGGGTACACCTTGTTGCTCAAGCATCTATCGGGGCGTTATTCGCCTTTTCTGCTGACGGCCATGGTGGCGTTTGTCGGCACTCTATTCTTTCTGCCCATGGCTTTGTTGAGTGCGCCGTTGCCGACCGCTGTCAGTCTTATGGGGCTGGGCGCCATCGTCTATTTAGGCATTGTGGTCACGGTGGGCGCTTATGGCTTGTACAACTTCGGCGTGAGCCGCCTGCCGGCGAGCCAAGCCTCGGGGTTTACCAACCTGATTCCGGTATTCACCTTGTTGTTCGCCATACTGCTGTTGGGCGAAAGCCTGAATGCCCTACAGATGCTGGCTGCGGCTTTGGTGTTCGCCGGCGTGCTGCTCAGCCAATGGCGCGGCACGCAGGTGATACCGGCTGGTGTACTGGATTAAGGAGCAAGGCATGAGTGATCAGCGCGCCTGGGCGCTCTAAACACTCCGGCCGCTTGCGCAACTGGAGTGTTTAGCAGTGCGGTGGTGCGTTTTCAGGCGGAAAAACCACCATCAATCATCAGGCTAGAACCGGTGATATAGCCCGCTTCCGGGCTCGCCAGATAAGCCACGAAGCTGGCAATTTCTTCGGCGCGACCGTACCGGTTGATGGCCATCAATTGCTTCAGGCTATCAGCAAACTCGCCGTTTTCTGGGTTCATGTCGGTGTCCACCGGGCCCGGTTGCAGGTTGTTTACTGTGATACCACGGCCACCCAGGTCGCGGGCCAGGCCCTTGGTCAAACCCACCAGTGCGGCCTTGCTCATGGCATATACCGCGCCACCGGCGAAGGGCATGCGCTCGGCGTTGGTGCTGCCGATGTTGATGATACGGCCACCGTCGTTAAGGTGTTTGGACGCTTCCTGGCTGGCAATCACCACGCTGCGCACGTTGATCGAAAGCGTGCGATCGATATCTTCCATGCTCATTTCTTCGATTGGGGCGATGGCCAGTACACCGGCGTTGTTCACCAGAATATCCAGTTGGCCGAAGGTGCTCAGGGTTTGCTGAATGGCACCGCGAATGGCGCTTTCGCTCGCACTGTCGGCTTTAATGGCGAGTGCTTTGCCGCCGGCGGCCTGGATTTCCTGCACCAGTATTTCGGCGTGCTGGGCGCTCTGGCTGTAGGTCAGGGCAACCGCAGCACCGTCACGCGCCAGACGTTTGGCGATGGCTGCGCCAATGCCACGGGAACCGCCTTGAATAAAAACTACTTTGCCGCTGAGGGTAGGGGTGTTGTGAGTCATGTCGATCTCCATACAAGTAAGTTGGGGTGTCGGTACTTCTTGGTGTTGGAGTGAGTATCTGCCGTGGATTGATTTCTAATAAGCCTGTAATACGCATATGCTTTCGATCCAAACGCTATCGAATGCTCGCGGGGAATCGCCTATGGACACCCTTAATTGCATTGAATGTTTTATTCGCAGCGCCTAGTCCGGGAGCTTTGCCGAGGCTTCGCGGCGTCTGGGGCTGACGCCGGCTGCGGTCGGCAAGAATGTGGCGCGGCTAGAGGCCAGCCTGGATGTGCGACTGTTTCAGCGCAGTACGCGCAAGTTGAGTCTTACCGAGGCCGGCGAGCATTTTTTGGCCGAAGCGGCGGGTGGCCTGAGTACTCTGCAACTGGCGATGGAGAATCTCACCAGCCTTCGCAGCCAGCCGGCAGGTGTTCTGAAGGTGAGCATGGGCCTGTCGTTTGGCCGCGAGTACATGGTGCCGCTGCTGGGGGAGTTTCTGCGGCGTTATCCGCGCATCGTGCCGGACTGGCATTTTGACAACCGTCAGGTAGACCTGATTGCCGAAGGCTTTGATGCCGCCATTGGCGGTGGCTTTGATATTCCCCAAGGTGTGGTGGCGCGTGAGCTGGCACCAGCCCACCGCATATTATTGGCGGCACCCCAGTACCTGGAGCAGGCTGCGCGCTTGGATTCACCCGCGGATCTCCCTCAGCACGCCGGCATCTTGATTCGCTCACCGCAAACCGGTCGTGTGCGCCCTTGGGCCTTGCGCAACCGCGAGGGCCTATTGGCTTCCGCAGAGATGCAAACCCGGATGACCTTCAGCGACCCCGAAGCCGCCTGTGTCGCAGCCGAGAGCGGGCTGGGCATTGCCTTGGTCAGCACCGGCCATGCCCAGATATACCTGCGCCGAGGCACAGTGCAGCGGGTATTACCGGATTGGTATGTGGATGCGGGGGCGATTTCGATCTACTTCGTCGGGCAGAAACTGTTGCCGCAAAAGACCCGCGTGTTTATCGATTTCGTCCGCGAGCAATTCCAGCTACAGGGGCTTGAAAAGCTCTTGTCAGCGCTGTGAGGGTTACGGCGCCTTGGGCGGCGCCTGCTTTCAGGCTTCGGCAATCCCCAGCATGTCCTTGATCAGCGCTTCGGCCACGCGAATACCATCGACCCCCGCCGACAGAATACCGCCGGCATAACCTGCGCCTTCACCGGCCGGGTACAAGCCGCGCACGTTAAGGCTCTGCATGTCCGTGCCACGGGTGATGCGCAGCGGTGAGGACGTGCGGGTTTCGATGCCGGTGAGTACCGCATCATGCAGGTCGAAGCCTTTGATCTGCTTACCGAAAGCCGGCAGCGCTTCGCGGATCGCCTCGATGGCGAAATCCGGCAGGGCCAGCGCCAGGTCGCCCAGCTTGATGCCGGGCTTGTAAGACGGCTCGACACTGCCCAGCTCTGTGGAAGGTGTGCCAGCGATAAAGTCGCCCACCAGTTGCCCTGGCGCTTCGTAGGTGCTGCCGCCGAGCAGGTAGGCCTGTGATTCCAAGCGCTCCTGTAGCTCAACCCCAGCCAACGGGCCACCTGGATAATCCTGCTCCGGGGTAATGCCAACCACGATACCGGCGTTGGCATTGCGCTCGTTGCGCGAGTACTGGCTCATGCCGTTGGTGACTACGCGGTTTGGCTCTGAGGTCGCCGCCACCACGGTGCCGCCCGGGCACATGCAGAAGCTGTAGACCGAGCGGCCGTTCTTGGCGTGGTGCACCAGCTTGTAGTCGGCGGCGCCCAGCTTCGGATGGCCGGCGTATTTACCCAAGCGGGAACGGTCGATCAGCGATTGCGGGTGTTCGATGCGGAAACCGACCGAAAACGGCTTGGCCTCCATAAATACCTCGCGCTTGTGCAGCATGCGGAAGGTGTCGCGCGAGCTGTGTCCGAGGGCCAGGATCACCTGGCGGCTAAGAATCTGCTCGCCACTGTCGAGCACGACCCCAGTCAGCTGACCCTCTTCAATCAGCACATCGCTGACACGCTGCTGGAAGCGCACTTCACCGCCCAGGGCTTTGATTTCCTCACGCATGGTCGCGACCACGCCGGTCAGGCGGAAGGTGCCTATATGCGGTTTATTGACGTAGAGGATTTCCTCCGGCGCGCCGGCCTTGACGAACTCCTGCAGCACCTTGCGCCCGTAATGCTTGGGGTCTTTGATCTGGCTGTAGAGCTTGCCGTCGGAGAAGGTGCCCGCGCCGCCTTCGCCGAACTGCACGTTGGACTCAGGCTTGAGCACATTCTTGCGCCACAGGCCCCAGGTGTCTTTGGTGCGCTGGCGCACTTCGGTGCCGCGTTCCAGCACAATCGGCTTGAGCCCGGCTTGGGCGAGAATCAGCGCAGCAAAAATCCCGCACGGGCCAAAGCCCACCACCAGTGGGCGCTCGGCCAGGTCTTCTGTAGTCAGGCCGACGGGTTTGTAATCAGTGTCCGGGGTGATGCTGATATGCCGGTCATCGGCCAATTTGCTCAGCACCGTCGCTTCATCCTGCAGGCTGCAGTCGATGGTGTAGATGAAGTGTATTTCGCTGGATTTCTTGCGCGCATCGTAGCTGCGCTTGAACAGGCTGAAGTCGAGCAGCTCGCTGTCGGCAATCCCTAAACGCTGGATGATGGCGGGGCGCAGGGCCTCTTCGGGATGGTCGAGCGGCAGCTTGAGTTCGGTGATGCGTAGCATGAGGGGGCGATCCACTATCAGGGCCGGAGGCAACCCGGCAGCATTTTAGGACCGGCGATTATACCTGTGATCGCCGGTCCTGGGCTCAGTGGCTTCGCCCATTGGTCATGCACATCGCTCGCCTGCGCCCAGGCGGTCGTAAGGCTTAGCGTGCGTCTGGCTTCACCCAGGCCAGCATCACGTCGAGCATGCGGTTGGCGAAGGCCCACTCGTTGTCATACCAGGCCAAGACCTTGACCAGATCGCCCTGCACACGGGTGTGGCTGAGGTCGACCACGCACGACACCGGGTAGCCATTGAAGTCGCTGGACACCAGCGCCAGCTCGTTGCATTCCATCACCCCAGCCGGCAGTTGTGCGGCACCGGCTTGCAGCGCGGCGTTAATCGCCTCACGGCTGGTTGGGCGCTCGCAGGTGAAGGTCAGGTCAACCAGCGACACGTTGGGCGTCGGTACGCGTATCGACAACCCATCCAGGCGGCCAACCAGTTCCGGCATCACCAGGCCGATGGCCTTGGCTGCACCGGTGCTGGTGGGGATCATCGACAACGCGGCGGCGCGGGCGCGATACAGGTCGCTGTGGGTCTTATCCAGCAGGTTCTGGTCATTGGTGTAGGAGTGGATGGTGTTGACCAGCCCCTGACGAATGCCCACGGCCTCGTGCAGCACCTTGGCCATCGGCGCCAGGCAGTTGGTGGTGCAGGAGGCGTTGGAAACGATCTGCTGATCGCCCAGTAATTGGTGGTTAACCCCGTAGACCACGGTCAGGTCAGCGCTGTCGAGCGGATGCGAGAGCAGCACGCGCGGGCTACCGGCGCTGATATGCTGTTCGACCTGTTCGCGCTTCTTCAGTTTGCCGGTGCATTCGAGCACCAGATCGACCTCAAACTCGCGCCAGGGCAAATTCGCCACTTCGCGTTCGCGCAGCAGCTGGATCGCGTGGCCGTTTACGCTGAATACGTTACCGTCCAGGCTGATCTGCCCAGGGAAACGGCCGAAGGTGGAATCAAAGCGGGTGAGGTGGGCGAGGGTGCTTTGCTCACCCAAGTCATTGATTGCGGTGAGGTGAATCTGGTCTTGCAGGTTGCGCTCGAACAACGCGCGCACCAGGCAACGACCAATACGTCCATATCCATTAATAGCAATGCGCAGCATAACGATATCCCTTTGGCTGACTTCCCTTGCAGCTTAGGCCAAACGCCTAGCGGCGGGCTGATCTATCTCAGCTCTCTGCGCATTGATAGCTTGCCCGCAGGCCTTTGAAAACGTAAGCGAGGCAGGCAATGCAAGGCAAAAACGGCCGGTGAAGCGGAGTTTACGGGTTGTAAATGAGCATGCAGCGGCCGTTTTAACGCCGTACTGCCAACGCAGGTCGTTTTCAACGGCCTGCTAGTCGTTGCGCGCACCGCCTAGGTAGGCGCAGCCGCGCAATACCTCCCCGTCGAGGCGCAACTCGGCGCTCATGTGCTGCACCGCGCCACTCATGCCATCCACACAGCGCTGCGGCGCGAGCCACAGCTCAAGGCGCTGGCCGTTGGCCTCGCTGCTGAGGTTCAGGCGGCCTTCGGGCAGTTGCTCTTCCAAGTAGGGCAGCGCTTGCGGCTCTTTACCCGCACGATTAAGGACCAAGCCCTGATTGCTCACGGCAATGCTCCAGTCCGGCTCATGGCCGCTGGCGCGCAGCAGGGTGCGGGTGAAATTAATGTCGCTGCAGCCATGGCCTTCAGCCTGGACGCGGTACACCTGGCTGGGGGTGAAGGTGCCGTCCACCTTAGGTTGGCTCGTGCTAGACAACTCGCCGCGCATATCCACGTACAGCTGCGTCGCGCCATCGCTAAACAGCTCCGCCGCGTCGCGGCTTAAGGTGGTTGCCCCGTCATGGCCGATGACAAAACTGCGTTGCTCCTGGCAGGGGCGAAACAGTAAGTCGCCGTTTGCCAGGCTGAGTTCGCCCTGCAGGCGAGTGGGCGGCGTTGAGGTGTCATTCGGTTGTTCGCTCAACAGCTGGCAGCCGGCAAACAGCGGCAACAGGGCGACGACTAAGGTACGGCTAATGCGCATGAGGCTCTCCTGACAAGTGCGAGCACGTTACCGAGGCACTTGGGTGATCACAAGCGTGATGCTGGGATTCATTGCCTGGTGGCGAGGTCGTCACCGCGTCGTTGTGTGCCTATGTGTATGAGCTATCGATGAAGCAGCAATAACAGGTTGCCTGCCCAACAGAGGCGCGCGCAGGCAAGGCGCTGGCCAATGGTCTTTCGGGCAAGTCGCGGGCACTTCCTGAGGCCGTTAGGGGCGCCTGGGGACATTTCAGGGCCGCGTACATCGGCTTATGCAACTCTTTTACCGATATAGAACTTTACTTGAGGAGGTTACTGCAGCCGCTACCAATACAAAGGGCTTAAATCCATCTGCGCACGGCGTTTTTGTAGCGCTCAAACTCTGCGCCAAACAGCATGCTCAGTGCACGCTCTTCAGGTGCAATCTGAAAACGGTTGATGTACAGCATGAAAACACCCACACCCAGCAGCGCTACCGGCGATGACAAAAACACCGCCCATGAGACAAGCAACAGCGCAAAGCCGACATACATCGGGTTACGTGACACTTGATAGATACCGGAACGGACAAGCGCTGACGCCGCATCAGGCTTTAATGGATTGACAGTGGTCTGCGCACGCCGAAACGAAACAACCCCCGCCATACAAAAGAACACGCCAGCCAAGGCAACAGCCACCGCCCCAATAATGCGCAATGCCCCAGCCACCTCAATACCTGGCGTGTACAGGGCGATACCCCACATCGCCGCCCCGCACAGGGTGGCAATAAGCGGTGGTGGAATTTTGTTGTCTAGATTCAGCATGCCGCCTCCCTAATGCAGCTCGTGGTGCTCTACGCCGTGAAAAGACTGAGCCAGAGATATCGCCGCCGCGATACCCGACCTAGCCTGTAACCGCACCGCTTCTAACGATTAAGCTAAGGGGCAGGCTTTAGCCCGTCCCAGTGAGCGCAGCGAGCGATTTGAATGCTGTAATGGACTCTCCCCGCGCCACGGTTCTATACCTAGAACTGCGGTGACTGATCATTGGGAGAGACGTTATGAAGCGAATTGCGGTTGATCTGGCCAAGTCCGTTTACCAAGTTGCCGAGAGTGTCCGTTCCGGCCATGTGGTGCAGCACAAGCGGCTGAACCGAGAGGCGTTTAGGCGATATATACAGGAGCAAGCCGAGCCGGTCGAGTGGGTGATGGAAGCCTGTGGCACGGCTCACTACTGGGGGCGTGTCGCGCAAGCGCTGGGCCACCGGGTAAAACTGATTCATCCTCGTTATGTACGGCCCTATCGTCGTCGCAACAAAACCGACCGTAACGACTGCGATGCCATGCTAGAAGCCTCGCGTTGCAAAGATATTCATCCAGTTCCGGTGAAAACCCAGGAGCAACAGCTGTTACAGCAACTTCACGGTATGCGCGAAACCTGGAAGAAGAGTCGTACCCAGCGCATCAACCTACTACGCGGTATTTTGCGCGAGGCGGGTATCGAAGCCCCAACTGCTACCGCCGCGTTTATCCGTGCCGCTCATGAATTAGTTGAGCGTCCAGAGATCGCGCCTTTGAGTCATCAACTGCATATCGTCCTGGCGGAAATTAACCTGCACGAACAGTGCATGGTCGAGTGCGAACAGCAACTTAAGCGCTGGCATGCCGACGATGAAGTGGTACGTAAACTCGATGAGGTCAGCGGTATTGGTCTGCTAACCGCCAGCGCCCTGAAAACCGCAGTAGGCAAGCCTGAGCGTTTCACTAATGGCCGCCAACTCAGCGCTTGGTTGGGCATGACACCGCGTGAATTCAGCAGCGGCGACCGACGTAAACTGGGCCACATCAGCCGACAGGGCAACGTCTATGTGCGCACCTTATTGATCCACGGTTCGCGAGCGGCCTTGCTGGCTGCACAGCGATGTAAGGCCCGCACGCCGGAGAAACTGACCCAGTTACAACGCTGGACCGTCGAGACAGCGGCACGTATCGGTCACAACAAAGCAGCTGTGGCGCTGGCCAATAAATTGGTAAGGATTTGCTGGGCTGTGTGGTGCAACGAGCGGCGTTTCAGTGGCGACTGGCAAAGCGTAAAGCCCGCCTGACGGCGGAGTAATCAGCACGGCGTGATGGTTTTCTTGTGGTTGTGGTGAGCAGCAACACTGTCGAAACAGGCGAGTCCTGCAACGGAATAAGGCCGATAACAATCATGATCTTCGTGATCGATTGAACGCTTGGCCCCCGCTGCGCGAACTACAGAGTGGCCAGGGCGGTAAAGCCCAAAACAGGCCGGATATACGAATGCAACCGCGCTGACGACAGGGTTAGGAAAAGCTTTGCTCACTGCTTGTGGGGAGAGTCCATATACCGGTTGTTAGGCTACCACTTGCGAGCAAAGTTACTTTTTACAACGCGAGAGATATAAGAATTTAAACCGCGCCCCTGCTTTGCAAGCTGTTTCATATTGTCAGTTGTAGCTTTTCCTGGACGCATGCTGTTGTACAGGTAGTTACGTTGAGCGCCAGCTTTGAAGACTACATGTATTGCATCCTCCGTGATCTCGTAAGAAGCTACGTTTGATTGTCCACTAAGGTTGCTATAAGGCGTCATAAAATTCCCTCTTGGTTTGCCTAACTATTATTAGGCGACATTGAATGTCGCATTTGATGTCGTAAAAACATGTCGGATAACGTTCCTTGTCGTCTTGTGAGTCTACGTCTAGCTTGAAGGTGGTCGCGGCAAACGCGACATCATTCAGGGAGAAAAGCGACATGGAAGACGACAAGCCTCGGCTGCTCGATCAAGTCCGCCAGCAAATCCGCATCAGGAACTATTCCATTCGCACCGAAAAAATCTATGCCGAGTGGGTAAAACGTTATATACGGTTTCACACGTATCGTCATCCTGTAGAGATGGGGGCGGTGGAGGTTGAGGCGTTTCTAACTCACTTGGCCGTGACCCGTAATGTGGCGGCGGCCACGCAGAATGAGGCGTTGGCGGCGCTGTTGTTTCTGTACAAGGAGGTGTTGAAAGTTGAGTTGCCCTGGCTGGAGGGGGTTGTACGGGCGAAGAAGCCGGCGCACTTGCCTATGGTCTTAACGCGTGAGGAAGTGGCTCGGGTATTGGCCGAAATATCGGGTGTGCACGGTTTGGTTGCCAGTTTGTTGTATGGCTCTGGGCTCGGGTTGATGGAGGTGCTGCGCTTGCGGGTCAAGGATGTAGAGTTTTCCCGTGGCGAGATCTTAGTGCGTGACGGTAAGGGCCAAAAGGATCGCGTGACCATGTTGCCGCGCTCAGTGGTGATTAGCCTGCATGAACATTTAGAGGCGGTTATGGCGTTGCATCAGCAAGATCTTGCCGAGGGGTTTGGTCGGGTTAATCTGCCGTTTGCGTTGGCGCGTAAGTATCCCAATGCGGCTGCGGAGTGGGGCTGGCAGTTTGTGTTTCCGTCAGGTAATCGCTCGCAAGACCCGCGGGGTGCTGGCACGTTTCGTCATCATTTGCATGAAAAAACCATTCAGCGGGCATAAAAAAGCCCCGCATGTGCGGGGCTTTTTAGGCTGTAGGCTTTAGATCAGCTCGGCCCACATGTCGTATTCATCCGCATCAACGATACGCACGCGTACTTTTTCGCCTGGCTTAACCTCGGTGCTGGCAATAAACACGCTGCCGTCGATTTCCGGGGCATCGGCGTAGCAGCGGGCGACGGCGCCTTGGTCGTCGACTTCGTCGATCAGCACGTCCATTTCCTTGCCAACCTTCAACTGCAGGCGGGCGCTGCTGATGGCTTGCTGGTGGGCCATAAAGCGGTCCCAGCGATCTTGCTTAATGTCGTCCGGCACGTGGTTGTCGAGCAGGTTGGCCGGTGCGCCTTCGACGGGCGAGTACTGGAAGCAGCCGACGCGGTCGAGCTGGGCTTCGGTCAGCCAGTTGAGGAGGTATTGGAAGTCTTCTTCGGTCTCGCCAGGGAAACCGACAATAAAGGTTGAGCGGATGGTCAGTTCTGGGCAGATTTCACGCCAGTTCTTGATGCGCGCCAGGGTCTTGTCTTCGAAGGCGGGGCGCTTCATGGCTTTCAGCACTTTCGGGCTGGCGTGCTGGAAGGGGATATCCAGGTACGGCAGGATCTTGCCGGCGGCCATCAATGGGATCAGTTCGTCGACGTGCGGGTAGGGGTAGACGTAGTGCAGGCGCACCCATACGCCCATGCTCGACAGGGCTTCGCACATTTCGGTCATGCGGGTTTTCACCGGCTGGCCGTTCCAGAAGTCGGTCTTGTACTTGACGTCAACGCCGTAGGCGCTGGTGTCTTGGGAGATCACCAATAGCTCTTTAACGCCGGCTTTGACCAGGCGCTCGGCTTCGCTGAGCACTTCACCCACAGGGCGGCTGACCAGCTTGCCGCGCATGGAGGGGATGATGCAGAAGCTGCAGCTGTGGTTGCAGCCTTCAGAAATTTTCAGGTAGGCATAGTGGCGCGGGGTGAGTTTGATGCCCTGTGGCGGCACGAGGTCGATCAACGGGTTGTGGTCTTGGCGCGGCGGTACGACTTCATGCACCGCATTAACCACTTGCTCGTACTGCTGCGGGCCGGTGACCGAGAGCACGCTGGGGTGCACGTCGCGGATGCTGCCTTCTTCCACGCCCATGCAGCCGGTGACGATAACCTTGCCGTTTTCTTTGATCGCTTCGCCGATCACTTCCAGGGATTCAGCCTTGGCGCTGTCGATAAAGCCACAGGTGTTGACCACCACCACGTCGGCATCGTGGTAGGTCGGTACCACTTCATAACCTTCCATACGCAACTGAGTGAGGATGCGTTCGGAGTCCACCAGCGCCTTGGGGCAACCGAGTGATACAAAGCCGACTTTCGGCGTGGCGGGGGTGGACATGGCGTTAACCTCAGGCGTGTACGGACGGATGCTGGACGCTTGTTGCGTCTCTGATCAAAAAGTGCGCAATTCTAGCGGCGACGCTGCCAATTGACCAGCGCTGAGCGTCGCCTGCTGTAGGGGAGTGGTGGGTTCAGGCTTGCTTGCTCGGGAGGATGCGCGTCAGGGTGTTATCGCGTACGAAGAAGTGATGGAACAACCCGGCGACAGCATGCAGACCAATCAGCCAGTAACCGGCGCTACCAGCCAGCTCGTGCCACTCTTTTATGTCGCCAGCCAGTGGTTTGTTGGGCGGGAGCAGGGCCGGCAGTTCCAGACCGAAGAACGGGATGGGTTTGCCGGCAGCGCTGAGGATCAACCAGCCAGCCAGTGGTGCGCCGATCATCAGGGCGTAGAGCGCCAGGTGCATCAGCTTGGCCGTGATGGTCTGCCAGGCTGGCGGTGCAGGGGTGATTGTTGGTGTGGGTGCGATTGCACGTGCCAGCAGGCGCAGCCAAACCAAGGCGAATACCGCGAGGCCGAGCATAAAGTGCCATTGCTTGAGCAGTTCGCGCATGTCGCTGCCTTTAGGGAAGTTACCCTTGAGCTCGATGCAGGCATAAACGCCGGCAATCAGAATCAGCATCAGCCAATGCAACGCGATGGACAGGCTGCCGTAGCGCGATTCGGTATTTTTCCAGGACATGATGGTGTGGGTTCCGAGTGGGGTAGGTGATGGCCCCTACAGTTTAGGCTGGCAATACTTAAGCGTTGCTGAGCTCGATCACTTAAATCGCGGCCAAAAAAAAGACCACTCATTGAGTGGTCTTTTTAATATTTGGTTGCGGAAGCCGGATTTGAACCGACGACCTTCGGGTTATGAGCCCGACGAGCTACCAGACTGCTCCATTCCGCGCCGTTGATTCTATACAGAAATCGCCTGCTGTCAACAAAAAAGTGTTTTTAATCAAATGCTTAGGCGTGCGATAGGCGAGAAACAAAAAAGGCCACTCGTTTGAGTGGCCTTCTTTGAGTATTTGGTTGCGGGAGCCGGATTTGAACCGACGACCTTCGGGTTATGAGCCCGACGAGCTACCAGGCTGCTCCATCCCGCGCTGGCTATTCTATATAGATACGGCCTCTTGTCAATCGATTAGTGGTTTTTAATCAATAACTTAAATCGCTGGGGTGGCGATATCGAGGGAGGGCTGAGTCTCGGTTGATCGCTGTCGCGCGTTCAGCCCTTGGCAGGCGAGGGCTGTGGCGGTTAAGAGCGGTCGATGGGTATTGCATCGAGGTCGCTCTGCTCAGGCATGCAGAAGTGGTTGGCTGGGATTTATGGTCTTCGATTAAATCGAAGCAAAAAAAAGACCACTCATTGAGTGGTCTTTTTAATATTTGGTTGCGGAAGCCGGATTTGAACCGACGACCTTCGGGTTATGAGCCCGACGAGCTACCAGACTGCTCCATTCCGCGGGGCCAATTGTAGCGCCTGAATAAATCATGTCAACCTGAATGTAGGTTTAAGTCGATTTTATTCGGGTTTTAGCCATTTTGCGCGGGTGTATGCGCTTGAACGCTAGGCCGTGGCTTAACAGCAGTGTGGCGAATGCTTTGGTCATAGCCTGTGGCGGGACTGTTGGGCTAGAGTCCGTGCCCATTGAATGGGAGCAATGTTATGAGTGGTGAATGCAAGTCCTGCGGTGCCCAGGTCTCTAACGACGCGAAGACTTGCCCAAGTTGTGGCGCGTCGCTGACGGCGAAGACCAAGCTGTTGCCATTGGCCGCGTTTATGTTGATCGTGATTTTGATTATCCAGTCCTATATCAGCAAGCCAGACGATGCGGAGCGTGACGCCAAGCCAGCCGCCCCCGTGAGCTCAGCCGCACAGTAGCGGCAGGATTGCTGGCGTTGACCATGAATAGCCGCAAAATCATCCACGTTGACTGCGATTGCTTTTATGCCGCCATCGAGATGCGTGATGAGCCGAGCCTGGCGAGCAAGCCCCTGGCGGTCGGTGGGCTGGCGGATCGGCGCGGGGTGATTGCCACCTGTAATTATGAGGCGCGCAGTTACGGTGTGCGTTCTGCGATGGCCTCAGGCCAGGCGCTGAAACTGTGCCCGGATTTGCTGATCGTCAAGCCGCGCATGGAGGTCTACAGGGCGGTATCACGGGAGATTCAGGCGATTTTTCGTGATTACACCGAGCTGATTGAGCCCTTGTCGCTGGATGAGGCTTACCTGGATGTAAGCGACAGCCCGCATTTTGCTGGCAGCGCCACACGCATCGCCCAGGATATTCGACGGCGCGTGTCGCAGGAGTTGCACATCACTGTTTCTGCGGGGGTGGCGCCGAATAAGTTTCTCGCCAAGATCGCCAGTGACTGGAAGAAGCCCAATGGTTTGTTTGTGATCACGCCCAGTGAAGTGGACGATTTTGTCGCCGCGTTACCGGTGAATAAACTGCACGGCGTGGGTAAGGTCACGGCGGATAAGCTCGGGCGTTTGGGCATTCGTACCTGCAGCGACCTGCGTGAGTGGAACAAGCTGGCCTTGGTCAAGGAGTTCGGCAGTTTTGGTGAGCGTTTGTGGGGGCTTGCCCAGGGTATTGATGAGCGCCTGGTACGCAACGACAGCCGGCGTCAGTCGGTCAGTGTGGAAAATACCTTCGACAAGGACCTGCCTGATCTAGCAGCTTGCCTGGAGCAACTCCCTGCGTTGCTGGAACAATTGGAAACGCGCATGGCACGGCTGGACCGGACGTATCGGCCGGACAAACCCTTCGTCAAAATAAAATTTCATGATTTCAGTCAAACCACCCTGGAACAAGCGGGTGCGCGGCGTGATCTGGACAGCTATAAACGCTTGCTGAGCGCGGCTTTTGCCCGAGGCAACAAGGCCGTGCGCCTGCTCGGTGTTGGCGTGCGCTTGCATGACCTGCGCGGGGAGCAGGAACAGTTGGAGTTGTTTGCGCCCTGATGGCCAGTTTTTTAGGTGTTGTTTGCAGGTAATCGGTTAGCGCTGAGCAAAGCCCAGCCTCTCCATCGAGTGACGCAGCGATTGGTCCGGTTTAATACCGCTAAAGCGCCGCCTGTGTACTCTGTAGACGGAAAATAGCCAGCCTGTACAAAACACCGGATATAAAAAAGGCGAAGCCCTGGGGCTTCGCCTTTTTGTTACGCGCCGATCAGTTCTTGCGCGGTACCGGCTTAAGCAGCTCGTCAGGCGGCATTTCGCAGGCGATCTTGCGGCCTAGCAGCGCCTCAATGGCGGGCAGGGCGTAGGCGTCGTCTTCGCCGGCAAAGCTGATGGACGTCCCGCTGGTGCCGGCGCGGCCGGTACGACCGATACGGTGTACGTAGTCGTCTGGCGTTTCCGGCAGGGTGAAGTTGATTACGTGGCTAATCGCATCAACGTGGATGCCGCGGCCAGCGACGTCGGTGGCGACCATGACGCGAATCTTGCCTTCACGGAAGCCTTCCAGTGCGCGGATGCGTTTGTGCTGCGGCACGTCACCGGACATTTGCACGGCACTGATGCCGTCGCGGGTCAGGCGCTCTTCGATGCGGCGTACTTCGTCCTTGCGGTTGGCGAAGACCATCACGCGGATCCAGTCGTTCTGGCTGATCAGGTTGTACAACAGCTTGTATTTGTCACTACCGGCTACGGCATAGACGTGCTGCTCGACCGTGTCGCTGGCGACGTTTTCCGGCTCGATCTCGACGATCGCTGGGTCGGTGGTCCACTGTTTGGCCAGGTTCATCACGTCTTCGGTGAAGGTCGCGGAGAATAGCAGCGTTTGGCGTTCGCCCTTCGGCGGGGTCTGGCGGATGATCTGGCGTACTTGCGGGATAAAACCCATGTCGAGCATGCGGTCGGCTTCGTCCAGCACCATCACTTCGACCATATCGAGGTGAACTTCACCGCGCTGGTTGAAGTCGAGCAAGCGCCCCGGTGTGGCCACCAAAATGTCGCAGAAGCGCGACTCAAGCAGCTTGAGTTGCTTGTCGAAGTCCATGCCGCCGACAAAACTCATCACATTGAGGCCGGTGTACTTGGTCAAGTCGGCGGCGTCTTTGGCAATCTGCACCACCAGCTCACGCGTCGGCGCGATGATCAGCGCCCGCGGCTCACCCATGTAGCGCTCTTTTGGCGGGGGCGTTTGCAGCAGCTGGGTGATGATCGAGACCAGGAAAGCAGCCGTCTTGCCCGTACCGGTTTGGGCGCGGCCAATGGCGTCGCGGCCGTTGAGCGTGTAGCCCAGCACTTGCGCCTGGATCGGCGTGCAGTAAGGGAAGCCAAGGTCATGGATGGCGTGCATCAGCTCGGGGGCGAGCTTGAAATCATGAAAGCGGGTTTTGCCTTCGGCCGGGGCTACGGCGAAGTCTTCCAGTTTCCATGTGTCGACTGGTTTGGCTGCGCGTTCGCGGCGCGGTTTCACCGGTTTTGCCTTGCTCGGTAACGGTTTTTCCACGCTTTTACTCTCGCGTGGTGCAGCGCTGGGGCTGGGTTTTTCAGCAGTGGCGTCAGGCTGGACGCGTGGTGTGCTGGGCGTTACAGGCGTTGTTGTTATTGGGCTGGATTGCTCGCCCTCGGCCTTGCCGAACATTTTCTTAAGTGCTTTGAGCACGGTCATCTCATCAATTGGTTAAGGAGTGAACAGCCGCCAGTGTAATGCAAGAAGCCGGCGCGGCGAAGTGCCGCGCCAGATCGCATCTTTTAGCAGGCCATTAGAGATTTCAGTTGGCTGGCAGACTGCTGAGTAGCAAGCGCTGTACATTGCCGCCCATGATGGCGGCAATCTCGGTATGGCTGAAGCCAGCCTTAAGCAGGCCTTCGGTTAATTGCGGCAAGCCGGTAACGTCGAAGGGCGCATGGATGGTGCCATTGAAGTCCGACCCCAGCGCCACATGCTCGACGCCAATCGTGTCGACGGTATAGCGAATGGCGTTAACGATGGCTTCGACCGAGGTGGCGCAGACAGCCGCATCCCAGTAACCGATGCCGATTACTCCGCCGGTGGCGGCGATGGCCTTCAGGTGTTTGTCGCTCAGGTTGCGGGTGCCTTTGCAGGTGCCTTCGACGCCTGTGTGCGAGACCAGCACTGGGCGCGTCGCCATGCCGAGTACGTCATCGATGAGTGGGCGAGAGGCGTGGGCCAGGTCGATCAGCATGGCCTTCGCTTCCAGGCGCTTTATCACTTGGCGGCCCAGCGGCGTAAGGCCGCCTTTTTCTAGGCCATGGGCGGAGCCGCCGACTTCGTTATCGAAAAAGTGAGTGAGGCCCGCGATACGAAAGCCGGCTTCATAGAGTACATCGACGTTCTCCAGCTGACCTTCGATCGGCTGTAATCCTTCGGTGGCGAGGATGGCCGCCACGCGTTGCGGGTCTTGTTGCCAGGCGCTGATAAAACTAGCCAAGTCGTTGCGGTTCTTGATCAGTACCAGGCGGCCATCGCTGTGGAGGCTGGCTTGGTTGAGCTTGTGCGCCTGGTAGAGTGCCCGTTGCAGCAGGCTGTTCCAGGTTTCCCGAGGCCAGCGTTGGGCCATGGCCAGCAGGGTGATGTTGTCGCTGTCAGCACTGTTGCGCTCGTAATTGAGGCCGCGGGGCGTTTTGGTGACGGTGGAGAACACCTGTAAACCGACGTGGCCTTCAAGCATGCGTGGCAGGTCGGAGTGGCCAAAGTCATAGCGTTTGAGCAGATCGCGCTCCCAGAGCAAGGCATCGTCGTGCAGGTCGGCGATAAACAACTGTTTATGCAGTTGCTTGGCCGGTTCGCTGGCGGGGTAAGGCGCTGGGGACTCGACGCTGTTCATCTTGCGGTCAAGCAAGGATGGCAGGGCCAACACGCTGGCAGCAGCGATCAGTATAAGAACCAAGATAATAAGCATGGTTTTGCGCATAGTCAGGAGCCATCCGGCGTTGTTGTTATGCGCAGCACTTTAGCAAGCATGGCGAGTAAGTGTGATGGATGGCGACCGCGCCGCTGTGGGAGCTAAAAGCCTGGCACAGTCGACGCGATGATGCTCGTAGGATTAGCCGCAGAGGCAGTCGCGACCTTGCTGCTTGGCCTGATACAGCGCGCTGTCGGCGCGGGATATAAGGCCTTGTAGGCTATCATTTGGCTGCATCTGCGCCAGGCCAATAGACACTGTCACACCTGGCAGCACGCCAATCGGCGAGTGGAAGGAACTGATCTGGTGCAGGGCTATACGCATCCGCTCACCAATGCTGCGGGCCTCTTCAGCACTGACTTCCGGCAGCAGAATGAGGAATTCTTCACCGCCGAAGCGGGTCAGGCTGTCCATGGGGCGTAATTGGTTGCGCAGGGTATTGGTTAGTAGGCACAGCGCATAATCACCGGCCAGATGACCGTGCTGGTCGTTGTAGGCTTTGAAGTGATCAACATCCAGCATCAGGATGCACAGGGGCTTGCGGTTGAAGGCGCAGCGGGTGCTTTCGCGCTCGAAGATGTGTTCCAGCCAGCGCCGGTTATAGGCACCGGTCAGGGCATCGATATTGGCGGTTTGTTCACTGTCGAGAATGATCCGGTTGCCTTGGCGCACGCGCTCGCAGAGTAATTCCAACAGGTTTTGCATGAGCGTGGGCGATTGCTGGAATAAGTTGAACAGCGATTCACGGTGCAGGCGCAGCACGCAGCAGGGCTCGGTTGCGACGACAAAGGCCGACGGGTGTTCGTTGTCGATAAAGCTGATTTCCCCCGCACAGTCGCCAACGACCAGGGTGCTGACAGCCTGGCTATCGAGTGAACCCAGGTAGACCTTGAGTTGGCCTTTGAGCAGCAGGTAGAGGTATTGGTTGCGATGGGCGGGCGAGAGCAGCACATCACCCGCTTCCAGGTCGCAGGCCCGGAAGTCTTTGAGTAGAAGGTCGATGCTGCTGGCAGCAACGTTATTGAACAAACGCAGACGGCGCAGCTGTTGCAGGTCGGCCTGCCAATGGGCGTGTTTCATCTGGCCAACAAGTGCAACGGTGTGTTCGGTGGACGGGGCATCGCTAACGCTCCCTGCTTTTAGGACGATTACCAAGTACGACCATATTCCGCCGCCTGTGAGCTGACAATCCTTGTCGTGCCCTGGTGCGACCAGTGGTACTGAAGTTGAATGGTCGGTCACAACTTCAGCGCAATCCTGGCGCTGACCTATTGCTTAGTCGGCCGGATGCAGCTCTATGGCCACTGCAAATCCGGCCAGACGCTGAGTGATGGCCGCTGCCAGAGTGGCGTGCCCGGCGGGCAGGTGGATGTGGGCGACTTGACCGCGTTTGTCATCGCTGAGGACTTCAACGCGCAAGCGCTGATCCAGCTCCAGCAATGCCGCCTGGTAGACGCGCGCAATGGCGTCGAAGCGCAGCGCCGGCTTGAAGGTTTTACCCACGGCGGTCAGCGGAATGCTCTCGATGATCCAGGCGTCCTTGGGGATCGCCGCGCGTTCCGGGATGTGCAGGGCGGCATGCGCTAGCAGCTCGGCTTCGTTGGCGTGCGAGCCGGGCTTGAGCTGCACATACACCACGGGCAGCTCGCCGGCCTTTTCGTCAGGCTTGCCGACCGCCGCTGCCATGGCCACGGCAGGGTGCTTGTGCAGCGCTTCTTCGATCATCTGCGGGTCGATGTTGTGGCCGCCGCGGATGATCAGGTCCTTGCTGCGGCCGGTCAGCCAGATGTAGCCATCAGCATCTATTCGGCCCAGGTCGCCCGTATTGAACCAGTTACCGTCGACCCAGATGCCGGCATTCTTGCTGCTTTGCAGGTAACCGTTGAACACCGTCGCGCCACGGATGCACAGGTTGCCAATTTCATTGGGCGCGGCGTCCCTTAAATAGACGCCTTGTTCATCGAGCACCTTGATCGTCACGTCGCAATATGGCATCGGCAGGCCAATGGAGCCTGGGCGGCGCTCGCCGATGGGTGGGTTGGCACAGCTACCGCAAGTGCCCTCGGTTAGGCCGTAGCCTTCAATCAGGGTCAGCCCGGTTTTGCTCTCGAATTGGCGTATGAGTTCCACCGGCATCGGTGCGGCACCGCACAGGGCATATTTCAGCGAGCTGAGGTCATGGCCTTCGCTCGGCACCTGGAGAAGGCCGGCATAAATAGTCGGAACACCGCTGAAGAAACTAACCTCGTGGCGTTCGATGATTTTCCAGAAATTGCTGATTAACGCGGGGTTGCGATACCCCTGCGGCGTGGCCAGCAGCACCTCGGCGCCGCCGATAAAGGCGGTTAGGCCGGTGACAATCACCCCATTAACGTGGAACAGCGGCAGGCCACAGAGCGTGACATCTCCGGGCGCGAAGCGGGTTACCAGGTTCATGCTGTACGCCATGGCGACTTCGTTGCCGTGGCTATGCGGGGCCAGTTTCGGTGTGCCCGTGGTGCCGCCGGTATGGAAGTAGCTGGCAATGTCATCCGGCGCAATGACGCGGCCACTTTCCAGGTGGTCATCCGGGCAGCTGGCGATCAGCTCATCGAAATCCAGTACCCCGTCGGGCAAAGGCCCGCGCTGCGCCTTGACGGCGCTGCGTTGCGGCTCGGGCAGCAAGTTGGCCATGTCCACGCAGATAATCGCCTTGAGCGCTGGCAGCTGCTCGCGCAGACCTGCAACTTTGGCCCACAGGTCGGTACCCGGGAAGGGGGCGAGGGTGACCAGTAATTCTGAGTCGGAGGCCTGGATCAGCTCGGCGATATGCTCCGGGTCGAGCAGTGGGTTGATCGCGTTAACAATCCCGGCGGCCTCGCCACCCCAGATGGTGAAGTGGGTCTGCGGCAGGTTGGGCAGCAGAAACGACACGGCCTTACCTGGGCGCAGGCCCAGGCGATGAAAGGCGTTAGCGGTCTGGGTGATCTTGCCCAGCAATTGCCCGTAGGTGAGGCGGTAAGCCACCTCATCAGCCGTGCCCTGGAGGATAAAAGACAGGGCCGGTGCATCCATCTGCCGTGCTGCGCTGCGGCGGATCAGCTCGTAGGTGCTGGTCGGCAGGTCGCGCTCGGCCAGTGGGGTTTGCTCGATCTGGCGGATGTCGCGCAAGGTCTTGATCGCAGGGATGTCCGGCATAGGCGTTCTCACTCTTAGGCTCAATTGCCTAAGCGTTGCTCCAGCCAATCAGCAATATCGCGGATTTCCTCGTTCACCACTTCGTGGCCCATCGGGTAATCGCGCCATTGCACGCTGACGCCGGAGGCGCTCAGGTAGTCATGGGCTGCGCGGCCCATGGCCGGCAGTACGATGTCGTCGAATGTGCCATGCAAACACAGGACCGGCAGTTGTCTTTTTGTATCTGCGAGGCTGATCTCGTCGCTAAAGGTTGGCGCGTAGGTCGATAGCGCAATAACTCCGCCTAAGGCGAATTGCCAGCGCAAGAAGGCGGTGTGCAGGACCACTGCGCCCCCCTGGGAGAAGCCGGCGAGGACGATGCGCGCCGGGTCAATGCCACTGTCGCGTTGCGCCTCAATCAACTCGATAACCTGTTGGGCTGACGCTTCCAGCTGCTCGCGATTGATCGCACGGGCTGGGCTCATGGCCAGGATGTCGTACCAACTGGGCATGGCGTAGCCACCATTAATCGTCACCGACTGCGTTGGCGCTTGCGGCAGAACGAAGCGGGTAGTGTGCAGGCGCTGTTGCAAGGCTTCGGCGACAGGCATGAAGTCGTAACGGTCGGCACCGAGGCCGTGCAACCAAATGACGCACGCGTCTGCGGCAAGTGTGGGCTGAAGAATCAAGGGTTCGGTCATCTGAAGCTCCGCTGTGGTGCGATCGCACTGATTTAGTGCGAAGTGAAAAATAGGAGGTGGTGATTATGGAAAGAAGATGTCGCCAGGGTGAAAGTTTTGCTCTTGTACTGCCTGTTTGGGGCTTGGTCGGCGAGGCTGGTACGGCCCTTGCTATAAACCCTAGAGGCTGATGCTGCTGCCTGGTCGTGGTAACAGTGCCGCCCAACGGGGTGCGGAAACCGAGTCGCCCTAAGGGGCTTCATGGGTTCACTAGGCGCTGCAGGCTGTGCGACATGTCACTTGCTACCTGTCTCTTGCTCATTCAAACAATGAGCCGGTAAGAGTTTATGGCCGCTGGAGCAATCGGCAACTAGACTCAAGCCATGGTTTTACCCCCGGTTGAGTGTGTTGCTGCCGACACAGTCAACGAGCCCCACAAGGGTACGGTGGAAGAACCGAGACTCCAAACACAACAAAAGCAACTGGAGGTTTTAATGAAGATGGTGAAATCCACATTGGCAGTACTGACCACCGCCGCGGTTCTCGGCGTTAGCAGTTTTGCTCAAGCTGGCGCTACTTTGGACGCAATCCAGAAGAAAGGTTTTGTTCAGTGCGGCATCAGTGATGGTCTGCCTGGTTTCTCCTACGCCGACGAGAAAGGCAATTACATGGGCCTCGACGTCGATGTATGCCGCGCAGTCGCTGCTGCAGTATTCGGTGATGCGACCAAGGTCAAGTACAGCCCACTGACCGCCAAAGAGCGCTTCACCGCGTTGCAGTCTGGCGAAGTCGATATTCTTTCACGTAACACCACCTGGACCAGCTCCCGCGATTCCGGCCTGGGTCTGAACTTTGCCGGCGTTAACTACTACGACGGTCAAGGCTTCCTGGTTAACAAAAAACTGGGTGTTTCCAGCGCCAAGGAACTTGACGGTGCAACTGTCTGCATCCAGGCCGGTACCACCACCGAGCTGAACCTCTCCGACTACTTCCGCGCCAATGGCCTGAAGTACACCCCCATCACTTACGACACCTCCGACGAGAGCGCTAAATCGGTTGAAGCCGGCCGTTGCGACGTACTGACCTCCGACCAGTCGCAGCTGTATGCGCAGCGCATCAAATTGGCTGATCCGGACTCCTACGTGGTGCTGCCGGAAGTGATCTCGAAAGAGCCGCTGGGCCCGGTTGTACGCCAGGGTGATGAAGAGTGGTTCGACATCGTGCGCTGGTCGCTGTACGCGATGGTCAACGCTGAAGAGCTGGGCATCACCTCGGCTAACGTTGAAGAGCAAGCCAAATCCACCAAAAACCCTGACGTAGCACGTCTGCTCGGTGCTGAAGGTGAGTTTGGTAAAGACCTGAAATTGCCGAAGGACTGGGCCGTACAGATCGTCAAGCAAGTCGGTAACTACGGCGAAAGCTTCGAGCGTAACGTCGGTGTTGGCAGCCAGCTGAAAATCGAACGTGGCCTCAACGCCCTGTGGAACAAGGGTGGTCTGCAGTACGCACCGCCGGTGCGCTGACCGTCTGTTGCCGGCCACTCGCCCTGAGTGGCCGGCATTGTTCTGATTGATGTGAACCCTTTGCCCGCCGATGCGGGCATAGGGTTCCAAGAGGGCTCCTATGCAAACCACTGCAAATGCCCCGCGCCCTGGTGGATCGGTCTGGACCGACCCCAAGGCCCGCGCTTGGCTATTTCAAATTATTGCCGTTATCGCCGTTGTGGCGCTCGGCTGGTTCCTGTTTGACAACACCCAGACCAACCTTGAGAAACGCGGGATCACCTCTGGTTTTTCCTTTCTCAATAACAGTGCCGGCTTCGGTATTGCCCAACACCTGATCGACTACGACGAAAGCAACTCCTATGGGCGTGTTTTCGTGGTGGGCCTTCTCAACACCTTGTTGGTGTCGGTGATTGGTATTGTCCTGGCGACGCTGTTGGGTTTCCTATTGGGTGTGGCGCGTCTGTCGCCGAACTGGTTGATCAGCAAGCTGGCAACCGTGTACATCGAGATCTTCCGTAACATCCCGCCGCTGCTGCAAATCTTCTTCTGGTACTTCGCCGTGATGCTCGCCCTACCGGGGCCGCGGCAAAGCATGGGCGTGGGTGAGACGTTTTTCCTCAACAGCCGTGGCTTGTATATGCCGGCGCCAAGCCCTGCAGACAACTTCGGTCTGTTTGCGGGTGCGGTGATTATCGCGATCATCGGTGTGGTGCTGTTGTCGCGTTGGTCGAAGGCGCGTTTTGAGGCCACCGGCAAGCTGTTTCCGGTGTCGCTGGGGGTGATTCCACTGTTGATCGGCTTGCCAGGGCTGGCCATCCTGCTGGGCGGTAACCCGCTGCAGTGGAGTGTGCCGGAGCTGAGCGGTTTCAACTTCCGTGGTGGCTGGGTGCTGATCCCAGAACTGATGGCGCTGACCCTGGCGTTGACCATCTACACCGCTGCCTTTATCGCCGAGAACGTACGTTCCGGGATCATGGCGGTCAGCCACGGGCAAACTGAAGCCGCCCGCTCCCTGGGCCTGCCTGCCGGCAAGACCTTGCGTCTGGTGATCATTCCGCAGGCGCTGCGCGTGATCATTCCGCCGCTCACCAGCCAGTACCTGAACCTGGCGAAGAACTCCTCGCTGGCCGCCGGTATCGGTTATCCGGACATGGTCTCGCTGTTTGCCGGAACGGTACTCAACCAGACCGGTCAGGCTATTGAGGTGATTGCCATCACCATGAGCGTGTACCTGGCAATCAGTATCAGCATTTCCATGCTGATGAACTGGTACAACAAGCGCATTGCGCTGATCGAGCGGTAAGGAGCAGCCATGCAAACCCATACCTTCAAACCTGATCTACCGCCACCCGCGCTCAGCGTTGGTGTGGTCGGTTGGCTGCGCGCCAACCTGTTTTCCAGCTGGTTCAATACGCTGCTGACGCTGTTCGCGGTTTATCTGGTCTGGTTGATTATTCCGCCGCTGATTCAGTGGGCCTTGATCGATGCTGACTGGACCGGTACTACCCGCGCCGATTGCACCAGCGGCGGTGCCTGCTGGGTGTTTGTGCAGCAGCGCTTCGGCCAGTTTATGTACGGCTTTTACCCGACCGAACTGCGCTGGCGCGTTGACCTGACCCTGTGGTTGGCGGTGATTGGTGCCGCACCGCTGTTCATTCCACAAATGCCACGCAAAGCCATCTACGGCCTGGTTTTCCTGGTGGTCTATCCGCTGCTGGCTTATTGGTTGCTGCACGGCGGCTTTTTCGGCCTGTCGACGGTGTCGACCAGCCGCTGGGGTGGCTTGATGTTGACCCTGGTGATTGCCGCTGTGGGTATTGCCGGTGCCTTGCCGCTGGGCATCGTGCTGGCGCTGGGGCGACGTTCGGATATGCCGGCCATCCGGGTTATCTGCGTAACCTTTATCGAGTTTTGGCGCGGCGTACCGTTGATTACCGTGCTGTTTATGTCTTCGGTGATGCTGCCGCTGTTCCTGCCTGAGGGCTTGAGCTTCGACAAGCTGATGAGGGCATTGATCGGGGTGATTCTGTTCCAGTCGGCCTACATCGCCGAAGTGGTGCGCGGTGGTCTGCAGGCGATTCCCAAGGGCCAATACGAGGCCGCTGCGGCCATGGGCCTGGGCTACTGGCGGATGATGGGCCTGGTGATTCTGCCGCAAGCCTTGAAGCTGGTGATCCCTGGCATCGTTAACACCTTTATTGCGCTGTTCAAGGACACCAGCCTGGTGATCATCATCGGTCTGTTCGATTTGCTCAACAGCATCAAGCAAGCCACCACCGATCCGGCTTGGCTGGGCATGGCCACTGAAGGCTATGTGTTTGCAGCGCTAATTTTCTGGATTTTCTGTTTTGGTATGTCCCGCTACTCCCAACACCTGGAGCGCAAGCTGGACACCGGCCATAAGCGTTAGGAGACCTTTCAATGCCTGAAGCAATTAAACAAACCAGCGCTGAGCCGATGATCCTCATGGAGGGTGTACACAAGTGGTACGGCCAGTTCCATGTGCTTAAGGACATCAACCTGAGCGTGCAGCAGGGCGAGCGCATCGTCCTGTGTGGCCCGTCCGGTTCTGGCAAATCGACCGCGATTCGCTGCCTCAATCGTTTGGAAGAGCATCAGCAGGGTCGCATCATCATCGATGGCACAGAGTTGACTCACGACCTCAAGCACATCGAAGCGGTGCGCCGTGAAGTGGGCATGGTGTTCCAGCACTTCAACCTGTTCCCGCACCTAACCGTGCTGCAGAACTGCACCCTGGCACCTATGTGGGTGCGCAAGATGCCCAAGCGCGAAGCTGAAGAAGTGGCCATGCACTACCTGGAGCGCGTGCGCATTCCGGAGCAGGCGCACAAGTACCCAGGGCAACTCTCCGGTGGTCAGCAGCAGCGCGTGGCGATTGCCCGTGCACTGTGCATGAAACCGAAGATCATGTTGTTCGACGAGCCGACCTCTGCCCTTGATCCAGAAATGGTTAAAGAAGTCCTCGACACCATGGTCGGCCTGGCAGAAGACGGCATGACCATGCTCTGTGTCACCCACGAAATGGGCTTTGCCCGCACCGTGGCGAACCGCGTGATATTCCTCGACAAAGGCGAGATCGTTGAACAAAACGAGCCCAACGCCTTCTTCACCAACCCGCAGAACGAGCGCACCAAGCTGTTCCTCAGCCAGATCATCCACTGAGTTTTAGCCGCAACGAAAAAGGGAGCCCTAGGGCTCCCTTTTTATGGCCTGCCATGGATGGCAGCGACCCTTCGGGTGTGTGCTTAGTTACTTTCCGGCCAGAGGCGCAGTGGCTTGCCTTGTGCGGGCCAGAGACGCAGCTGCTCAGTGGGCGAGAAGTCCCAGCGCTGCACCGTGCTCAGGCTCTCGAGAAAGCGCGCTTCCTGCTCCATCAGGGCCGGCGCGCACATTTTGCGCGTGCTGCCGGCAGCACTGAAGCTGAGCTTATCGCCTTGTAGCGTGTAGCCAGCAAACCAGTGGTTGCAGCCGGCGTTACCGTAGGCGCGTCCATCATCACCCAGGGTGATGGTTAAGTGGCTGTTGTCGATCAGCGGGCGTTCGCCGATCCATTCCACTTGGTAGGTCTGTTCGGTTTCCAGTTGCGGCGCGGATGTGGCGCAGCCTGCAAGGCTTGCAGCCAGTAGGCTAATGGCTAGTGTGCGGTTCATGAAGCCTCCTTGTTGATGCACTTCGGACATAGGTGCTTGGCGTTCTTCGACAGCCAACCGAGCTCTTTGATCCGTGCTTCGGCGGCGGGCGCCTGGGCTTTTTTGCCGAGCGTGGCATCGACCGCGAACTCGAAATCCAGTTGTGCATTGCAGCTGTCGCAATTGACCTGCCAATTGAAGATGGCCAGCTCGCCGAAAGCCGGGCCGGTGGCCACGGCCACCCACTGGCCGCGTGGGTTGATCAGGTGGCGAACCTTGTCAGCGTGCAGGCGCATGGACAGCTCGCGGCTGCCTTTGAGGGTGACCAGCAGGGTGTCGCCGCTCTGGATCGAGCCGCCATTGCCGGTGACCTGATAGCGGCCGGGTGCCAGTGCGCGGCATTCGATCAGGGTGTGCTCGGGGTTGAGCAAGTTGTAGCGAAAATCGTGTTCAGCCATGGATCCTCCAAATGTATGCGCGATGCTATCACGCGGCAGGAAGTAGCTGATTGATTGGCGCTCCGCTCAGCCAGGCGGCGATATTGTCGCGGGTGGTGCCGGCAATCGCCGCCAACGCTTCGTGGGTGAGAAAAGCCTGATGCGCGGTAATCAGCACATTGGGGAAACTCAGCAGGCGCGCCAATACATCATCCTGCAGCGGTTGCTGCGAGTGATCCTCAAAGAACAGCTCGGCCTCTTCTTCATAGACATCCAGGCCCAGATAGCCCAGTTGCCCGCTTTTCAGCGCGCCAATCAAGGCTGGTGTATCGATCAAGGCCCCGCGCCCGGTATTGATCAACATGGCGCCAGGCTTCATTTGTTGTAAGCGCGCGGCGTCGATCAGGTGGTGAGTGGCGGTGTTGAGCGGGCAGTGCAGGCTGATGATGTCGCTGTCTTCGAGCAGTTGCTCCAATTCGACTTGCCGCGCGCCAGCGGGTAGGTCGGCAATCGGGTACGGGTCATGGATCAATAGGGAGCAGCCGAAGCCGGCCATGATCCGCGCAAAGCTCAGGCCTATTTGCCCAGCGCCGATGATGCCAACGTGTTTGCCATGCAAGTCGAAGCCGGTTAGCCCGTGCAGGGAGAAGTCACCTTCGCGGGTACGGTTGAAGGCGCGGTGTGTGCGGCGGTTGAGGGTCATGATCAATGCCAGCGCATGCTCGGCAACGGCATGCGGTGAGTAGGCAGGCACCCGTACCACGGCGAGGCCGAGGGCGTGTGCGGCGTGTAGGTCAACATGGTTGTAGCCGGCCGAGCGCAGGGCAATTAGCCGGGTGCCGCCTGCCGCGAGTTGCTGCAATACCTCAGCACTGAGGTCGTCATTGATAAAGGCGCACACCACCTCGTAACCGGCGGCCAGACCAGCGCTGTCCTGACGCAGATGGGCTTCCTGAAAGCTCAATTGCCAGTCGGCAGGGAATCCCGCGGCGTCAAAGCTCTGTTGGTCATAGGGCTTGCTGCTAAACAGAATGATGCGCATGGAGTTCCTCGGCTTGTGGATTGGATCTGCCTGATTCAGGCGCTGAGCTGTGAATGCTGAGCCAGCCGGTCGATGGCGGCCTCCAGTTGATCCAGCGCTTGTTGGGCGGCTGGATCGTTCTGTTTCAGTAGTGTTTCACTGCGTTGGCAGGCGGCGCGCAGTTGCGGCACGCCGCAATAGCGAGTGGCCCCGTGCAGGCGGTGTACGCGCTCAATCAAACTGTTGCGTTCGCCGCTGTCGCGGGCTTGGCGAATGGCTTGGCGATCACCCGGCAACCCTGCCAGCAGCATGCTCAGCATGTCGGCGGCCAGATCTGCTTTACCAGCAGCCAGGCGCAGGCCTTCTTCGGCATCCAGTACGCTGAGGTTGTTATGTGTCGCACTGATTTCGCTGTGCTCGCTGCTCTGGCTGCGCAGGGCCAGGCCGGTCCATTTGAGCACCACCTGGGCTAATTGGCGTTCACTGATGGGTTTGGTCAGGTAGTCATCTAGCCCGCTTTGCAGCAGGGCACGCTTTTCGTTGGCCAGGGCGTGGGCGGTCAGCGCGACAATCACGACCGGGGGCTGGCCGCGCTCGTTTTCTTGCAGGCGAATTGCTTCGGTGGCCTGGCGGCCGTCCATGCCGGGCATTTGTACGTCCATAAAAATCAGGTCGAAGGTCTGTTCAGCGGCTTTTTCCACGGCTTCATAGCCGCTGTTGGCGATGCTGACCTGCGCGCCCATATCGTCCAGCAGGGTTTGCACCAGCAGCAGGTTCGCTGGGTTGTCGTCGACGCAGAGAATCAGTGGCGGTCGACTGGGCGCAGTATGTTTGTAGTCAGTACGGTTCTGCCTCGGGCTAATCAGCTCGGTCAGGCCGCGTTGCAGCTTGCGTGTGCAGGCGGGTTTAGCTTGCAGCTGGCTGTACGCATCCGGCAAAAAGCTGTGGTAGAGCGACTGCTCAGTGGTCGGGCAGAGCAGCAAGGTTTTGCAGGCCAGTCGCTCAAGCTCCCAGATACGCTGGTCAAGGCGCTCTGGCGGCAGGGTCTGAGTACTGACGCCGAGCACCGCCAACTCAATCGGTTGAGCGCTATGTCGGGCTTCGGCCACCGCGCTGAGCAAGCTGTCGAGGCTGTCAAAACTACTGACCTGCAGGCCACAGTCTTCCAGCTGATGCTGCAGGGCCTGGCGGGCCAGGTCGTGGCTTTCCAGTGCGGCCACGCGGTGCCCGAGCAGCGGTGGACGAGGCTGGTCTTCGGCATCATCACGGGCCATGGGCAGGCTTAGGGTGATCCAGAATTCGGAGCCTTCCTCGGGGGTGCTGTCGACACCGATCTCACCGCCCATTTGCTCGATTAGACGTTTGGAAATCACCAGGCCCAAGCCTGTGCCACCGGCCTGGCGACTGAGTGAATTGTCGGCCTGGCTGAACGCCTGGAACAATTCACGCAAGTCGTCATCGGAGAGGCCGATGCCGGTGTCCTGCACGCTGATGCGCAGCTGGGCACGGTCGGCGCTTTCGTCTTCGAGCATGGCGCGGATCACAATGCTGCCGGCGCGGGTGAATTTGATCGCGTTGCTCACCAGGTTGGTCAGCACCTGCTTGAGCCGCAGCGGGTCGCCGATTAGCGACAGCGGCGTGTCGCGATAGACCAGGCTGAGCAACTCCAGCTGCTTGGCGTGGGCGGCGGGGGCGAGAATGGTCAGGCTTTCCTGGAGCAGATCACGCAGGTTGAACGGGATATTTTCCAGGACCAGCTTGCCGGCCTCGATTTTAGAGAAATCGAGGATCTCGTTGATGATTGCCAGCAGGCTGTCGGCGGATTTTTCGATGGTGCCCAGGTAGTCCTGCTGGCGCGGGGTCAGCTCGCTTTTTTGCAGCAGGTTGGTGAAGCCGAGGATGCCGTTAAGCGGTGTGCGGATTTCATGGCTCATGTTGGCCAGGAATTCAGATTTGATCCGGCTGGCCTCCAGGGCCTCTTTGCGCGCTAAGTCCAATTCGATGTTCTGAATTTCGATGGTTTCCAGGTTCTGCCGCACATCCTCGGTGGCCTGGTCGACACTGTGTTGCAGTTCTTCCTGGGCGTTCTGCAGGGATTCGGCCATGCGGTTGATGCCCGACGCCAGCTCGTCCAGTTCATGGCTGCCGAGTGGCGGCAAACGGGTTTCCAGGCGGCCGTCCTTGAGCTGGGCGACGCCGTGTTTGATCCGCCGCAGTGGTTCGTTGATGGTGTGGCTCATGCGCACGGCAAGCAGGGCGGTGACCATCAGGCCGGCGGCAATCAACAGCAGGCTGGCGAGCAGGCTGCGGTAGCCGATGATCAGGGTGCTGTGATGCGAGAGTTCCAGCTCGACCCAGCCGAGCAACTGGGTGCCAAGGTTGCTGGCGGCCTTGCCAGTCAGGCTCAGGTGCTGCTCATACACCGGCAGAAGAAAGCGTGTCGCGTTCTGGTTGCTGTTTTGTGCAAGTTGTTGCTTACCCGTCGCTGGCGAGGGGTTGAGCATGCGCGGTCCCGCATGGGCGAGGGCGTTACGATCGGCGCTGAGGAAGCTTACGGCGCGCACGTCAGGCTGTTCGAGTGCCTGGCTGGCGATGCGCTGCAGCAGCTCGGCGTCGCCGCTTTGCAGGGCGGGGGCGGCGAGGGGCGCGAGTTGCTCGATGATCATCTGCCCGCGCTGCAGCAACTGCTCCTGCAAACCGGACAACTGCATCCAGGTGAAATAGCCGCCGAGCACCAGTGCCAACAGGCTGGTGGGCAGTAGGGTGAGCATGAGCACCCGGCCTTTGATGCCTAAATCCGTTATCACGCGCTGCCTCCTGTACTGACGTCGCGGCAGTTTAGCGGTTGCGCCCGCTCTCATGGCAAATGCTGTCGTGCAAAGCGGGTCGGTTATATAGCCGAGGATGGTTTGCCGGTATCATGAGGACCTTCTTCGCTTCTGGATCATCTTGTTCGCCATGAGCCTGCATTACCCAACCATCGCCGATTGCGTCGGCAACACCCCACTGGTTCGCCTGCAACGTTTGCCGGGTAACACCAGCAATACCTTGCTGCTGAAACTTGAAGGCAACAATCCGGCGGGCTCGGTAAAAGACCGCCCGGCCTTGTCGATGATTAGCCGCGCCGAGCAGCGTGGTGATATCACCCCCGGTGATGTGCTGATCGAAGCCACCAGTGGCAATACCGGCATTGCCCTGGCCATGGCCGCGGCGATCAAGGGTTACCGGATGGTGCTGATCATGCCGGACAACTCCACCGCCGAACGCAAGGCGGCGATGACGGCCTATGGCGCGCAGTTGATTCTGGTCAGTGGTATGGAAGAGGCCCGCGATCTGGCCTTGCAGATGCAGGCCGAGGGCAAGGGTAAGGTGCTCGATCAGTTCGCCAATGGCGATAACCCGATTGCCCACTACACCAGCACTGGCCCGGAAATCTGGCAGCAAACGGGCGGGCAGATCACCCATTTCATCAGCTCCATGGGCACCACCGGCACCATCATGGGGGTGTCGCGCTTCTTGAAAGAACAGAAGCCTGAGGTGCAGATCGTCGGCCTGCAGCCGATGGAAGGCGCGTCGATTCCGGGTATCCGCCGCTGGCCGCAGGAGTATCTGCCGAGTATTTATCAGGCTGAGCGGGTTGATCGCATTATCGACATGGGCCAGCAGGAGGCCGAAGACGTGATGCGCCGGCTGGCGCGCGAAGAAGGCATCTTCTGCGGAGTATCTTCCGGCGGTTCGGTGGCGGCCATGCTGCGCTTGTCGCAAGAAGTCGAGAATGCGGTGATGGTGGCAATTATCTGCGACCGTGGTGACCGTTACCTGTCCAGTGGCATTTACGCCGAACCGAGTAACTGATGGCTAAGAAAGACGGCGGTCTACGCTTTCAACCCAGCGGTGGTTCCCGTGCGCCGCAGGTGCCGGTGGGCAAGAAACAGAAGCTGGCCATCGAGCGCCTGGCTAACGATGGCCGTGGTATCGGCTTTGTCGAGGGCCGCACCTGGTTTGTCAGCGGCGCGTTGGCCGGTGAGCAGATTGAGGCGCGTGTGTTGGGTGCCCACGGTAAGGTGGTTGAGGCACGCACTGAGCGGATTCTCAGCGCCAGCGCCAAGCGGCGCAGCGAGGCCTGCGCCCATGCCAAGGTCTGTGGCGGCTGCAGCGTGCAGCATATGCCCCATGCCGATCAGCTTGCCCTGAAACAGCGCATGCTCGCCGAGCAGCTGAGTCGTCTGGCCAACCTTGAGCCGCGTGAATGGTCCGCCCCGCTGGTCGGTCCTGAGCTGGCGTATCGCCGCCGCGCGCGGATTGCCGTGCGTTGGGACAACAAGGCTAAGCGTTTGGACGTTGGTTTCCGCGCCGCAGCCAGTCAGGACATCATCGCGATTAGTGACTGCCCGGTACTGGTACAGCCTTTGCAACCGATCATGCGCGCGTTACCTCAGGTATTGCGTGAATTGGATAAACCCCAGGCGATTGGTCATGTTGAGTTGTTCAGTGGCAGCAGCAGTGCTGTGCTGGTGCGGCATACCGCAGCGCTGAGTGAAGCTGACCTCGACCGCTTACAGGCATTTTGCACCGCGCAGGCGGCTCAGCTGTGGTTACAGGGCAGTGCAGAGCCGCAGCCGTTGGATCCTCAGGAGCAACTGAGTTATCGCCTGGACGCTTACGACCTCAACCTGGCCTATCGGCCTGGGGACTTTGTGCAGGTCAATCAGCCGGTTAACGACGCCATGGTTGCGCAGGCGCTGGAATGGCTCGCGCCGCAGGCCGATGAGCGGGTGCTGGATCTTTTTTGCGGGCTGGGTAATTTCGCCTTGCCGCTGGCCCAGCGGGTGCGTGAACTGGTGGCGGTAGAGGGCGTGCAGACCATGGTTGAGCGCGCCGCGTTGAATGCCCAAAGGAATAACCTGGGCAACGCGCACTTTTTCCAGGCCGACCTGTCCAACCCGCTGGCCGAGGCTAGCTGGGCGCAGGGCGGGTTCGCCGCCGTGCTGCTGGACCCTCCGCGCGATGGGGCGTTACAGGTGGTTAAGCAGATAGCCGCGCTGGGCGCTAAACGGGTGTTGTATGTATCGTGTAACCCGGCGACCTTGGCCCGTGACAGCGCTGAATTACTGGCGCAGGGCTATCAGCTCGAACGGGTCGGTGTCCTCGATATGTTTCCGCAAACCGCCCATGTTGAAGCCATGGCACTGTTTGTTAAGCCGTAGATAGACGCAGCGAGAGAGGGTGATAGGCCCAATGGCCTTTACCGCTTTCGATGCAGCAGGGGTGCACAGGGATTGCGCCTTAAGTGGTTAAACCGACCAGCCCATAGAAGGCTGGCGACTGTTCGGTGTGCACATCACGCACTGTAGGGAAGGTAAGCAAGATGGTTCAGGTCAGAGCGCATCAGCCGATCAACGATGACGGCAGTATCAATCTTGAGGTATGGCTCGAACATGTACTGAGTGTCGACCCCGCGTTGGATCGCGACGCCCTGCGTGAGGCGTGTGAGTTCGCCCGCGCGGCTGAGCAGCAGGCCAATGCTGCGAAGAATTTATGGACGGAGGGCGCGTCGAGCTTCCGCGCCGGCCTGGAGATCGCCGAAATTCTCGCCGATCTCAAACTCGACCAGGACTCCCTGGTCGCTGCCGTGATTTACCGCTGCGTGCGTGAGGGCAAGGTGCCGTTAGCGCTGGTCCATCAGCGTTTCGGCCCGGTGGTGGCCAAGCTGGTCGAAGGCGTGCTGCGCATGGCTGCTATCAGCGCCTCGATGAACCCGCGTGACTCCCTGGTGCTGGGCTCCCAGGGCCAGGTGGAAAACCTGCGCAAGATGCTCGTGGCGATGGTTGATGATGTGCGCGTGGCGCTGATCAAACTCGCCGAGCGCACCTGCGCGATCCGTGCGGTGAAAGAGGCCGACGACGAGAAGCGTCAGCGTGTGGCCCGCGAGGTCTTCGACATTTACGCCCCCCTGGCCCACCGTTTAGGTATCGGGCATATCAAGTGGGAGCTCGAAGACCTGTCATTCCGCTACCTGGAACCCGAGCAGTACAAGCAGATCGCCAAGCTGCTGCACGAGCGCCGCCTAGACCGCGAGCACTACATCAATGAAGTGATGGGCCAGCTGCGTGGCGAGCTGGATACCACCGGAATCAAGGCCGACATCAGTGGCCGGGTGAAACATATTTATTCGATCTGGCGGAAAATGCAGCGCAAAGGGCTGCAGTTCAACCAGATTTATGACGTGCGCGCAGTGCGGGTGCTGGTGCCTGAAGTGCGTGATTGCTACACCGCGCTGGGTATCGTGCACACCTTGTGGCGGCATATTCCCAAGGAATTTGACGACTACATCGCCAACCCCAAAGAGAACGGCTACCGCTCGCTGCACACGGCCGTGCTTGGCCCAGAGGGCAAGGTGCTGGAGGTGCAGATCCGCACCCAGGCCATGCACGAGGAAGCCGAGCTGGGGGTGTGCGCGCACTGGCGCTACAAGGGCACTGACGTTAAGGCCGGCTCCAACCATTACGAGGAGAAGATTTCCTGGCTGCGTCAGGTGCTCGAATGGCATGAGGAACTCGGCGATATCGGCGGTCTGGCTGAACAGCTGCGGGTGGATATCGAGCCGGACCGGGTTTACGTGTTCACCCCGGACGGTCACGCCATCGACCTGCCCAAGGGCGCGACGCCGTTGGATTTTGCCTATCGGGTGCACACCGAAATCGGCCATAACTGCCGCGGTGCGAAGATTAACGGGCGCATTGTGCCGCTCAACTACAGCCTGCAAACCGGCGAGCAGGTGGAGATCATCACCAGTAAGCACGGCACGCCGAGCCGCGACTGGTTGAACTCCAACCTCGGTTACATCACCACCTCGCGGGCGCGGGCGAAGATTGTTCACTGGTTCAAACTGCAAGACCGTGATCAGAACGTGGCGGCGGGTAAAACCCAGCTCGAGCGCGAACTGCTGCGCCTGGCGCTGCCGCACGTAGACTTCGAAAAATTGGCGGACAAGGCCAATATGAAGACCAGTGAGGATCTTTTCGCGTCGCTCGGTGCGGGCGATTTGCGCCTGGCGCAATTGGTCAACCTGGCGCAGCAACTGGTTGAACCCGATCGGGTCAACGAGCAGTTAGAGCTGATCCCGCGTAAGGCGTTGGGTTTCAAACCCGGCAAGCGTGGTGATATCCAGATTCAGGGCGTGGGTAATCTGCTTACGCAGATGGCGGGTTGCTGCCAGCCGCTGCCCGGCGATCCAATTGTCGGCTATATCACCCTCGGTCGTGGGGTGAGTATCCACCGCCAGGATTGTGCCTCGGTGCTGCAACTGGCCGGGCGTGAGCCGGAGCGGATCATCCAGGTTGGTTGGGGGCCGGTGCCGGTACAAACCTACCCGGTGGACATCATCATTCGCGCCTATGACCGCGCCGGTCTACTGCGTGACGTGACTCAGAT
Source organism: Pseudomonas spirodelae (assembly GCF_034653255.1). Classification (NCBI taxonomy): domain Bacteria; kingdom Pseudomonadati; phylum Pseudomonadota; class Gammaproteobacteria; order Pseudomonadales; family Pseudomonadaceae; genus Pseudomonas; species Pseudomonas spirodelae. Next base: position 58,596 of record NZ_JAYEET010000001.1, on the reverse strand, counting down.
GCTGCTCAACGAAAAGCTCAATGTGCTGGCGCTTAATACCCGCTCGAACAAAGAGGACAACACCGCTTCGATGTCCATCACGGTTGAAATTCCGGGGTTGGATGCATTGGGGCGGCTACTGGGACGTATCTCGCGCCTGCCAAACATTATTGAAGTGCGTCGTCACCGGGCTTAACCCGGTAGGGCGGGTTAGGCGCAGACATTGCGGCGCCTAATTGATGCAAAGGCTTTAGTCGCGACCTTGTGGGGGCACGGCTAAAGTCCTTGCTGTTTAAGCCGGCCAGTTAGTCGACTTTCAACACCAGCTTGCCGAAGTTCTCGCCGCTAAACAGCTTGAGCAGGGTTTCCGGGAAGGTTTGCAGACCGCTGACAATGTCTTCCTTGGACTTCAATTGGCCGCTGGCCAGCCAGCCGCCCATCTCCGCCGCCGCTTCGGCAAAGCGTGGGGCATAGGTCATCACCACCATGCCTTCCATGCGCGCGCTGTTGACCAGCAGGTTGAGGTAATTGGCCGGGCCTTTGACCGCCTGCTTGTTGTTGTACTGGCTGATCGCGCCACAAATGATTACTCGCGCCTTGAAGGCCAGGCGGGTAAGCACTGCATCGAGAATGTCGCCGCCGACGTTGTCGAAATACACGTCCACGCCTTTCGGGCATTCGCGCTTGAGGCCGGCGATCACCTCTTCATTTTTGTAATCGATGGCGCCATCGAAGCCCAACTCATCGATCAGAAATTTGCACTTGTCGGCGCCACCAGCAATGCCGACGACGCGGCAACCTTTGAGCTTGGCGATTTGCCCGGCCACGCTGCCCACGGCGCCGGCTGCACCGGAGATCACTACAGTTTCACCGGCCTTCGGCGCGCCCACATCGAGCAGGGCGAAATAGGCGGTCATGCCCGTCATGCCCAGCGCCGACAGGTACAGTGGCAAGGGCGCGCGCTTGGGGTCGACCTTGTAGAAGCCCTTGGGCTCACCGAGGAAGTAATCCTGCACACCGAGTGCGCCGTTGACATGGTCACCCACGGCAAAGCCCGGGTGCTGCGAGGCGACAACTTCACCCACGCCGAGGGCGCGCATGACTTCGCCAATACCGACGGGTGGAATATAGGATTTGGCATCATTCATCCAGCCACGCATGGCCGGATCCAGCGACAGGTAGGCGTTTTTCACCAGAATTTGTCCGGGGCCGGGTTCGCCGACGCTGGTTTCTACATAACTGAAGGTTTCGCGGCTGGGCAGGCCAACGGGGCGTTGGGCAAGCAGGAACTGACGATTGAGTGGGGCAGTCATGGCGGGTACTCACTGAGCGGAAAGACTGTTGATAGCCCGTACGACCGCGATGAGCAAGATTTGCCCAGGCAACGAATGGTTGTTTATCCATTCGAGTGATAGGTGGCGTGGGGTGTTAATCACTCATTTGGATGAAGCCTTCACCGCTAGTTTGATAGTGCTGCCGTGGGCGTGGGCAGCTGATTAGACTCGGCGCAGTTTTTTATTCCTTGCGAGGACACGCAGATGAGCTTGAGCTTTTCCGGCCGGGTTGCCCTGGTCACCGGTGGTGCTGCTGGTATTGGCCGTGCTACCGCACTGGCATTCGCCAACGAAGGTCTGCAAGTGGTGGTGTCCGATGTTGATGTGGCAGGCGGAGAGGGCACGGTTGCATTGATCCGTGAGGCTGGCGGCGATGCGCTGTTTGTACGCTGTGACGTGACCCGCGACGCCGAGGTCCAGGTGCTTATGGAACGCACGCTGGGGGCTTATGGGCGCCTGGACTATGCCTTCAACAACGCCGGCATTGAAATCGAGAAAGGCAAGCTGGCCGAAGGCAGCGAAAGCGAATTCGACGCCATCATGGGCGTTAACGTCAAAGGCGTGTGGCTGTGCATGAAGCACCAGATTCCGTTGCTGCTGGCCCAGGGCGGAGGCGCCATCGTCAACACGGCGTCGGTGGCTGGCCTGGGGGCGGCGCCAAAGATGAGTATTTACTCGGCGTCCAAGCATGCAGTCATTGGCCTGACCAAGTCCGCTGCGGTTGAATATGCGAAGAAGAAAGTCCGCATCAACGCCGTTTGCCCAGCGGTTATCGACACCGACATGTTCCGCCGCGCCTATGAAGCCGACCCGAAGAAGGGTGAATTCGCAGCGGCCATGCACCCGGTCGGGCGCATCGGTAAGGTCGAAGAGATTGCCACCGCCGTGCTTTACCTGTGTTGCGATAACGCAGCCTTCACCACCGGCCATGCGCTGGCAGTGGATGGTGGTGCAACGGCGATCTGATTTGCAGATGCGGCGATAAAAAAGGTGCCTTTATGGCGCCTTTTTGCATATAGGGTTCCCCGGTCGGCTGATTGGCCGCTAAAGTCACTGCGAGCATCGTCATGCGCTCGCCAGAATCGTTGCGCTGTCCCGATCCCGGAGTAGAACAATAATGACTGCTGATCCGTTACTGACCCTGTTTCTTCCCGTTGCCCTGGGCATCATCATGCTCGGCCTGGGCTTGTCGTTGACCCTGGCGGATTTCGCCCGCGTGGTGAAACTGCCCAAGCCTGTGCTGATCGGCCTGAGCTGCCAGCTGGTGCTGCTGCCGCTGGTGTGCTTTTTTCTGGCCAAGGCGTTTGGCCTGGAACCCGCGCTGGCCGTTGGCCTGATGCTGTTGGCCGCCTCGCCAGGCGGTACCACGGCGAATCTCTACAGCCATTTGGCCCACGGTGATGTGGCGCTGAATATCACCCTGACGGCGGTAAATTCGGTGATCGCGGTGCTGACCATGCCGCTGATCGTTAACCTGTCGCTGGCCTACTTTATGGACGGTGATCAGGCGTTGCCGTTGCAGTTCACCAAAGTGGTCCAGGTGTTTGCCATCGTGCTCGGTCCGGTGGCCATCGGCATGTGGATTCGCAGCCGTTTCGAAGGCTTTGCCGCACGCATGGAAAAGCCGGTAAAAATCATCTCCGCGCTGTTTTTGCTGATCATCATCCTGCTGGCTGTGGTCAAGGATTGGCAGACGTTCGTTGACTACGCGCCCTTGGTGGGCGGCGCGGCGCTGGCCTTCAATTTGATCAGCCTGGCGGTGGGCTATTGGGTGCCGCGCTTGTTGAAGCTGAGCTTGCGCCAGTCGATTGCCATCGGCATGGAAATTGGCATCCACAACGGCACCTTGGCGATTGCCCTGGCGCTCAGCCCGATGCTGCTGAACAACCCGACCATGTCCATCCCAGCAGCGATCTACAGCATCATCATGTTCTTTACCGCCGCCGCGTTTGGCTGGTGGGTGAACTTCGCCCATGGCAAGGAACTGCAGCGCGGCGAGTGAGCGGCCGCTTATAGCGGGCAATAAAAAGCCGGTCATGTGACCGGCTTTTTGTTGAAGCGAGATTAGTGCAGCGGCAGTTCAACGCCTTCAAACAGTTCTTCCAGCTCGGCCTTGCCGTGGCATTGCACGGCTTTGGCCATGACATCGCGGGTCAGGTGTGGGGCGAACTTCTCGATAAAGTCGCACATAAAACCACGCAGGAAGGTGCCACGGCGGAAGCCGATTTTGGTCACGCTGGATTCAAACAGCTCGCCGGCATCTAGCACCACCAAGTCCGGATCAAGGGTGGCATCGACGGCCATCTTGGCCACGATGCCGACTCCGAGGCCCAGGCGTACATAGGTCTTGATCACGTCGGCATCGGCGGCAGTGAACACCACTTTTGGCGTCAGGCCGCGATGGCTGAAGGCTTCATCGAGTTTGGAGCGGCCGGTAAAACCGAATACGTAGGTGACGATGGAATACTCAGCCAGGGCTTCCAGGGTCAGCTTCGGCAGTTTGGTCAGTGGGTGACCCTGCGGCACCACCACGCAGCGGTTCCAGCGGTAGCAGGGCATCATGATCAGGTCGTTGAACAGCTCCAGGCCTTCGGTGGCAATGGCGAAATCAACCGTGCCATCGGCGGCCATTTCGGCTATCTGCATCGGCGTGCCCTGGTGCATGTGCAGGGATACATCCGGGTACTGCTTGATAAACGCGCTGATCACCGGCGGCAGGGCGTAGCGCGCCTGGGTGTGGGTGGTGGCAATCGACAAGGTGCCTTTTTTCTCGTTGGAGAATTCCTGGGCAATCTGCTTGATGCTTTCAACTTTGCGCAGGATCTCACCGGCGGTGTTGATGATGCGCTCGCCGGCTGGGGTGATGCGGGTCAGGTGTTTACCGCTGCGGGCGAATACTTCCACGCCCAGCTCGTCTTCTAGTAAGCGGATTTGCTTACTGATGCCCGGCTGCGAGGTGTAGAGACTTTGCGCCGTGGCAGAAACGTTGAGGTCGTGATGCGCGACTTCCCAGATGTAGCGCAATTGCTGAAGCTTCATAAAATTCCCTCAAAGCAGAAAGACAGCCGCTCAGGTCGTCGGCGTTTATATAACCATAATGATTAGTTAAGCATTAAAACTAGACCAAAAAATAAAATCTGCTGCACTTCTTTAAAGATCACCTCGGTTGCGGTGCTGCAGCATCGGCACCAGGTACACCGGTACTTCGGCCAACTGCACCAGGCGGGACGCGGTACGGCCCAGTGGAATGTCCATATCTGTGCCGTGGCTGTGGCTACCTAAGACCAGCAGGTCGACGCCAAGTTGCTGCGCGGCATCGAGTATCACCAGCGGTGGATCACCCTGTACCACCCGTACCGCCTTGATCAGGTCAAGGTCATGCAAGGTCTCGCCCACTTCATCACGAAAGCCTTCCAGCACGCGCTGCTCGATGCTGGCCATCACGGTGCTCAGGCCGTTTTCACGCAGTTCTTTGAGGCGCTCTTCATCCAGATACGTCTGTAACACCGACTCGGCAAACAGGCCCATGGGCTCCACAGCGTGCACCACATAGAGGTTGGCATTGAAGGAGCGGGTCAGCTCCAGCGCGTGTTGCAATATATAAGGCGCGTAGAGGCCCAGATCGGTGGCATAGAGAATCGAACGGATCATGCGGCCTCCTTGACTGCCTGACTGGCGGGCCCGATTTGAGCTTAGCAGTGCAATTGGCAGGTCAATGAAGCTCAGGGTTTTGAGGACGAATGGTTATATCCGCAAGCGGGGCAGCGGGGCGCAGTGCCCCGCTTAGAAGGCTGGGTTAAGGCTGAGGTTCGTTGCTGATGCCATGCGGCACATGCCCGGTGGCGACCACTTCGCGGGCTTTTTCGCAGTGCCCGGCCTGGTCGTCGAAGAACACATCGGCGCCGAAGGTTTCCAGAATGGCGGCTTTCTCCAGACCGCCGAGGAAGTAGGATTCATCCAGGCGAATATTCCACTCGCGCAAGGTTCGGATCACCCGTTCATGGGCCGGGGCCGAGCGCGCGGTGACCAAGGCGGTCCGAATCGGGCATTGCTCTTCAGGAAACTCCTGTTGCAAGCGATGCAGGGCCGCAAGGAAGGGTTTGAACGGGCCGCCGCCGAGCAGCTCACGGGCCGACTGGCGTTCGTGGCTCTGAAAGGCCTCCAGGCCACCCTGCTGATAGACCCGCTCGGACTCATCAGAAAACAACACCGCGTCGCCATCGAAGGCAATGCGCAGTTCATTGCTGGCTGCCCGCCGCGCACCGCCGGAGAGAATGGTCGCCGCACCAAAGCCGGCGCGCAGTGCGCTGCGCACATCCTCAGCATGGGTGGAGAGGAACAGCTGGCAGCCGAATGCTGCGAGATACGGGTCCGGGCTGCGCCCGCCGACAAAGGCGGCGCGGGAAATGCCCAGGCCATAGTGTTGGATCGAGTTGAATGCCCGCAGCCCAGTGTCGGCACTGTTGCGCGACACCAGAATCACCTCGACCCGCTGTTGCTTGAGGGTGGTATTGAGCGCCAACAGCTTTTCGACCAGAGGGAAGGCGTCACCAGGGGCGAGGATCTCGTCCTCATGCTCAATCTGGTATTGGCGATAAGCTGCAACGCCCTGGCTTTCATAGATGTGATGGCTTTCGCGCAGGTCGAAAAGCGCCCGCGAGGAAATCGCCAGTACCAGTTTGTCGCCTAATCCCTTGCTCATGGCTGCTCCCGTTTTACGGTTGGCGTTGTTCGAGATAACGCAAGCTTTGGTAGAGCATCTCGGTGCGTGGCATGGCGCAATCGACCTTGGCAGCGGCGGCCAGGGGGACGGCATAAATAGCGTGCACCTCCAGCGGGCGTTGCAGGGCAAAGTCGTGGTACATGCTCGGTAAATAGTCCGGTGTGCGCTCGGTGGCCGCCAGCAATTTACCGGCAAACTCCGCAGGCAGTGGATAGCCACAGGCGCTGGCAGCTTCTACCACCTCTTGCATGAGGGCGGCGATCAGGGCCCGGCTCTCGGCGTTGCTCATCAGAGCGCTGGTACCGCTATTCAGCAGTACGGCCAGGCCGTTGAAGGGCGCGTTCCACACCAGCTTCTGCCAGCGCGCCTGCTTCAGCTCGGCCATCGCCTTGGAGGCCAGCCCTGCGGTTTGAAACAAGCCGGTGCCTTGCTCAAGGATCAGCTGGCGACTCTCTGTATCCAGCGCCGGGCCTGAGTGATAACCAAGGTTGACGCCGCCCAGGGCCTGATGCTCAACCACACCTGGCGCGCTGCGATGCGCGTATATGTAGCAAAGGCCGCCGAGCAGGTGCAGTGAGTCGGGTAACAGCGGGCGTAGTTCGTCTTCGACATCCAGGCCGTTTTGCATCAGCACCACCTTGGCGCCGGGCGCCGCCTGGCTGATAAGCGGGGCCAGTTCGGCGTTGCTGGTGGTTTTGGCGGCGACTAGCAGCCAGTCGCACGGCGGCATGTCGGTGACCGACGGGTACGCCTGCACGTTATCCAGATGCAGCGAGCCGTGCACAGCACTGTTGACTCGCAGGCCTTCACTGGCCACAGCCGTGAATTCACTGCGCAGCAGAAAATGCACATCAAAGCCGGCGCGGGCCAGCATCAGGCCATAAAAGCCGCCAATCGCGCCGCAGCCGATAATGCCGATACGGGGTGCTGCAGTCATCAGGGAAGCTCCTCAGCGGGGCGCGACAGGGCAGTGTCCAGCGCCAGGGTTAATTCGCTGCTCAGCAAGCGAGCCTGCACAGCGCCATAAAATTGGCCATCACGCACGGCAAACAGGGCCGGCAGATGGAAGACCTCGTAACGCGTAACCAAACCGCCATTGTTGCCCGCATCGACCCACGCCAGGCGCTGCACGGGCAGGTCCAGCTTGGCCAATTCACGGCGCGCCCAACGGCAACTGGCACAACCTATGCTGGTGAATATCAGCAATGACGTGCCGGGCAGGTCGAGCAGGTGACGATCCGCATCTAAATCGGTGAGTTCCAGTTCAGTCACTATACTGCTCATGTCTGATATCAAATTGATGGCATCTGAGGTCGTAAGCGATGCGTCACTTTCTGCGTCATCCCAGTGATATGCCGGTGGAGTTGGTGTTGCGCAAACAGGCGTGTGTGCCCAAACAGCGGCTCAACAATATCAGCCTCGGCGGCGTGGCTTGCAACTCCAGCCGTGCTTTTCGCCGCGGCACGGCTGTTGAAATGCGCATCCCGCTGTTCGGCGAGCAGGCGCGCTACCCGGGGCTGGTGGCATGGTGCCGTAAACAGGGTGAGCATTATCTGGTGGGTATCGCCTTTATTGATGAGGACACCTTGTTTCGCGCCCGCATGGTCGAACAGGTGTGCCACATCGAGCACTACCGCAAGCAATGTGAGCAGCAGCAGGGCTGTAGCTTATCGATTGAGGCCGTGGCGCAAGAGTGGATCAGCCAGCACGCTGCCGAGTTTTCCCGCGATAGTTTGAATTAGTCAATCCAACCATCGGCACGGCTCAAGCCGCCAAGCCCATTGTCGAGCCGTGCCTTTACGCGCTAAGGTTCGGCTTCCCCGCAGTGCTCCTATTGCTGTGCTCCGCCACACGGGGATCGCTGGCGGCCGGCACCCGTGACCTGATGACTCTTACTGATGAATAGCACGATGGCTGATTTACCGATTGATGACCTCAACGTTGCCTCCAACGATACCCTGATAACCCCCGCACAGCTCAAGCGTGAAATTCCGCTGACTGACGCTGCCCTGCGCACGGTTGCCAGCGGGCGTGAGGTAATCCGCAATATTCTCGATGGCAAGGATCACCGCCTGTTTGTGGTGGTCGGGCCGTGCTCGATTCACGACATCAAGGCCGCCCACGAGTATGCCGAGCGCCTCAAGGCGCTGGCTGCTGAGCTGTCGGACAGCCTGTATCTGGTTATGCGCGTGTATTTCGAAAAGCCGCGTACCACCGTCGGCTGGAAAGGCCTGATCAACGATCCATTTATGGACGACTCGTTCAAGATTCAGGACGGTCTGCATATCGGTCGCCAGTTGCTGCGTGACCTGGCGGAAATGGGCCTGCCAACCGCGACCGAAGCCCTCGACCCGATCTCCCCGCAGTACCTGCAGGATTTGATCAGCTGGTCGGCCATTGGCGCGCGCACCACTGAATCGCAAACCCACCGTGAAATGGCTTCCGGCTTGTCCTCCTCGGTTGGCTTCAAAAATGGTACTGATGGCGGCCTGACGGTAGCGATCAACGCCCTGCAGTCGGTTTCCAGCCCGCACCGTTTCCTTGGTATCAACCAGGAAGGTGGCGTCTCCATCGTCACCACCAAAGGCAATGCCTACGGTCACGTGGTGCTGCGCGGTGGCAACGGCAAGCCGAACTACGACTCGGTGAGTGTGGCCGTGTGTGAGCAGGAACTGACCAAAGCCGGCATCCGTCCGAACATTATGGTCGACTGCAGCCACGCCAACTCCAACAAGGATCCGGCCCTGCAACCACTGGTCATGGACAACGTTGCCAACCAGATTCTGGAAGGCAACCAATCCATCGTCGGCCTGATGGTCGAAAGCCACCTAGGCTGGGGCGCTCAGTCGATTCCTAAGGACCTGAGCCAGCTCAAGTACGGCGTCTCCATCACCGATGCCTGCATCGACTGGGACACCACCGAGAAAACCCTGCGCGGCATGCACGCCAAGCTCAAAGACGTGTTGCCTAAGCGTCAGCGCGGCTAAGTACAACCGCTTCAATAAAAACGGGCTTATGCGTGATGCATAAGCCCGTTTTTTGTGGCGATAGCCGCACCGAAACGCCTTTTACACCCCTTGGGCAAGCAAATCCTGGCGATCGATGCCTTTCCTACGCTCCTTACCATTTTTCGCAGTAGGGGCGCACTTCGGAGATAAAGGTCCAGGCATCCTTGGGCTGATGCGCCAAGTGAAAGACTTCAGCGGCGATGCTCTTGGGTTGGATGAAGAAATTATCCGGCGCTTTGCTGTGCATCTCGCGCGCCCAAGGCACATCGATGACCGCATCGATAACCAGATAAGCCACATGCATGTTGGCGCTGATGGAAAATTGACCCACCCTGCCGATTGAAATTTGACCCAGGGCGGATTGCTGATTTTGTTACCAGCAACTGTGGATAAGTCTACCAGCGCAGCTGCTGTTGCCCCCACTCCTTCGCTAGCCCAGTTCAGTTGTTTAAGACCTGCCACACGCAGCCATGTAGCAGGCCGTCGTCGCCATGAAATCAGAACGGCTCATCGTCCTCCGGTTCTTGGCCGCCCTTACGCTTTCGCTCCCGTGATTTGATCTTGGCCTGGGCCGCCAAGCTACTGTGTTGCAGGCGATAGGACTCGTTACCGGTTTCGACGATGTGGCAGTGGTGGGTCAGCCGATCCAGCAGGGCGGTGGTCATCTTGGCGTCGCCGAACACGCTCGACCATTCGGCGAAGCTCAGGTTGGTGGTGATCACCACGCTGGTGTGTTCGTACAGCTTGGACAGCAGGTGAAACAGCAACGCACCGCCAGCCTGGCTGAACGGCAGATAACCCAGTTCGTCGAGGATGACCAGATCCATGCGCAGCAGTGCCTGGGCGATCCGCCCGGCTTTGCCGTCGTGTTTTTCGCGCTCCAGCAGATTGACCAGATCGACCGTGGAGTAGAAGCGCACGCGCTTACCGTGCCGGGTGATGCCGGACACGGCCAGCGCGGTGGCTAGGTGGGTTTTACCGGTGCCTGGCCCACCGATCAGCACCACGTTCTGCGCGGTGTCGGTAAAGGCCAGGCTGGCCAGCTCGCTGATCAGGCGTGCGTCGGCGCTAGAGGCGTTGAAATCGAAGCTGGCCAGATCGCGGTGCATCGGCAGCTTGGCCATGTTCATCTGGTGGCTCACCGAGCGCATGGCGCGATCTGTGTGCTCTTGTTCCAGCAGGTGTTCGAGCAGCCACTTGGACGAGGCTGTGTTCGACTCACCCTGTGCAGTTAACTCCGCCCAGGCCGTGGCCATGCCGTGCAGGCGCAGCTCCTTGAGTTCCGCCATCAAATCACGCATGACCGATCTCCTCGGTCTGGCCACGCAGGCGGTCGTAGCGCGCCGTGTTAGCGACGGGGGCTTCCTTGAGCGACAAGTGGGTTTCGACGCTGGGTGGTGGTTCGGTCGCGGCCAGGCGCGCCACGACATTGAGGATGTGTTCGGCGCTCAGGCTGCCGCTTTCCAGTACCAGCTCAACAGCCACCAGCACCGCATCGAGCCCGGCGACCGGTACGGCAGCCAGAACTTGCGCCATGATCCGGTCACCGCCGGCATGACGCCCCAGACCGTGCTTAAGCTGACGCAGCGGCGCCGGCAGATCAGCAAAGGGCGCGCCGTTGCGCAGCGCACCGGGCTTGCGTTCGATCAGCGGGAGGTAGTGCTGCCAGTCATAGCTGACCTGGTCGCGATCCAGCAAGCGGACATGGCTGGCGATCAGCGCGTCGTCAGCCACCACCTCGATTCGCGTCGGATACAAACGGCTGCTGACCCACTTACCCGCGTACTCACACGGCACCGAGTAGCGGTTGCGCCCGACACTAACCAGGCAGGTGCTGGAGACCCGCGCAGGCCGCTCGACGTAACCGTCGAAGGCCGCGGGCATAGGCATCAGTTCGGCGCGCTCCAACTCCAGTACCTCGGCCACACTGAGCCCGCTGTATTGAGGGTGCGTCAGCTCGTTCCAAAGCGCGCGGCAGCGCTGGCCCAGCCAGGCATTGAGTTCCTCGAAGGAGTGAAACTGGCAGTCCTGGGCGTCTAGCCAGATACGCCTGCGGCTGTCTTGCACGTTCTTTTCAACGATGCCCTTTTCCCAACCAGCGGCGACGTTGCAGAAGTCCGGATCGAACAGGTAATGCGCGCACATCACCGCAAAGCGCGCATTCACCGCCCGGCCTTTGCCCTTATTGACCTTGTCGACGGCGGTCTTCATGTTGTCGTAGATGCCCCGGCGCGGCACGCCGCCCAAGGAGCCGAACGAGCGTGTATGGGCGTCAAATAACATCTCATGGCCCTGGCTCGGATACGCCACAAGCCAGAACGCACGGCTGGCACACAGCTTCAGATGTGCCACCTGCATACGCCGGTAAATGCCGCCGACCAGCAAGCCTTCCTCGCTCCAGTCAAACTGAAACGCCTCGCCAAGAGCAAAGGTCAGCGGCACAAAGGCCTGCGACGCCTTGCCCTGTCCCCCTCGCCAGGCACGGATAAACGCGGTGAGCTGGCTGTAGCCACCGTCATAACCTTCGGCTTTGATTTGCGCCAACAGCGCCTTGGCACTGCGCCGCTGTTGCTTGGGCCGCAGCGAATCGGCTTTTAGCGCCTGCTCCAGCGTGGCGTGAAAAAGGCTGAGTTTGTTGAAGATCGCGCGGCGTTGGTAGACCGGCGGCTTGGCCTCAGGTGCTCTGACCCACTTGCGAATCGTGTTGCGCGCCAACCCGGTGCGCTTGGCTATCTCATGCAGCGACAGCTTGTCGCGGAAATACATCCGGCGAATTTTGCCCATCATTTCCATACTGATCACCCTGTGTTCTCCTGCTCAAAAATTGAGCAGAAGCAGTTGAACACCTGGGTCAGTTTTCAGTCGGCAGAACAGCCTCTACTGGGTCAGTTTTCGGTCAGCGGCAACACTACTAGCCCTTCAATGCGTCCTTGAGCCGCTGAGCAGTGATCTTTCTGTTCGTGAGAGGCCGCCCACAGAAGTCGCTCGCTGGCCTCTGCTTCTGGGTCAGGCGTACGCCTTGCTCAATGATTCAACGGCGATGGAGTCATGGGCCGAAGCTTGTCGAGCACACAGATCACCCACTGCTGCCATTGGAGCATCAGCCGTTTACCTGCCGATTTATGCGCTGAAAGAAAAACTAGCGCTGCCCTGGCCTCTGCGGGATTTCGATTGTTCTGCGGGGCGGAGATCGCTCAATGAGCGAACTGAAGAAAGCCCAACATTGTTGGCGCCAGTTGATCATCGGTTGCTGTCACAAGTCCTGGGATGTAAGCCTGCTCAGATCCTGCCGTTGATTGAGTCGTCTTCCCTTCAGGGACTCATCGGCCACAGATCTGTTCGGGATGCCTGTTTTGATCTAGTTACATTGGCCAAGCAGATTGAACAGCTGGAGACAGTCGCTTCTGGCCAGATCATCGATATGGTGCATGCTGCGCGAATCGCATCAGCGCATGGCGGCCATATGGGGCATGTACTGGCCGGCATCCTGTTAAAAGAAATTCCATTCCGTCCCAAGTCAGATCGTAAAGCTTTGCTTGATGGGGCTTTTGTCGGAGTTGACGGTTTGTTGGCCTGGATGGCGAAGCATCTCGCTTCGCTGGAGACTGCTCACTGCACGCTACTGGACACCATCGCTATTACAGGGATGAACAAGCAAGAAATCACTACGGCTTGCTCCCTAGGGCTGATCAAGCCACTGGGCTGGAAACGTGAACTTTGTTTCCAGGGTGGCGAGATTAGTCGACTGCTCAGCAGCCATATCTCAATAAAGCGGTGGTCGAAGATATCAGGGATTCCTGCTCGTCGGGCATTGGCAAGCCTCACTGAATCCTCTTTCGAGGCCGCCATTGGGGGCGTTCTTTACAGCCGCACCGAAGAGCTAGATTCCTGGCTGAATCGCTTCACAAGCCGCTGAAGTCATTGCAGCCCGCAGGGCATCACTTCTGGCTCGACTGAGCTAATTCCACCCTTCTAGAGCCCCTTAGCATCAAGGCTAACGGCCTACATCCCTCATTTGGCCAGTATTGACAAATTGTCAATGCGCGGCCACTCTCGCTCAGCGAAAGTCCATCCGGCAGACTCTGCGTAGCCGCCGCCAACACGGCTTTCAGGAAATTCTCCACTTAGATGATTTTCGCAATGAAAATCTCGCGATAGCTGACGTTTTCGGCCACAGAAAATCTCATGCTAGATGCATAAGTCATTGATTATCCAGTGACTTATATTCTCCAGTTAGCTGACGTACGACACTCCTGACATTAAAAGAGACAAAACCTGATGAAAAAAGATACTGGAAAATCAATGATGTGAAAGTCATCCCCTCCTGGGGGCCTTTAACTGCCCATCGATATACAGTCAAAAAAGTGGACTCCTGAAGCTTTTTTGACTGTTTAAAAAAAATAAAAACAAGACTAAAGATGCTCTGCTACGGTTACGGAACGAAGGTCAAATTTTCGCCACCGGGCGATGGAGTCTACGATGTCAGTATGCACCAGAGACCCGCATCCACTCTTTGCCGGTCCCGAGTCCATGGTTCTGGACCTTGAGCAGTATTATGCTCGCTACCCCTGTGTCGCGGCCTATCTCAAGAGTTTCTCGACTGAACATGACGTTGAGACGGATTTTAAATGGGGGCTGCGCTTCCTTGCGCGCCATAATCGTACCCTCGGAACATTCGGTAATTACCGTGCATTTGTGGAACGCTTGCTTCTTTGGAGCTGGTTTTTTGCCGAAAAATCGGCGTTGACGTTAAACCGGGATCAATTTGGACAGTTCATCTCTTTCTGCAAAAAGCCACCTTCGAATTGGGTTGGTGCTGCGCCTACTCCCCGATTCATTCAAGATGATGGGAATTGGACTTTCAACGTAGGCTGGCGACCTTTCGACATCCGAAGTCAACCAGAGGCTGACTCCTATAGACCGTTTACGGGTACCTTGCGACAGATACACAGCATCTGCAGCTCTTTTTACAATTTCCTCCATGCAGAAGATGCGGCAGCATTCAATCCTGTTGCGGCGTCTCGATCGCACAATGGAAATGCAGAAAGTGGGATTTATCCTGTTCGTAGTTTTCTTACTTCAGACCAGCTATGTCGTGTTTTACGGACTCTAGAGCGCCGCGCAGCAGGCAAGCCCACAGATGAGCGTGCTCTTTTTATAGTAGCGGCGACGGTTTTTATGTATCTGCGAGCTGCAGACCTCGCAAATTCAGGCGAATACTGTCCAAGTATGGATTGTTTCGTGCTTGAGGGAGGCAAATGGTGGCTGGTACTAGATGCCCCAGGCACGCTGCCGGAAAGGCTCGCAGTCAACCCAAAGTTCCTGCCCTATCTGAAACGCTACCGGAAAAGCCGAGGGCTATCGCCGTTACCTGAGAAAGATGAGGGAGTACCCATATTGGAGACTAACTACGGGCGTCCGGGGCTTTCTGTTCGTCAAATTCGAGATATCGTCCAAACAGCGCTCAGGCAAGTGCATGCGGATATTACTTCAGCAGGAGAAAGTAGTGAGCATTGGAATGTTTTACTTGGATCTAGTCTCAGGTTTTTGAGAGACAGTGGCGCGAGGAGTGGCGCTCAAACCCGCAAGCCCGCCGAACTACAGCAAGATCTACGTATTACGAGTATCGCTTACACCTACGGCAGGTATTACCGTGAATGAGATAATCGTCCTGAACTGCGGTCAAAGAGAAATGTAATATCCGATAATCACCAGACCCGGATATTGCTCTATACTACCGCTAAAGCACCGATCTAGCCCAGGTTGAGCCACTTGATGTCGCCGCATCCCCAGCCGCTTTTCGAGACCTTTGATCGCTTCCACGAACTTAACTTTCTTCACCTCAATGGCGAGCTTCCAGCGGTTCGGAACTTCCTCCAAGGTTGTACCGATGAGCTCCAAGCCGTCGAAGGCTATCGCGCCGTTCGGGGATTTCTGAAGTCCTACGCCGGCAACGAAGCCACGTTCAACTCTTATCGAACCCACATTGAGCGGCTGCTGCTCTGGTCCCTGCTGGTGGCTGGCAAGCCCCTTGTCGAACTGCGTCGCCGGGACGCCGAGGCCTTCATGGAGTTCTGCCTCAACCCTCCCGCCGACTGGATAGGTCCGGTCGTAAAGTCCCGCTTCCTGCGTGTGGGCGGTCGTAAGAAGCTCGACACGGACACCTACACCGTCAATTTGCAATGGCGACCTTTCAGTCACACCGTGGCCAAGCGCGAACGCAAGATTGCCGAAGAGGCCGTTGCCGCCCTTCCCTCCCGTCCCTACCGCATGTCCCAAGGCTCGGTGGCTCAGGTATTCGCAGTCTGCGGCAGCTTCTTCCAGCACGCCATTGATGAGGGCCTCACCGAGGTGAACCCCTTCCGAGCGGTAAAACAGAAATCCATCTACAAGCAACGCAATACCTTGGATGTGGCGTCCCGTTCCCTGACACCGTTGCAGTGGAGCTACGTGATTGAGACTGCCGAGCAAATGGCCGTGGCCGACCCGACATACGAACGCACGCTTTTCATCGTTGCGACCCTGTTCTCTATGTACTTACGCGTCTCCGATTTGGTCGGGCGTGACAACTGGACGCCCACTATGGGCGACATCCGCCGCGATAGCATGGGCAACTGGTGGTTTCATGTGGTGGGCAAAGGCAACAAGGCCGCCAAGATCAGCATCCGCGATGACTATATCCAGAACTACCTCGTACGCTATCGCCAGCATCTGCAGCTCTCTCCCCTCCCTTCCGCCCACGAGAAAACACCGCTGATCAGCACCCTAAAGGGACGCGGCGGGCTTTCTGATCGCCATATCCGCCTGATGCTGCAAGAGCTATTTGACCGCGCGATGGTGCGTATGGCCGAGGAAGGCTGGAGCAACGACGAAATAGACCAACTGCGCTCGGCCTCACTACACTGGTTACGTCACACCTCCGCAACCTTTGATGCACCGTATCGTGACATGAAGGACCTCCAGGCTGACCTTCGTCACAATAGTCTCAGCACCACCCAAAATACGTACTACAACACTCTGGACGAACAGCGGGCACATTCGGTGAAAAGCCTTCCGGTAAGGCGTTAGTGACAGTAGCTCTTAACTACCTGTCCACCAGTTCCGGGACAGACCAACCTTCAATGTGCGCCGGCGAGTTGCGGCGTCCTTAATCTTCTTCAACCCAGCGTAATAAAGCATGCATCCCTCCCGATCGACGGCGTGGTCGCCCGGCCGTATCCGCAACTGGTGGCCCTCAGTGGTCCACCACGTATCGCGAACTTTTCGTATCCGTCCGGCCAACACACCTTCCTGGCCCCGACGCCAAAGGCGATGGTGTCCACCTGATTTAAGTGGACACCATTTCTAGCCTTTTAAGCGGGTCTTTCATGCAGCCACAACGCCGTTCCTACTCCAAATCCTTCAAGGCCCAGATTATTCAAGAGTGCGCCCAGCCCGGGGCCTCGATTGCCAGCGTTGCGCTGAGCCACAGCCTCAACGCAAACCTCGTCCATAAATGGATCCGAGTG
Organism: Pseudomonas spirodelae; assembly: GCF_034653255.1. NCBI lineage: Bacteria > Pseudomonadati > Pseudomonadota > Gammaproteobacteria > Pseudomonadales > Pseudomonadaceae > Pseudomonas > Pseudomonas spirodelae. The sequence goes on along the minus strand of NZ_JAYEET010000001.1, from coordinate 42,044 downwards.
CACACGCAGAAAGCCATGGCGCTGCAACCTGCTTTCATTCCTCTGTCTTTGCAGGCTATTGGGACAAAGTCGGATTCCGCGTCATCGACTATCTGTCTGGAAATCCCACACCCGAGCGGTACCATCAAAGTGAACTGGCCGACCGAAAGCGCCGCTGCCTGGTAGCCGACCGCGCAACACGGTGCAATATCACCATATCTACCAGGAACTGCTCTCTGTGGGTCGGCGCTGGCGCGCACCACCAACGTGCCTACAGACGAGGCGTTAGCCTTACCCTTGGTCAGGTCGCCTCCCAATACCCCGGCATCAGCCGGTCTTCGATCTCCGGCGGACGCACATGAATGCTGACCATCTCAGGGATCAGGCCGCGCCGATCCACACCGCCATAGCGCGGTCTGCGCGTCGTCTTGCTTTGGCGCAGGCAGATGATAAGCTCCTTGCGCAGTTCACCGACCGGCAGGGCATAGATCGCGTTATAGATCGTCTTGCGACAGACGTAGGCCTCTCTGAGGTTGGGAGTCTTCATGCTGCGCATGCTTGCGGGCAATCTGATCGGGAGACAAACGCTCACGCAGCAGATGGGCCACCAACTCGAAGCGCTCGCTACCCAGCAACAGCTTTCGCATCGGTCGACAAACCTAGCGGCGGGCCTGCATCTGCTGCCGGGCCGCACGGGCCGAGTAACAACCGCAGGCACCTCGATTGCGGCGCAGCTCCCGGCTGATGGTCGAAGGGGATCGGGTGATCAAGCAGGTAATCCCACGCAGGCTGAAACCTTGGGCATGACCGATTTAAATGACGCGCTCTTCAACGCTGAGTTCGGAGTAAGACATAGGGGCAGCACCGTACCGGAAAGGCCAGGTGCTGCACTCAACTTTTGCCGCCGCAGGTCGACAACTGTTTGCCAGCCCTAATACCTATCAAGGGGGAGCACTCTTCGACAGTTGTGACTAGCAGGCTGTTCACCTGTCTTTTAGCCCCCCCTCTATGGGGGGAGCATCAAGAGGGGTGCCTGCTAATGTGAAAAAGTTTGACTAAACGATCAGCTTACAGAGCCGACTAGACCCACTGCCTCCCAGGCTATCGATGTGCCTATCATTCAGGTGAGCCCTCCCCATGCGAATCAATCAACCACTCAGCGGCCGCGAACGCAGTTTCCCAGCAGAACAGCACCTCATTTCCGCCACCGATACCCGCGGGATCATCACGTACTGCAACGACGAGTTCGCCGAGATCAGCGGATTTACCCGCGAGGAATTGGTCGGCAGCCCGCACAACCTAGTGCGTCACCCGGATATGCCGCCTGCCGTGTTCGCTCATATGTGGGACTACCTAAAATCCGGACGCAGCTGGATGGGCATCGTCAAGAACCGCTGCAAGAACGGCGATCACTATTGGGTCAGCGCCTATGTCACGCCCATCCAGGAAAGCGGCCGGGTCGTCGGCTACGAGTCGGTGCGCAGCAAACCCAACAGCGATCAGGTGCGCCGTGCCGAAGCGCTCTACGCGCGCCTGAACCAGGGGCGCCCGGCCATCGGCCGTGGCGAGGCATTCGCGCAACTGGCACGCTTCTTCGTGCTGCCGCTGCTCGGTGTAGTGAGCGGCGCGGCGCTCTGGAGCCTGGAATTGCCCGGCACGGCGTTGCTGCTGACCTTGGTCCTGCTTGGGCTGCAGGGTTTTGCCAGCCTGCACAACTCCAGCCAGCTGCTCGGCCGGGCTCGTGCAGTAGCGCCAAAAACATTCGACAGCCCGCTGGTGGCCCGCACCTACAGCGATGCCTCCGGGCCACTGGCGCTGCTGCACCTGGCACTGATCAGCGAGGATGCACGGATTCGCACGGCGCTTTGCCGCCTGGGAGATTTCGCCGACCAGACCGCCGCCCTGGCCAAGGAAAACGGCCGCCTCAACGAGCAGGCCGAACGTGCCCTGCAGGCCCAGCGCAATGAAGCTGACCAGGCCGCCACGGCGATGCACGAGATGGCCGCGTCGATCAATCAGGTCTCCAGCCACGTCCAGCAAACTGCTCAGGAAGCACGTCAGGCCAGTGAACTGGCCCTGGCCGGTGCCCAGCAGTCGCAGCAGAGCCGCCAGGTTATCGAGCAACTGGCGCAGACCGTGGATGGCATCGGCCAGTCAGTAGAGTCACTGGCCGGGGAAACTGCCTCGATCCAGCAGGCCGCCAGCATGATCCACGCGATTGCCGAGCAAACCAACCTGCTGGCCCTGAATGCCGCCATCGAAGCCGCCCGTGCCGGCGAGCAGGGCCGCGGCTTTGCCGTGGTGGCCGATGAAGTGCGCGCACTGGCCTCGAAAACCCGGCAGTCCACCGATGTCATCCAGGGCATCATCAACGGCCTGCACCAGGTAACCGAGCGCGCCTTGAGCGTGGCCCGCGCCGGCAGCGAGGAAGCGCGCAACGGCGTGGCGCGGGTACTGCAGACCGAACAGTCGCTACAGGGCATCAGCCAGACCGTCGACAACATCCATCAGATGGCCGAGCAGATGGCCGCTGCTGCCGAACAGCAGAGTCTGGTCGCCGAGGATATTGCCCGGCAGATCAACTCGATTTCCCAGGCCACCAACGACAACGCCGAAGTCACCGGCAACAGCGCGCGCCTGGGCAGCCAGTTGCAGTCCACCGCGGGTTCCCTGCACGCACTGGTCGAGCGTTTCAACAGTTAATAATCCTGCACAACGGGCGCTAGCAGCGCCCCCGGATAACGCCTTGCAGCCTCTCTATCTGAACCACCGCAGTCTGGCGCTGAGCACCTGCGCCCTGGCCCTGGTACTTATGGCCCTGGCCCTGAGCCTGCCTCCGATTGCCATCTTCACTGCCCGTCCGGCCGACTACCTCTCGGTGCATATCCTGCTGGAAATGTTCGCCATCAGCGTCTCGCTGATGATTGTGACTATTGCTTGGAATACCCCTGATCATGACGCCGAGCCCATAGCCCAGACCTTGGTCTTCGGCTTCGCCAGCGTGGCCGGCCTGGACATGTTGCATACCCTGTATTTCGCCGGCATGCCGGGGCTGGTGGTGGATGGCAGTACCAACACGGCGATCTTTTTCTGGCTCAGCAGCCGTGCGGTCGAGGTGGCCGTTCTCTGCCTGGCAGCCCTGTCGTTGCGCCTACCCGGCAGCCGCAATGCCTGGCTGATAGCAGGCATTGTCCTGGTCGCCGCCCTGTTCCTGATCGCCACTCAGCGCCCACAATGGCTGCCGCTGAGCTATATCCCCGGCAGCGGCCTGACGCCACTGAAGAACACCTGCGAACTCATCCTGTGCGTCGCCAACCTGGGCCTGGCCCTGTGGTTCTTCCTGCGTAGCCGCAAGACTCAGAGCAGCCGCGATCTATGGCTGGGCGCGGCCTGTTTCATTACCGCGATGGGCGGCCTGGCGTTTACCCAATACCGAACGACTTCGGAATTCATCAACCTGTTCGGCCACATCTATAAGGTGGCCGCCTACTGCTTCTTCTACCTGGCTGCCTTCCAGATTGCCGTGCGCAAACCCTATCGTTTGCTGGTCGAGCGTGAGCAGCGTATCCGCGAAAAGGAAACTGAATTACACAATCTGCTGCATAACTTGCCAATCGGCGTCGCCCGACTGGATGAGCACCTGCACTTGCGCTACGCCAACCCGACGCTGATCCGCAGCCTGGATCGCCATCCGGAAAACTTGATCGGTGAAACCATCAGCGACCTGCTACTCAGCGACGTCGCTGAGCAGATCAAACCGCATCTGTTTAAAGCCCTGGAAGGCGTGCGCAGTGACCTGGATCTGGAATACGTCCGCCCGGACGGCAACAGCGCCTATGCCTCCTGCCTGGTGGTGCCGGAACGCCAGGTCAGCGGCCGCGAAGCCGGGGTGCTGGCGATTTTCACCGACACCAGCGAACGCGAGCACAATCGCCGACAGTTGATTGACTCACTGCGTGAAATCGCCGAGATCAAGGCCGCCCTGGATGCCCACGCCATCGTCGCCATCACCGATGCCCGCGGAGTAATCACCCAGGTTAACGACAAGTTCTGCGCCATCTCCCAGTACGCCCGCAGCGAGCTGGTCGGCCGCACCCACAAAATGATCAACTCCGGCCATCATCCACGCGAATTCTTCCAGGACCTGTGGCGCACCATCAGCCATGGCGAGGTGTGGAGTGGCGAGGTGTGCAACCGCGCCAAGGACGGCTCGCTGTACTGGGTGCAGAGCACCATCATGCCCTTCATCGGCAAGGATGGCCTGCCCGAGCAGTACATCGCCATCCGCGCCGACATCACCAAGCGCAAGCGCATCGAAGAAGCCGCCCAGCGCATGGCCCTGCACGACGCCCTCACCGGCCTGGCCAACCGCCGCCTGATGAGCGAACGCCTGATCCGCGCCCTGCACAACAGCCAACGGCATAATCAGCACGGCGCCCTGTTGCTGATGGACCTGGACCACTTCAAGGAAATCAACGACACCCTCGGCCACCCGATCGGCGACCAGCTGCTCAAGGAAGTGGCCGTGCGCCTGCAGGGCACCCTGCGCCAGAGCGACACGGTGGCGCGCCTGGGCGGCGACGAGTTCGTGGTGATCATCGAAGAGCTGGGCAACAGCCAGGAAAGCGCCATGCACCATGCCAGCGATACTGGCGAGAAGATCCGCCAGATGCTGTCCGCACCCTATCAGCTCCACGACCATATGGTGCAGATCACCCCGAGCATTGGCGTGGTGTTGTTCGATGGCACGCTGCAGAACGCCGACGAACTGATCAAGCAGGCCGACATGGCGCTGTACAAAGCCAAGGATGCCGGGCGCGACCAACTGTGCTTCTTCGATAACGCCCTGCAGAGCGAAATCAACCAGCGCGCCCTGCTGCAGCGGGACCTGCGCCTGGCCCTGGAGCAGGATGAGCTGCGCCTGTTCTACCAATCGGTAGTCGACGCCGACGAGCAGATCCTCGGCTTTGAGGCCCTGCTGCGTTGGCAAAACCCGCAGCGCGGCCTGGTTTCCCCGGCGCAGTTCATTCCCCTGGCCGAGGAAAGCGGCCTGATTATTCCGATCGGCCAATGGGTACTGACCACCGCCTGCCGCCAGCTGGCCGAGTGGCAGCACGACCCCATGCGCCAGGCCTGGACCATTGCCGTGAATATCAGCGCGCGCCAGCTCAGCCAGCCCGATTTCGTCCAGCAGGTGCTACAAGTGCTGGCCAGCAGCGGCGCACCGGCCAACCGCCTGCGCCTGGAAATCACCGAATCCATGTTGCAACACGACCTGACGGTCACCATCGGCAAGATGCAGGCGCTGCGCCAGGTCGGCGTGCGCTTCTCGCTGGACGACTTCGGCACCGGCTATTCGTCCATGAGCTACCTCAAGCACATGCCGTTGGATCAGCTGAAGATCGACAAGTCCTTCGTCGACGAAATCCTTATCGACAGTACCGACAGCGCCATCGCCCGCACCGTGGTAACCCTGGCGGAAAACCTCGGCTTGGAGGTGGTAGCCGAAGGCGTGGAGCAGCGCGAACAACTGGAGTTGCTGATTGCTATCGGCTGCCGAGCGTTCCAAGGTTACCTGTTTGGTAAGCCGGAACCGATCACCCGAACATAAGGGGAAATTAGCGTGTAAGGCTGAGCTGTAAATGAAGTTGTCAGCGAAGGTTATAAAGCCGTCGCTGAATGAGATCGAACTCAGACTGGAGATCTGTTTTAGTCGCTCATTCGACAAGCGTCTGCGTGAGTTAGCCCGTGTCCAGGAGACCGTTCACGCACCCCATTGAAATCCTAGGGCACAGCCTAGTCGTGTCAGCCAGCCTGGGGGTCGCCATCGCGCCCAAAGATGGGCAATGCACGAACGATCTCATCATGCATGCAGATCTGGCCATGTACCGCGCCAATGAAAGCCTTCCGCGAATACTTCCGTAACTCTTTTTTGGCACAGCAGCTCGTCAGCACTAGGCGATAAATTGCCGGCGGCGAATCGCCATGACACAGAGAAGCAACCCGATGTTTGCTAACGCCGGACTTGGTGAGCACCATGAGCGCCATCAACGGTCGCTGGGGGCGCGGAACTGTAAGCGTCTGCCGAACTCACCTTGCGTAATTCAGGCGGGTGCCCATTGATGCGGCAGTAGTTGGCCAATCTCGCTGGCCCGCTGTGTCGGCAGCCGCATCAGCACATCCTTCAGGTAGGCGTACGGATCATGCCCATTCATCCGCGCCGACTGGATCAGGCTCATGATCGCCGCCGCCCGTTTGCCGCTGCGCAGCGACCCGGCAAACAGCCAGTTCGAGCGTCCAAGGGCTCATGGTCGAATCTGGTTGTCGGGTAGTCAGACGCGGTTGCCCGCGTCCAACCCCCTAAGAACCGTGCATGCGAGTTTCCCAGCACACGGCTCAAGCCTCCGCTAAGGCACCTCTAGGCACCCGGTTGTACGTCATCGGCATAGGCAAATTGCACATCCCTCGGGCAGCGCAGGTGGTATATCTCAAGATTAGCCGCCGCGTCCGTTCCGCCATGACCTAGCTTCACAATATGGCGACTATGCCACGGTGTGTCTTTGGTCACCGGCTTGAAGCAGACGCAGCACCGACCGCCCTGTTGCACCCAAATCCGGTACAGCTTGGCTCGACCTTTCGCGGAAGTGAGCATCCTCTTGCCCCAGCGGGACTCGAAGTATTCATCCCAAGCGGGGTCGTGTGGGTTGGCAGCGGCCTTGATCTTGATATGTCGCACAATTGGCGTGTCCGAGGCGTCCAATAACGTGTACTGACGCTTCCGACCATCGGCGGATTTTTCAGCACATGAGAACACCCATCGACGCCCCCCTTGTACTTTGAAATACCGATCCTTCACCCATCGGCGTGTCTTGCGAGGGTGGCGACGTACCGCCCACCGCCAGAGCATTTCCCACACTGCACTGTCCACCTGGTTGAAGACCTTCTTGGCGACGACATGACTGTGATAGTTCGCCCAGCCCCGTAGAACCGGGTTGAGCAAACCTATCAGATTGGTCTGCCGTATCGTTTTGTTGGCCTTGATCAACTCTCGTAGCTTGGCAAGGTGAGCGCTGATATTCGCCTTGGAAGGCTTGATCAAGAGCTTGCCGTTGTACTTGCGCACGTTCCAGCCGAGAAAGTCGAACCCGTTCCCTATGTGCGTGATTTTGGTCTTATCCTTGGAAAGCGTGAGACCACGCTCTGCCAAGAACTCGACCACGGCAGGACGAACTTCATTTTCCAGCCACTCCTTCGAGTACCCGGTGATGATGAAGTCGTCCGCATACCGCACTGCTTGCAGTTTCTTGCCTGTCCATTTGGCGGTAGGAAACCTCTTCGCCAGCATCGCTTCTAGCCCGTCCAACGTCATGTTGGACAGTACCGGAGAGATGATGCCTCCCTGCGGCGTTCCTGCGTTACTAGGGAACAGCTGGCCGTTGTGGATGTATCCGGCGTTGAGCCACTTCTGCAAGATCGCCTTATCCATGGGGATGTTGGCGATCAACCAATCATGGCTGATATTGTCGAAACAGCCTTGAATGTCACCCTCTAGAATCCACTCCGCATTTGCTTTTCGTGACAGCACACCAAAGCACTGTGCTGCCGCATCCGCGGTCGAGCGTTCCGGCCTGAACCCATACGAGTTTGGGTCGGCGGTGGTTTCCGCAATGGGCTCCAAAGCCAGCAGATGGAGTGCCTGCATGGCCCTGCATTTCATGGCGGGTATTCCGAGAGGTCTCGTCTTGCCGTTTTTCTTCGGGATAAGAACTCGGCGGGTTAATGCTGGAGTTCGGAAGGTGTGTTGGCCGGACGGATACCCTACGAGCTTGAGAAATCCGGTTAAACGGAGCTACCAGTTGAGCCCGATTGATACCCTGCATGACACTCTATTTGATCCAAATCAACACTATTGCCAAAAGGAGCGTTCATGCCTCGGGGCAATCTGCTATCGTCGCCCTATCGCCCGCCTGGTGAATTGCTGTGCGTCGAATTGGATTGATCCTGGTAATGATTGCTAGTCTCGTGCTGCCGACCTTCGGCGGTATGGCTTTCAGCATGCCGGCACAGCCTTGCCCGATGCAGAGCGCCGATCATCAGGGCCATGCAATGGCCGATGCTCCGTGCTGCGAGCAAATGGATAAGTCTGATGGGGTGGCCAGTAAGTCCCCCTGCAAATCCGGCCAGGAATGCAAGACCGGAGGACTTCTCCAGACCACCGTTATCAAGAGCATATCCCCTCTTCCCTCACGCCCCGAGATATTGCTGACCCAGTCGGTGATTAAGAGAGAGCCCGCAGGACTCTGGCGCCCTCCTCGTTTCGTCTAATGCAGTGATCTTCGCGCCTTTAAACCAGGCGCATCGTCGCGACCACGCTTTTGGTGGCGACCTCGATCAATCGCATTGGAGGCGAAAGCATGCCCGCTTTCCTTTTCACACGCCGTGGCTATCTCGGCGTGTTGGCTGCCGCATTCTGGGCAGCTCCCTGGCTTGCCGCGCAGGCGCAGCCCCTAACCTTCGAACGAGCCCAAGCTCTGGCCGAGCAGAGTGCCCCTGAGAACCTCGCGCGCCAGGCGCAGGTGGCATCGGCACAGCAGGCTGTAGGGCCCGCAGACGCCCTGCCCGATCCCAAGCTTATTCTAGGCATCGACAACCTGCTGATCGAAGGCCCTGACCGTTACACCCTGAATCGTGACTCCATGACCATGCGCCGCATTGGACTCATGCAGGAGGTACCAAACGGCGACAAGCGTCTGGCCCGTCGCCAACTGGCCGAAGCCTCCATGACGCGGGCCGAAGCCGAGCAACGTGCCATGCAGTTGGGAATCAAGCGCCTGACGGCAGTGAGCTGGCTGGACGTGTACTACGCCGAACGCAGTGTTGGCCTCTTCGATCAACTGGATCGTCAGCTCGAGATGCTCCGCTCGACCGTGCAATCGCTGATTGCCGGCGGTAGTGCTCAGCCTGGCGAGCTGTTGCAGGCCGACCAGGAAGCTTTGGCATTGCAGGATCGGCGAGACGAGCTGAATCGCGATGTAGCAGTGGCTCGTGCCAAGCTGCGCCGCTGGATAGGCAACGAGGCCGATCAGCCTTTGCAAGGAGGTGTTCCCAATCTGAGCCTGGAGGCACCGCACCTGCCGCAACGCATTGCCTCACACCCTGAGTTGCGCGCTGCCTCGGCCCGAGTCGGCGAGGCTAGCGCCGAGCTGAACGAGGCCATCGCCGAAAAGACTCCCGACTGGGGTGTCGAGTTTGCCTACAACAATCGCGACAACCAGTTCGGCGATATGGTGATGGTGCAATTCACCTTCGACCTGCCGTTGTTCGTAGGCACACGTCAGGGGCCCAAGATCAACGCCAGACAACAAAGCGTGTCGCAGATGGAAGCCGAGCAGGAAGCATTACTGCGCGCCCATCAGGCTGAGCTGGAAGGCGGTATTGCCGAGCTTGAGCAACTGCGCAGGACCTTGTCACGCACCGAAAAAACCTTGATCCCGCTTGCAAGCAAACGTGCCGATCTCGAACTGGCCGCCTACCAAGCCGGTAACAGCCAGCTCACATCCGTTATTACTGCCCAGCGCGACCTGATTGAGGCGCAGCTGCGGCAGATTGAACAGCAGCGCAAGTTGAGCCAGCTCTCCGCAAGCCTGTACTACGCCTATGTGGAGGGCCTGAAATGAAGATATCGACATTTGGTTTTGCGGTCGCCGTGCTGACCGTGGGCATTGGCGCGGCGGGCGGTGGCTACTGGCTGGCCCAGCGGCAAGCCAAACACGAGCTACTGCCTAGCTCCGCACCGACGGACGAGCGCAAGGTGCTCTATTGGTACGACCCTATGCAGCCTGAGCAGCGCTTCGATAAACCGGGCAAGTCACCTTTCATGGATATGGAACTTGTCCCTAAATACGCAGGATCCGAGCAGGATCCGTCTGTCCTGAGCATCCCCGCTCAAGCCGTGCAGAACCTCGGAATGCGAACCTCGATGGTGATCCGAGGTGTACTGCCCTCGGATATCGAGGCGGTGGGTTCCCTGGCCTATAACCAGCGAGAAGTGGCGAACCTCCAGGCCCGCGCCGGCGGATTCGTCGAGCGGGTTTACGGGCGTGCCCCGGGCGATGTGCTGCCTGCCGGTACCCCCCTGGTCGACCTGCTGATTCCCGAGTGGTTCGCCGCGCAGTTGGAGTTCCTGGCGGTACTGCGTACCGCTGACATTCGCTTGATAAGTGCGACCCAAGAGCGCCTGCGCCTGCTCGGCATGCCTCAAGCGTTGATCGAGCAGGTTCGCCGCAGCGGCAAACCGCGGGCGGTGCAAACCCTCACCACACCTATCGCCGGCGAGCTCCAAGCCTTGCAGGTACGCGCCGGGATGACCGTGGAGGCGGGTCAGGACCTGGCCAGGATCAACGGGCTGTCCACGGTCTGGCTCGATGCGGCGATACCCGAAGCAATGGCTGGAATGGTTCAGGTTGGGGCTGACATCCGCGCCACCCTGACCGCCTTCCCCGGGCAACCGCTGCAGGGCCGCGTCATCGCTTTGTTGCCGAGTGCCGACCCGCAAACGCGCACGCTCACGGTACGCAGCGAGCTACCCAACCCTGCCGGTAAGTTGCGCCCCGGCATGTTCGCCGCCGTACGCCTGAACAGTACCGTCGAACAACCCGCGCTTCTTGTGCCGAGTGAAGCCGTGATTCGCACCGGCAAGCGTGCATTGGTGATGCTGGCCGAAGGCGACGGACGCTACCGTCCCCAGGAAATCAGTCTGGGCCGCGAGGCCGATGGGCGCCTCGAAGTGCTGTCCGGCCTAGAGGAAGGTCAGGCGGTCGTCACCTCCGGCCAGTTCCTCATCGATTCGGAAGCCAGCCTGCAGGGCATCATGGCCAGCCATGCCGAGCAGGACAATGAGAAGGAACTACATGAGTCCCATGGTGTGATTCGCGCTCTGGACGCTGAGGAAGTCACCCTGGAGCACGGGCCATTCGAGAGCCTGAATATGCCCGGTATGACCATGGCATTTCCACTGGCCAGCCCCGAAGTAGCGGCTGGGCTTAAGCCCGGGGATCACGTGCGTATCGGCGTCCGCCAGACGGATTCCGGCCTGCGGGTCGAGCGGCTCGTCAATCAAGGAGAGCGGCCATGATCGCGCGCCTGATCCACTGGTCTATCGGCAATCGCTTCCTGGTGCTGCTGGCGACCCTGTTCATCACCGCCCTGGGCGTCTGGTCGCTGCGCAACACGCCGTTGGATGCACTGCCGGACCTGTCCGATACCCAGGTCATCATCAGAACCAGCTTTCCCGGACAGGCGCCGCAGATCGTCGAGAACCAGGTGACCTACCCACTGGCGACCACCATGCTCTCGGTACCGGGGGCGAAGACGGTGCGCGGCTACTCGTTCTTTGGTGACTCATTCGTTTATGTGCTGTTCGAGGACGATACCGACCTCTACTGGGCGCGCTCGCGCGTATTGGAGTACCTCAACCAGGCGCAGGAGCGCCTGCCCGAGGGTGTTACCACCACCCTCGGGCCGGATGCCACGGGCGTGGGTTGGATCTACCAGTACGCCCTGGTCGACCGCAGCGGCCAACATGATCTTGCGCAGCTACGGGCGCTGCAGGACTGGTTCCTCAAGTACGAGCTCAAGAGCCTACCCAACGTGGCCGAAGTGGCTACCCTCGGGGGCATGGTCAAGCAGTATCAGGTGCTGCTCGATCCGCAAAAGCTGGTGGCTTATGGGGTAACTCAGCAGGAGGTCGAAGCGGCGCTGAAGAGCGCCAATCAGGAAACCGGCGGCGCCATCCTGGAGCTGGCGGAGCGCGAGTACATGGTGCGGGCTTCAGGCTATCTAGAGAGCCTGGAGGATTTCCGCAATGTGCCGCTGCGGGCTTCGGCAGGCGGAATTCCGGTGCTTCTGGGTCAGGTGGCCACCATTCAACTGGGACCAGAGATGCGGCGTGGCATTGCCGAGTTGGATGGTCAGGGTGAAGTGGTAGGCGGCGTAGTCATCCTTCGCTCCGGCAAAAATGCCCGCGATACCATCGCCGCGGTGAAGACCAGGCTGGACAGCCTGAAGGGCAGCCTGCCGGCCGGCGTCGAGGTGGTCACCACCTATGACCGTTCGCAACTGATCGACCGCGCCATCGACAACCTCAGCTATAAGCTGCTGGAAGAGTTCGCGGTGGTTGCCCTGGTTTGCCTGATCTTCCTCTGGCACCTGCGCTCGTCGCTGGTCGCGATCATCACCCTGCCCCTGGGCATCCTGATGGCCTTCATTGTCATGCGCTACCAAGGCGTCAATGCCAACATCATGTCGCTCGGCGGGATCGCCATCGCCATCGGTGCCATGGTCGACGCAGCCGTGGTGATGATCGAGAACGCGCACAAGCACATCGAGGCCTGGAAGGCCCGGAATCCTGATGAGCACCTCCATGGCGAGGCGCACTGGCGAGTGATCGGCGAAGCCGCAGCCGAAGTCGGGCCCGCGCTGTTCTTCAGCCTGCTGATCATCACCCTGTCCTTCCTCCCCGTTTTCACTCTGGAGGCTCAGGAGGGCCGGTTATTTGGCCCACTGGCCTTTACCAAGACCTATGCCATGGCGGCCGCCGCCGGACTGTCGGTCACCCTGGTGCCGGTGCTGATGGGCTACTGGATTCGTGGGCATATCCCCAACGAACAGCAAAACCCGCTAAATCGCTGGCTGATCAATGCCTACCGGCCGGTGTTGGAAGCGGTGCTGGCTTGGCCGAAAACAACGCTGACGCTGGCATTAGTGGTTTTTCTCTCTAGCGTCTGGCCACTTAGCCAGCTAGGCGGTGAGTTCCTGCCACCCATGGATGAGGGCGATCTGCTGTACATGCCATCTGCCCTGCCCGGCCTGCCGGCAAGCAAGGCCAGTCAGTTGCTGCAGCAGACCAACCGGATGATCCTTACCGTGCCGGAAGTGGCGCGGGTGTTCGGCAAAGCCGGTCGAGCAGAAACGGCCACCGACCCAGCGCCGCTGGAGATGTTCGAGACCACGGTACAGTTCAAGCCGCGCGATCAGTGGCGCCCGGGAATGACACCAGAGAAGCTCATCGAGGCATTGGACCAGGCGGTGAAAGTCCCGGGGCTGTCCAACATCTGGGTTCCACCGATCCGTAACCGCATCGATATGCTGGCCACGGGGATCAAGAGTCCCATCGGGGTGAAAGTTTCCGGAACCTCGCTGGCCGAGATTGAGCGCATAACGCGTGACATTGAGGCCGTGGCCAAGGAGGTACCTGGCGTGAGTTCGGCGCTGGCGGAGCGGCTGACCGGCGGTCGCTATGTGGACATCCAGATCGATCGCCTGGCCGCGGCGCGCTATGGCCTGAGCATCGCCGACGTGCAGGCGGTGGTATCGGGCGCTATAGGCGGCAGCAATATCGGTGAAACGGTCGAGGGGCTGGCCCGCTTCCCGATCAGCCTGCGCTATCCCAGGGAGTGGCGTGACAGCCCGGAAGCGTTGCAGCGCATGCCGATTCTCACCGCAGTGGGCCAGCAAATCACCCTAGGAACCGTCGCCCAGATCAGTCTGACAGAAGGGCCGCCGATGTTGCGCAGCGAGAACGGGCGTCTCTCGGGCTGGGTCTATGTCGATGTCCGCGGTCGCGATCTGGCATCGACTGTGCGAGAACTGCAGGAGCGTGTCACGAATGGTGTGCCACTGGTTGCGGGGGTGACAGTCTCCTACTCCGGTCAATTTGAATTCCTAGAGCGCGCCAATGCACGCCTGACTTGGGTCGTGCCGGCGACCTTGCTGATCATCTTCGTGCTGCTCTACCTGACATTCAGCCGTTTCAGCGAGGCCCTGTTGATCATGGCCACACTACCCTTCGCCCTGTCAGGCGGTGTCTGGTTGCTCTACTGGTTCGGCTTCAACCTGTCGGTTGCCACTGGGGTCGGCTTTATCGCCTTGGCGGGAGTCTCGGCGGAATTTGGGGTGATCATGCTGCTGTATCTGAAGAACGCCTGGCATGCGCGCGTGGATGCAGGGCGCAGCGACGATCCGGCCCTGCTGGAGGCAATTCGCGAAGGAGCTGTCCTGCGTGTCAGACCCAAGGTGATGACCGTTGCCGTGATCATCGCTGGCCTGCTGCCCATTCTCTGGGGTGGCGGAGCGGGTTCAGAGGTCATGAAACGCATTGCCGCACCTATGGTTGGCGGCATGATCACAGCCCCGCTGCTGTCCATGCTGGTGTTGCCTGCCGCCTATTGGTTGATGCGTCGACGGGGTAAACGAAAGAGTTACTAACCACAGGAGCTATAGCTCTGAATGTTCAGGTGAGCCCCTCCGCCATATGACGAAGGGGCTTATCTGTCTTAAATCACGCGTTTAACGCTCAGGTAATCGCCCTTGGTCTTCAGCGTGATGGTCACGTCGCGGTTGCTGCGGTTGCGCCAGAACCAGCCGTGTGTACCGTCGAAGATGGCGGTGAATTCACCCTTGTCGCCCTTGATCTGCTTACCCTTGCTATAGCTGTGGTAGTAGCCCTTTGGGCCGTTGTAGGGTTCGCCATGGGTGTCGTGGTTGACCGGAACACCATTGGTCGTCCACTCGTAGCTGACCGTGGCCTTGTCCAGCATCTCCAGTTTGATTTCACTGGCCTCGCCCGGCTTCAGCGTGACGGTCACTTCATCTGACTTCAGGACTGGCTCAGGCTCAGCTACGGGTTCGGCCACAGGTGCTGCTGCAACAGGCTCTTGCACTACCGGCTGAACAGGCGCGGGAGCTTGAGCGACTGGAGCCGCAGCTGGCTGAACCGCTGCATCCGCTGCCGCTTCTTCGGCCAGGGTTATCTTCATTTCGCCCATCTGGGTCAGGCCGAGTACGCGACCAACGCCCGTTGGGTCGATGGCGTACTCCGAAGGCATCACCACGGTGACCAGTAAGGCTGCGGCAACACCCACGGCGATCACAGTGGAGCGCAGCAGTTGGTGGCTGGTAGGCAATTCGCTTTGGGTCGGAAGCTGGGTATTGAACATGCTGAGAATTCCTTACTGAGAGACGATCAGGCCGGTGAGCTGGTAACCCATCAAGAGGAAACCGGCGCTCATCATGGCGACGTTGGCGGTGTAGGCATGACGCCAGAAGCTGGCGGTACGTCGCCAGTAGCCCATGACAATCAAAATTGCGCCCAGGGCCAGGAGCTGACCGATTTCGACGCCGACGTTGAAGGCGATCAGGTTGGTGATCAGGCCATCTGCCGAGATCTCGTATTCCTGAATCTTGGTCGCCAGACCAAAACCATGCAGCAGGCCGAAAATCAGCGTGGCCGCTTTGGTGTTCGGCTGATGGCCGAACCAGCGCTGGAATGCGCCCAGGTTATCCAGCGCCTTGTACACCACCGAGAAACCGATGATGGCGTCGATCACATAGGAGCTGATGTTGATTTCCGCCAGTACGCCCAATAGCAGCGTCACGGTGTGACCCAGGGCGAACAGGGTGACGTAGAGCCCCACGTCCTTCAGGCGGTAGAGAAAGAAGATCACCCCGAAGAGGAACAGCAGGTGGTCGTAGCCGGTGATCATGTGCTTAGCGCCCATGTAGATGAACGGCAGCACCATCACCCCGGAGCTTTCCTGGATAAAGCCCTTGTCGCCCTCGGCGACAGCGTGGGCCAGTGCGTCAGGCATGCCGAGAAACAGCAATGCCGTGAACAGCAGCAACAGTAGTAACGAGCGATTCGGGCGCACGACAGATGCGTCCATTGCGCCCATAGATAGCGATTGCATGGTTGAGTCCTAAATTAAAGGGGTCTTGGGCCGCACAGCGGCCTGTGTCAGAGCACAAATGTGGCGCGCGGTGGCCGCTCGATCAGGAAGATCGGGCTTGGAGGAATGGAGTAGCGAGGGGCGGGTATCGGCTGCGCACGTTCTGGCAGCGTGCTGATGCTCAGCAGCGCAGTCAGGTGTGGTGTTTCATGTAGATGGTCGGCGGTCAGCGGCGAGTGGCAGTGATCACCGTACGCAGCACAGGCCAGCGTCTCGTCACCATGCGCATGCGAATGAGCACCGTCATTGCCACTCAAGGAAGGCTGGCTCGATCCCATAAACAGCGCAGAGGTATGTCCAGCCCAAGCCATCAATATGGCGAGAGCAAGGGCAAAAATCACCTTGGTGCTGATGGGATTGGTGAGCATGTTGTGGTTCTTTCGATGCCTAAGCGGGTGGCTTTTCTGGAGGGGTGGTCGGTTTGACCATATCCCCCCCAGGGGGATAGCATGCGAGCGTAATTCATCGACGCACGAGACTCAAGGTATGAGCGATCACGAACACGGCCACCAGCACCAAAGTCATGGCGACATCATCAAAAGGTTGAAGCGTGCGGAGGGCCACCTGCGCAGCATCGTCACCATGATCGAAGACAGCCGTGCCTGCGTCGACATCGCTCAGCAGTTGCATGCCGTAGAGAAAGCCGTCTGCCAGGCCAAGCGTGTGCTGATCCAAGACCATATCGACCACTGCCTGGAACACACGGTCGAAGCACTTGCAATAGGCGAGCGCGCATCACTCGAAGACTTCAAGCAAATCACCAAGTACCTCTAGGCCTCTTCCCATGTCGAGCTTCGCCGAACTGCTGCAACAGGGGGCCTCGCAGGCCTGGCTGTATTTCCCCAGTGCCATCTTGCTCGGTGCCTTGCATGGCCTGGAGCCAGGGCATTCAAAAACCATGATGGCGGCATTTATCGTGGCCATTCGTGGCTCGGTGAAGCAGGCCATTCTGCTGGGTCTTGCTGCAACGCTTTCGCACACAGCCGTGGTCTGGCTAGTGGCCATGGCTGGCATGTACCTAGGACAAGGCCTGGATGCCGAAACCACCGAGCCTTATTTCCAGCTCGCGTCCGCAGCGATCATTATCACTATCGCCTTGTGGATGCTTTGGCGCACTTGGCGTGGCGAGCAGATGTGGCGCTTCGAGGAGGGCAATGACCATCACCAACACGATGAAACCCATCGCATCGATACCGGGCATGGGTGTATCGAGCTGTCGATCTTTGAAGAAGGAGTTTCACCACGCTGGCGGCTGAAGTCCTTGAGTGGCCATACCTGGTCGGCTATTGAAGTGAGCCTGCTGGCTACCCGGCCCGATGGCCAGACCGAACAATTCTGGTTCGTAGACCGAGGAGGCTATCTGGAATCACTGGTCGAGATTCCTGAGCCCCATGACTTCACTGCACGGCTTAGCCTGGGCCATACCGGTCATTCCCACGACTATGACCTGGAGTTCCGCGAGCACAGCCACGGTCATGAGCATGCTGAGCAGGAGGAACTGGAACTGTCGCTGGAGGGCTATCAAGATGCCCATGAACGGGCGCACGCCAACGACATCCGCAAACGCTTCAGCAGCCTTAACGTCACCACCAGTCAGATCATCATGTTCGGCCTAACGGGAGGGCTGATTCCGTGTCCGGCCGCAATCACCGTGCTGCTGCTCTGCCTGCAAGTGAAGGAAGTTGCGCTGGGAGCCGTACTGGTGTTGTGCTTCAGCATTGGTTTGGCCATCACTCTGGTCACCGTTGGCGCTGCCGCCGCTATCGGCGCTCGCCAAGCCTCCAGTCGCTGGCCGTGGCTTGGCGCTGTAGCGCGTCGCGCCCCTTACCTGTCCAGCTTGCTGATCATCGGCGTGGGGATTTACGTCGGTTTCCACGGTTGGATCGGCCTGAACGCCTAGCCGATGTGGGAGTTATCCGGTTATTTCGGTCTGTTCCTCACAGCCTTCGGTGCCGCCACGCTGCTGCCCATGCAGTCGGAGGCGGTACTGGTCAGGTTGCTGCTGACTGACCGCTATACAGCATGGACACTACTGGCGGTGGCCACCACGGGCAATGTGCTGGGCTCGGTGCTGAACTGGCTGCTGGGTCGCTCCATCGAGCACTACCGGCACAAGCGCTGGTTTCCCGTCAGCGAAGGCAAGCTGGAAAGGGTCCAGCAGGCGTATCACCGCTTCGGTCGCTGGTCGCTGCTGCTCAGTTGGGTACCGATCATTGGTGATCCACTTACCGTGGTAGCCGGTGTCATGCGCGAACCGTTCTGGAGCTTCCTGTTAGTCGTGACGCTGGCCAAGGCCACTCGCTACCTGCTGCTGGCTGCGCTGACGCTTGGGTGGTTCGGGTGAGCCCGCATGCACGCGACGCCAACCTGGATCTGATCAAGTGGCTGGCGATGCTGACGATGCTGCTGGATCACTTGCGCTACGTTTGGCCTGAAGCCGAATGGCTGTTTATCGTCGGTCGTTTAGCGTTCCCGCTGTTCTGCCTGGGCATTGCAGCCAATGTGGCGCGCTCGCAATCGGGAGCACTGTACACCGATGACAACGTTCGTTATTTGGGCTGGATGGTTGCGTTTGCCGTGATCTCGGAGTTGCCCTATCGCCTGCTTTCCAGCGACAGTAGCACGCTCAATGTAATGCCCTCGCTGCTGCTGGGCCTGCTTATCGTCTGGGGCGCACACCATCGTGGCCGCGATGGCCTTATTCTGGCTCTGGCCGGAGTGAGCCTGGCAGTGCTGATTCAAGAACGCCTGATGTACGGGATTTTCGGTGCGCTGTTGCCGGCAGCATTGTTGCTGGCCATGCAACGCCCTGGTCTGGTTTGGCTATTGCCAGCCGCACTTTGCGTACTGGCCAACAGCCGTAACCGCTGGCTCGCGGAGTGGGAGTTGCAGCCCTATACGTTGCTGATCCTGGCCACAGCGTTCGCGGCGCCCTTAATTGGGCTATGGCTACTGCGCCGAACGCGCCATTTCAGGATCTGGCCGGTCAAGCGCTGGGGCTACTGGTTCTACCCTAGTCATCTAGTAGCACTGCACCTGATCCGCACGCTCAGCTAGTGTGGGTTTTCCTTCTTCAAAGCCTGCTTGCTCACTCCATATAATCAGCAAGGAACCATCGTTAACAGCCGCCGTGCACTGTGTAATTAGCCCTTTGGGCGCGTCACCTTTTAAAAGGTTATGCGATGCCTATGGTGCTTGTGCCGCCCACCTGAGAGTGATCTCATGCGGGACAATTCGTACGACGACCGTATTTTCAATGAGGCTAGGATCAAACCTCCCTCCCCCACTTAATGCCTACCGACATCAACGATGCCCAGCCGTACTATTACAACTCAAGCAGTACTTGCACTGAGCCTGGCATTACTGCTGGTCATGGTCTGGCATACATCTTCCTTGTTGACGGGTACAGAGCCGCAAGCGGGATTCAAAAGCGAATCCACGCACAGTAGTTTGTCCACAGATACAGCCCCCTCTTGCTCATGGTGTGAAGATCATCGGCACTCGCCGGTGACTGCTGACCATGTGCATGAAACCCCTTACCTCGGGCCGTTGCTTACCCTGCCTGCCCAAGCAGAAAACAACGCACTTGCGGCTATTTCGGATCAAGCTACGCCAGTTCGCCCTATCTACCTGATTGAGCGCCCTCCACGATCCAGACGCGTGATCTAGACAAAGCCGCATTGCGGCCAAAGACCACTGCAATCCAGGATCAACTTATGCAATCGCTTTCTCCTCGCTGGTTCGTGGCTCTGTCCGCGCACCTACGCCGCCCGGCGCTCTTATCGCTGTTCGCCATCTCGTTGATGGTTATGGGCATGGCAGATGCACGGGCTCAAGACGTCACCACAAGCGGTATAGCGCCAAAGCTAGTTTCCGCGCCATCCACCTCAGTCGAGGGCAGGTGTCAACCATGAAGGAAGCAGAGACAAACACTCACGCTATCAACCCCTGGGGACTGCTACTTATGGCCTGGGGTATTGCGCTTGTTGCAACTTTAGCCGCGCTGTTCATCGGCGAGGTCATGGGGAAAACACCCTGCGTTCTCTGCTGGTTCCAGCGCGCATTCATGTTCCCACTGGTCGTGATTCTGACCGTTGGTTGCTACATCTCAGATTTCGGCGTCTGGCGCTATGCGTTGCCAGTTACCGTCGTGGGTTGGCTCATCGCGCTTTACCACAGCCTGCTCTACCTCGGGATCATCCCGGAGAGCATCAAGCCCTGTGGTGCAGGCCCATCATGCTCCAGCGCTGACATGATGATTTTCGGCAGCATACCGCTGCCACTGCTTTCGCTGGGTGCATTCACCCTTATCGCTGTTCTTCTTGTTCTCATCCGCCGGAGGTCTTCCCTATGAGCAGACGTGCAATCGTCCTCGTCATCAGCATTCTTACTGCGCTCGGCTTCGCTGCTGCGGCATTCGTTTATGATCGATATTCGGCAAGCGAAGAAACTCCGCCAGCGGCCCCGGCAACCAGCTCCTTGGTGCGCTTCCATTCGCCAGTTATCGGTGCCGCTAATGCGCCAGTAACCATTGTTGAGTTCTTCGATCCGTCCTGCGAAGCCTGCCGTGCCTTCTTTCCACTGGTTAAGCAGATCCTGGCTGAGAACCCGAAAGATGTGCGCTTGGTGCTGCGTTACGTCCTCTTCCATGAAGGCTCTGAAACAGCGGCAAGAATCCTTGAAACTGCGCGTAAGCAGGGGGTCTATGAGCCGGTTCTGGAGGCAATCATCGCGGCTCAACCGCAATGGCACAGTGACCCTCAGGTGCTCAAAGCCTGGGAGGCTGCTGAAGCTGCAGGCTTAGATGTGGAAAAGGCCCGCGCAGAGATGATGGCTACCGATATCACCGAAACGCTTAAAACAGACGCCCAGGATGCCCAAGCTGCTGCCGTGCGCCAGACGCCCACGTTCTTTGTGAATGGCAAGCCGCTCCTGAGCTTTGGTGCACAGCCACTGATTGATCTGGTTAAAGCTGAAATCGAACAAAGCAAATAAGCGCTTGCAGTTTGTAAACAAACGAACCCGCACCACCGCCTGCAATGTCTCGTGCCGAGTACTGCAGGTGGTGGCGCATTGTTTAGTGGCGATGGCTTTTCCCAACGTGGGTATGGCCATCATCTGGAAGTGCACTGACTCCGCCAGTGGTGTTCAGCCGCTGAAGAATTCCACACTCGTCTACACCCCGCTCAGAGGCGCAACGGTGGCGTAACTCAACCAGCTGTTGTTGCAGTGCCAGCAGGCTGGTCACTCGCGCTTGCACATGCTCGATGTGCTCATCCACTAAGCTATTCACACCCTCACAGTTCCCCTCTGGCCGATCCATCAGCGCCAACAAGCTTCTGATCTCGTCCAGGGTCATGTCCAGTGTTCGGCAATTACGAATAAACGTAAGCCTCTCAAGATGCTCACTGCTGTAAAGACGATAATTGCCCTCGCTGCGAGCCGGTGTCGGCAACAGCCCTTCACGCTCGTAATAGCGAACCGTTTCAACCTGGCAATCGACAAGCTTGGCCAGCTCTCCAATTTTCATGAAATACCCCTTCTACAAACTCTTGACCCTGTAGTGGCTTCAGGGTGTTCACTCTACAGCACTGACCAATAAGGATACCCCCATGGCTGGTTGCTGCAGTGATGAACAAAAACCTGAAGCGGTTTCAAAGGATGTCTGCTGTGACCCCAGCGGCGCGTTTAAGTGCTCGGCCACGGCAACTACAACGGTAAATGCCATGGTTGGCTCCAGGCTCAGCAGTTTCCGTATTGAACAAATGGACTGCCCTACCGAACAGTCGCTGATTCAGGACAAGCTGAGCAAGCTGGCAGGCATAGATAAGCTCGACTTCAACCTGATCAATCGGATTCTTGGGGTATGGCACAGCTTGCCTTCGACCGCGCCTATCGAAGCGGCGATCTCGTCCCTGGGAATGCAGGCAGAACCGCTATCTGCTGAAGGGCAAGCCCGCATCAAAATCGAACAGATGGACTGCCCAACTGAAGAAAAGCTCATCCGCGACAAGCTGACCTCGCTACCCGGCATCAGTGCATTGGAGTTCAACCTGCTTCAACGTGTACTGACGCTCAGCCACACAGCAGAAGCGCTGCCAGCAGCACTGGCAGCGATTCGCGAGCTTGGTTTCACGCCAGTGGTTGAGGGTTCAGCAACAGCAAGCGAAGAAGCACAAGGCACCCCGCACAAGAAAGCCTGGTGGCCCTTGGCGCTCTCGGGCGTGGCCGCCGTATCGGCGGAAGTGATCCACTTTGCCGAGCTTGCGCCAGAGTGGGTTGTGGCTGGCGTGGCGCTGCTCGCCATTCTGCTGTGCGGCCTAACGACCTATAAAAAGGGCTGGATCGCGCTGAAGAACCGCAACCTGAACATCAATGCGCTGATGAGTATCGCGGTGACCGGTGCGGTGCTGATTGGGCAATGGCCAGAAGCGGCCATGGTCATGTTCCTCTTTTCTGTCGCCGAGTTGATCGAAGCGAAGTCGCTGGATCGGGCTCGCAATGCCATCCGTGGCCTGATGGATCTGACCCCTGAGCGCGCCACGGTGCAGCAGGTCGATGGCACATGGCTGGACGTTGACGTTAAGACCATCGCCGTAGGCTCATTGGTCAGGGTTCGACCTGGCGAACGAATCGGTCTCGACGGCGAGGTGACTTCCGGCAACTCCACCATCAACCAAGCGCCGATCACGGGGGAAAGCCTGCCCGTAGAGAAAACCGTCGGAGACCCGGTTTTTGCTGGCACCATCAATCAAGCAGGCTCGCTGGAATACCGCGTCGTGGCAGCCGCTGCCAACACTACGCTGGCACGTATCATTCACGCGGTCGAAGAGGCGCAGGGTTCACGTGCGCCGACCCAGCGCTTTGTCGATCAGTTCGCCAAGGTATACACCCCTGTCGTATTCCTATTCGCCCTGGCTATCGCCATTGTGCCGCCACTCTTCATGGCCGAGCCCTGGTACGACTGGATCTACCGTGCCTTGGTGCTGCTGGTGGTCGCTTGCCCTTGCGCCTTGGTCATCTCGACGCCCGTCACCATTGTCAGTGGCCTGGCAGCGGCGGCGCGTAAAGGCATTTTGGTCAAAGGCGGCGTCTATCTGGAAACCGGCGGCAAGCTTGGCTTCCTGGCACTCGACAAGACCGGCACTATTACTCACGGCAAGCCGGTGCAGACCG
Organism: Pseudomonas spirodelae; assembly: GCF_034653255.1. Taxonomy (NCBI): domain Bacteria; kingdom Pseudomonadati; phylum Pseudomonadota; class Gammaproteobacteria; order Pseudomonadales; family Pseudomonadaceae; genus Pseudomonas; species Pseudomonas spirodelae. Next base: position 19,104 of record NZ_JAYEET010000001.1, on the reverse strand, counting down.
ATTACATGCCGCTGGTTGATCAGGACTCAGAAGTCTACCGCACACATGCCGCCAGCCTCGCCAGTCGGTCTGACCATCCGGTATCGCAAGCGATAGCCAAGCATGCCACTGAGAATGGCCTGACGTTTGCTGCCGTTGAGGGATTCGAAGCCCTACTGGGTCGAGGTGTTCGAGGCACCATCGAAGGCATAGATTTCCACCTGGGTAACCACCGTCTGGTGGAAGAGCTTGGCCTCTGCTCACCCGAGCTGGAAGCGACGCTGGAGCGTCTCGAACGCCAAGGTAAAACAGTGGTGGTGCTGTGCAATCCGCAGCGTGCCATTGCCCTGTTCGCCGTTGCCGATACCGTCAAGGACTCCAGCCGCCAGGCAATTGAGGAACTTCACGCGCTTGGCGTGAAGACCACAATGCTGACCGGCGATAACCCGCACACCGCAGATGCGATTGCACAGCAGGTAGGCATCGACGAGGCACGCGGCAATCTCCTGCCAGTCGACAAATTGCAGGCCGTTGAAGCATTGCAAGCGCGCGGCTACGTTGTTGGGATGGTCGGCGATGGCATCAACGATGCGCCGGCGCTGGCGAAGTCTGAAATCGGTTTCGCCATGGCCGCCGCAGGCACAGACACTGCCATCGAAACTGCGGATGTGGCCTTGATGGATGACGACCTGCGCAAGATCCCGGCCTTCATCCGCCTGTCTCAACAGACCGCCGCCATCCTCAAGCAGAACATCGTGCTGGCGTTAGGGATCAAGGCCCTGTTTCTCGCCATTACCCTAACGGGGCAGGCGACGATGTGGATGGCCGTCTTTGCCGACATGGGCGTCAGCCTGCTGGTGGTGTTCAACGGCCTGCGCCTGCTTAAAAAGTAGGATCGGAGGATTGAAGATGAAAGCAGCATTGCAACTCGCAATTGAACAAGCCTTTCAGCAGGCCCGGCAGGCCATGCAGGAACAGCGCAGTACAGATGCCTTTCAATGGCTGGAGCGCGCGCACATCCTGACTCAGCGCCAACCTTTGCTGCATGCCAGGTCACACTGGCTGATGCTCACGCTCGGCTGGAAAATTGGCGATTATCGCGAGGTGGCCGGGCAAATACCGCGCATTTTCGCGGCCTTGTTGTTCTCCAAAATCTGGGTGCCCCTCGGCAATACAGGCCGCTCCAGAATCAGTGCGTTCAAGCCCATGCCGGTTCCCGAAGAACCACAGACCTTGCTTGCCGATGACAAGTAAACTCAATCCGGTCGGTGATTGCGCCCATGCAAATTGATATCTCTACCCAGCTGCCATGCTCACTGGCAGAGGTGATCGCCCAGGTGCGCACGCCACGTCTGCTGCATCAGGTTGCATCACCGTTGCTGAGTTTCAGCCCGCTGACTCCCGTTGAGTTTCCTGGCACCTGGAGCGAGGGCACTTACTGGGTCAAGCTGAAGTTATTCGGCGTACTTCCCATTGGCCGTCAGGCGATTGTGATTACATACCCGCAGACGGAAAATGCTCAGATTTTCATGCTAAGAGACAACGGCTACAGCCCGCTGATCAGCAAGTGGGATCACCTCATTACGGCACAAGAGGTCAACGGCGGAACGCTTTACCGAGATAGCGTGACCATCAAGGCGGGCGTCCTCACTCCGTTCGTCTGGCTATTTGCGCGCCTGTTCTACGCCCACCGTCAGCGCCGCTGGGCAACCTTGGCGGCAAATGGCTTTAACTACGGAAACTCTCAGCCGCTGTAGTAATCGCACCTTGCTAGGTTCTTGGTCGCATCAACCAACTCTTCGTCTGGTAAGCGCTGAGCCCATGGCTATTCACACCCATGCGGTCACAGTTTCATGCACCATTACTGCCATGAGCTGGAATATACGCAGTGCGCCTGCCAGCTCCAGCTCGTCAGCGAAATGCTGGCTTACACGGCGGGAGTGAGCAGCATGCCCGAATCACGCAAGGTGATTCGGGTGGACGCTTACGAGCATCCAAACAAGATCAACCGGCGTCACCCCCAGCCGGCTTGTCACATCAGCCCGGCGCTATCGATCTATCTGAGTGCACCGTCCTATGAGCTGGCAGTCATGAACATTCGGCCTGATCAAGGCTGGAGCTCTCTCGACCTACCCGTCGGATTCTATTGAAAATCTGAATTCAAATGTCGCTTTAAGACAACTTTCATTGCCGCCTTGTGAAGATTACAGAATTGTAATTTTCCAATCATCTTCAAGTTATCTTCAGCTTGCAAGGATAGGGCTCAGCTCCCCAAAGGCGCAGAGCGCTTGAGGGTGCAATACCTATAAGAACGCCATGGCGAAAACTAGACTAATAACTGCCAATTATAAAGGAGCAATAAATGCTTAATAAAACCAAACTATCCCTTGCAGTATTTTCGGCGATTGTCAGTGCAGCTCCGCTCATGGCGGCCGCAGAAGAGCAAGCCGAAGGTTTTGTAGAAGGTAGCAGTTTCAATATTCTCAACCGTAACTTCTACATGAATCGTGACTTTCGTAAAGGTCAGTCGAGCAACACTGACAATGGTTATACTGAAGCTTGGGCACACGGGATCATTGGCCAGTTCGAGTCGGGCTTTACCCAAGGCACCGTAGGCTTTGGTATTGATGCCTTCGCCATGCTCGGCCTTAAACTGGATACCGGGGATGGTCGATATGGCCCAGGTGGTACTGTTAATCTGCTGCCGGTAAATAGTGATGGTGAAGCCGAAGATAACTACTCCAAAGTGGGTGGTGCAGTAAAAGCCCGGCTATTCGACACCGTTGTCAAAGTGGGTGATGTGTTCCCCATGACGCCGGTGGTTCACTACGGTGACTCCCGCCTGCTACCGGAAAGCTTTCGCGGCGTTACGGTTGAGAACACAAGCTTTGATGGTTTGACCCTTCAGGGTGGCCGCCTGCATGCCATGAGCCAGCCGCAGGTCAGCACCATGCGTGATGAGTTCGCAACCTTCTATGCGGGCTCTGTCGCGTCTCCATGGGTTGCCTATTTCGGCGGTGACTATTCGCTAAATGACAACCTGAGCTTTAGTCTCTATAGCAGCCAACTCAAGGATGCTTGGAAGCAGCACTATGCCGGTACGTCCTTCACCTACCCGCTGACCGACAGTGTTTCCTTGTTCGGTGGCTTGAACTACTACAAAGCTGTTGATGACGGCCAGCAGCTGTTGGGTGAGTTCGATAACGACATTTACAGCGGCAAAGTGGGTGTGCAGTTCGGTGCACACAGCGTTGCCCTGTCGCACCAGCGCAACAACGGCGACGATGATTTCGACTACCTGCGCCAGTCTGATTCCATCTTCCTCGACAACTCTATTCAGTACAGCGACTTCAACTCGCCGAAAGAGAAGTCCTGGATGCTGCGCTACGACCTAGATATGGCCAGCTATGGCGTTCCTGGACTGACCTTCATGACGCGCTATGCGCTGGGTACAGATGCGGACTATTCCGACGCCAACAGTGTGTATATGCGTCGTGATGCCGATGGCAACCCGCTGACTGACCAGAAGCGCTGGGAACGCAACATCGAAGCCAAGTACGTCGTCCAAACGGGCTCACTGAAAGAGATGTCCTTCCGTGTTCGCCAGATGACTACCCGCGCAACGGATTACGAGTCGGATCTGGACGAGGTTCGTCTGATCGTCGAGTACCCACTGAGCGTGCTCTAAAAATGGATGGGCGGGCGGGCTCTAAAAGCACTGCCCGCTCATGCATAACAAGATAGGCAGTTATTAGATTTCAAGAATGTAATGTTGGGCTCACGCTGCTGTTAGCTTCACCTCCGTAAAATTCACTCGAACTTGCAGAACTTGTCCATGAACCTCGACAAGCTAATAATTGAATTTTACGAGGCCTGCCTTATGAAGATGTTGAAAGCCCTAGTTATTGGATCAGTACTTCTTGTCGGCTCCACACAGTCTTATGCAGAAGATGGCTATGATCGCTCAATGAAAGCTCAGGCAAAATTTCGAGCAGATCAAAAACGAATTCACGGAACTGAGCCTGCTGCCAAACCGGCGGACGAACTAAAGGTTAAGACCAGCAACCAAGATCGGACCAATACCGATCTTAAAAAAGAAACCAACGCTGACTAACCGCTCACTTCCGAACGATGTTCACCTCTAGAAGCTCCCGAGCTCCTTTGGAAAGAGGTGTACCCTAAGCGCCCTTCGGGGCGCTTTTTTTATTTAATCTTTAATAATAAGAAAGATTCACTGGGAGTTTAAACCTCCAAGCTAGACAACTAACTCTTCTCTTCCGCAAGTCATTCATATCTGCAACAAGCCATCGCTGTCAGCGTGTAGCAAGAAGGGCAAAATGATACCGGTGAAGGCCTTTAGATTGATCTGCCTGATATCTGCAAAGGCACTCGGCTATCACCCCGATGCTAGAACACGGTGTCATTTGAATACCGCGCCCTTGCACCGTCAGCAGATACCCACTCAATAGCCAGACGCCGTGCCCATCTCAATCTTTCATGATTCAAGCCATCCAAGAGGATCGCCACGCTTTTCGCTTCCTCATGTAAGCTGACGTTTTTCATCCTTGAGGATGCTATGAGTAGGGATGCACTTGAACAAAACCAGATACCGATCTATTTCGTCGCGGTCATTGCAGCGGCAATCGGTGGGTTAATAGCTACTGCAGCGGCGCAGAGCCTGAACGCATTAGTGACCCCGACTATCGCCGTGCTGATGTACGCGATGTTTCTGCAAATTCCCTTTCTTGATCTCCGCAAAAGTCTTAGCAACAAACGCTTCATGTCAGCCTTGCTTATCGCCAATTTCGTACTGATTCCACTGCTGGTATGGGCACTCACCAGAGGGCTCGCAGAACACCCGGCAATCCTAATAGGCGCTCTTCTAGTTTTGCTCACCCCGTGTATCGACTACGTGGTGGTCTTTACTCACATTGGCAAAGGCGACTCGCGTGCGATTCTTGCAGCAACCCCCATCCTCTTGCTGTTGCAGCTTGTGCTGTTGCCTGTGTACTTGGCTTTCATGCTAGGGGAGCAATCCCGAGTCGTTATCTCGATAGCGCCTTTCGCTGAAGCCTTTCTCGCACTGATTGTCGTGCCTTTATTGCTCGCGGTTGCTACAGCAGCCTTGGCTAAGCGCTCACGGTTCGTAGGTCGCTGGAACACCGTATGGGCATGGATGCCAGTCCCTGCGATGGCGGCAGTTCTCATTGCGGTGGTTGGGTCGCAAATCTCGCCGGTGGTTCGTGATATCGACCAGCTTTTACCGGTGATCCCGGTGTACATCGGTTTCATGCTTTTGGCCCCCGTAGTGGGCGCACTGGCTTCAAGAGCTTATAAACTGCCCGCCTCGACGGCGAGAGCGGTTACTTTCAGTACCTCCACACGTAACTCGTTGGTGGTTCTTCCGCTGGCCCTGGCATTGCCTGAAGAAATACGGGGGCTTGCAGCCGCAGCGGTCATCACCCAGACGCTGGTTGAGTTGGTGGGTGAGCTTGTCTACATCCGGGCAGTTCCGATTCTTATTTGGCGTAAAAAAAGCCGCTGAGGACGTCACAGGCACAGTCACCGCCCACATTGAGCGGTATTTACGGTAAGCAAAAAGCCCCGCTCAAGAGCGGGGCTTTTCAGTTGCACACGAATAGCGCTGTGAACTTAGCGCAGACGATGGGCCAAGCGGTAGAGCAATGGCAAAACCAGCAGCGTCAGCGCTGTTGAGGACAGAATTCCGCCAATCACTACCGTCGCCAGAGGGCGCTGAACTTCCGCGCCCGTACCGATGGCAGTGGCCATTGGAATAAAGCCCAGAGACGCCACCAAAGCAGTCATCAGCACTGGCCGTAGGCGCGTCAATGCGCCTTCGCGGATGGCCTCGTCCAGCCCCATGCCGTTCTCACGCAAACTGCGAATAAAGGAAATCATCACCAGGCCGTTGAGTACCGCGACACCCGACAACGCAATGAAACCCACCCCCGCAGAGATCGAGAGCGGAATATCACGCAGCCACAAGGCCATGATCCCGCCGGTCAGCGCGAAGGGCACGCCGGTGAATACCAGCAGGCCATCTTTGACATTGCCGAACATCATGAAGAGCAGCGTGAACACCAGCAGCAACGAGACCGGTACGACAATCTGCAGGCGCTTGGCTGCCGACTGAAGCTGCTCGAAGGTGCCGCCCCAGGTCGTCCAGTAGCCTGTAGGGACGCTAACCGCCAGGGCGATCTTGCTCTCGGCCTCGGCGACAAAAGAGCCAATATCGCGGCCGCGAACGTTGGCGGTGACCACCACGCGACGCTTGCCACTTTCACGGCTGATCTGGTTCGGCCCCGGTGCGGACACCACGCTCGCCACATCAGCCAGGCGCACAAACCCTGGGCCATCCAGCCCATCGCCATTGGCCAGACGAATAGGCAGCTGCTGGATCTTGTCGACATCATTGCGCCACTCGTCCGCCAGGCGAACTTGGATATCGAAACGCCGGTCACCTTCAAACAGTGCACCCGCCTCGCGCCCGCCGATGGCGGTGGAAATGGCGTCCTGAATCTCCGAGACATTCAAACCGAATCGTGCGGCTTTCTCACGGTCGATTTGTACGCTGAGCATCGGCAGACCGGTGGTCTGTTCGACCTTCACATCAGCTGCTCCTGGAATACCCTCCAGCACCTCAGCGATTTGCTCGGCGGTCTCGTTCATCACATCCATGTCATCGCCAAACACTTTCACTGCGACGTCACTGCGTACGCCGGAGATCAGCTCGTTGAAGCGCATCTGAATGGGCTGAGTGAACTCATAGTTGTTGCCGGAAACCTGTTCAACCGCCTCCTGCATCGCCGCAACCAAATCGGCTTTGCTGCGATCAGGATCGGGCCACTGGTCGCGCGGCTTTAGCATGACAAAGTTGTCCGCCACGTTCGGCGGCATTGGATCGGTTGCGACTTCAGCGGTTCCAAGCTTGGCGAACACCGTATCAACCTCGGCAAAGGATTTGATTCGTTGTTCGAGTTGCACCTGCATTTCAATTGCTTGCGAAAGGCTAGTGCCAGGAATACGCAGGGCATGCAAAGCGATATCGCCCTCATCCAGGCTCGGCACGAACTCACTGCCCATCCGCGAAGCAGCTAAACCAGAAAGCACCATGATGACTGTCGCAATGGTCAGCACTAACGGCTTGCTGACCATGACCCAATCTAGCAACGGCGCGTAGCCTTGCTTGACCCAGGCCATTAGCCGATTTTCTTTTTCACTGACGTTGCCATTGAGGAACAGTGCAACAGCTGCCGGGACGAATGTCACCGAGAGGATCATGGCTCCGAACAGGGCTGTCACCACGGTGAACGCCATTGGGTGGAACATCTTGCCTTCCACGCCGGTCAGCGCAAATATCGGCAGGTACACCACCATAATGATCAGTTGGCCGAACAGCAGTGGACGACGCGCCTCCTTCGACGCCGCGAACACCTCATGGAAGCGCTCATTACGGGTCAACGTTCGGCCTGCTGCGGCCTGGGCGTGAGCCAAACGACGCACGCAGTTCTCTACGATCACCACGGCACCATCGATGATGATGCCGAAATCGAGTGCGCCAAGGCTCATCAGGTTCGCGCTGACCTTGTTGCTGACCATGCCCGTAAAGGTGAACAGCATCGACAGCGGAATCACCATTGCGGTGATGAGGGCCGCCCGAATGTTACCCAGGAACAGGAACAGGATAGCGATAACCAGCAGAGCGCCTTCGATCAGATTCTTCTTCACCGTATTGATGGCCTTATCGACCAATACAGTGCGGTCATAGACCGTCTTCGCTATGACTCCTTTCGGCAGGTTGCGATTGATCTCCTTTATGCGCTGGTCGACAGCCTGCGATACATAGCGGCTGTTCTCACCAATCAACATAAAGGCAGTGCCGAGCACCACCTCCTGGCCGTTCTCAGTAGCGGCACCGGTGCGCAGCTCCTTACCCAGGCCAACCTCGGCCACATCACCGATGCGCACAGGAACACCATCGGTGTTCTTGATGATGATGTTGGCGATGTCAGCGATATTGCCGACTTGTCCCGGAGCGCGGATCAGGTACTGCTCGCCGCTGCGTTCGATGTAGCCCGCACCAACGTTGGCATTATTGCTCTCCAACGCAACCACAATGTCCTGCAGGCTGAGGCCATGTGCGACCAGGCGCTCCGGCTTGGGTGAAACCTGGAACTCCTTGGCATAACCGCCAATGGTGTTGATCTCGGTAACACCTTTGACGGTTCGCAGTTGCGGCTTGACGATCCAGTCCTGAATCTCACGCAGATCCATCGGTGTATAGGTGCTGCCATCCGGCTTCTTCGCACCGTCTTGCGCCTCGATGGTCCACATGTAGATCTCGCCCAGACCAGAAGCGATTGGCCCCATGCTCGGCGACAGATCACTGGGTAGATTTCCACGCGCTTCCTGTATCCGCTCATTCACCAACTGACGAGCGAAGTAGATGTCTGTGCCGTCTTCGAAAATGACGGTGACCTGCGACAACCCGTAACGTGAGATTGAACGCGTTTCCTGTAAGTTGGGCAGCCCAGCCATTACCGATTCAATCGGAAAGGTCACGCGTTGCTCGGTTTCCAGTGGCGAGTAGCCCTTTGCCTCGGTATTGATCTGCACCTGCACGTTGGTGATGTCGGGAACCGCATCAATCGGCAACTTCTGGTAGCTGTAAACACCCAACGCTGCCATGCCGAGCACAGCCAGCAAGACTAGCCAGCGCTGGTCGATGGCGAAGCGAATTAATCGTTCGTACATGTCAATTTCCCCTAAAGCGCAGCATCACCGCGCTCTCCAGTACGGATGCGCAATGCGTCGGTCAAAGGGGCCACGGCGACGATTCCATCACCGGGCCCACCTGTGTGGGCGGCCTTCTCGATGGCATGGACGATCTCATCGGCAACCTCATCGGAGCAGAACGCCACCAGCACGAGATGCTGATGGGCGTCTGGATTCCATTCGTCTGCGATATATCCATGATCCTTGCCGTGACCACGCGGATGACCATGGGCTGGCAGGATGGTAAATCCTGGTAGATGCGGCAGTGCGTGCAGCGCTTGCTCGACGGCTTCAAGCCGGATCGGACGAAAAATAGCTGTAACTTGTTTCATAGCTCGACTCCGAATTAGTGGTCATGGCTCGCGCCGGCTTTGCCAAGCTCAGCTTTGATCAGGAAGCTGTTCTTCAGCGCATATCGATCGCCCGCCTTCAGACCCGAGATAACCTCGACGAAGCGGCCGTCGGATTTGCCCAGCTCAAGAGGCCGAGCTTCTAGCTGGTTATCGAAGCGGCCGAACACTACCTGCCAATCGCGAACGGTCTGGATCGCTTCGACCGCTACTGCAACGGGAACGTCGTTCTCCTCGGCAATCACCTCGACCGTCACTGGCAAACCAGGCCGCCATATCCGATCTGGGTTGGCTAGCACGATGCGAGCAGTCGCCGAGCGGGTTTGCGCCCCAACCAGAGCGCTGACATAGGAAATGGAGCCCTTAGCCGTGGCGGCGAATGCGCTGGAGCTCACGACAACGTTTTGCCCTTCGGCGATTACGCCCAAGTCTTTCGCCGCGACGGTTGAGTCCACCCATACGGTCGACAAATCCGAGACGGTAAAGACTGCGGAGTCCTCTTTGAGTACTTCACCAACAGAGATGCTTTTGCTGGTTATCACGCCATCGATAGGGGCACGAATCTCGAATTCGGTGAGATTCTGGCCTTTGGCCGGGGCACCGCCCAGCGAAGCGATTTGTTGCTGGACGCGCTGCACTGCGATAGCAGCTTCCTGCATGGCAACTTGCGCCTGCAGGAAGTCCTGCTCGGCGGAAATCTTCTCTTCCCACAATTGCTTTTCACGTGCATAGGTCGTGCGGGCAAGCGCAGAGCGTTGCTGGGCGGCCAGCAGCTCGCCACGCAGTTCGGCCAGCGCCTGGCTGGAGATTTTGGCCAATACCTGACCCTTGCTGACCGTATCGCCAGCACTAACCGCCACCGAGTCGACGCGCCCGGCAAGTTGCGGGGTCACCTGAACCGTGCGGTCACCGTTGTAACGAACCTCGCCGAGCACTTGCAGCGTGGAGGCGATTTTCGCGGGACCAGCAGTGGCGAGCGTGACGCCACCCTGCTCAAGCTGCGCATCCGTCATGGTCACGCGGCCCTCAACCTGCTCGTAACCGAACGAATAGCTCTTACCACTGTGCTTGGCGCTGATGGAAACCTGGAATGAATGCGGCTCTACAACCGCGGCATCGCCACGTAGGTAGTCATTCTCTTTGTTGAAATTGATGATTTGCGCAGGTTGGCCAAGACGCAACAAGGTCACCTGTACCGTGCTTTCAGTAGGATTTAAAAGCTTGCCGTCCTGGTAGGTATAGAGCCTGAACTGAGGCTCTACGCCCTCCTCAAAAATCGTCACTTCAAGTGCATAATCACCCTCGGTGAAAAGCTTGCCGCCATGCTCGCCCTTGGTGGGTTCTACGGTTTCATGGTGCTCTTTATCTGCATGCTCGTCGGCCTCTTCATGCTCCTCGGCCGAAGCCTCCCCGTGGTGCTCGGGATCTGCGTGAGCCGATACATCCTCATGACTCTCATCATGGCCATGGCCTTCCTCCCCGGATTTACCAGGGCTACCACTTAGAATCAGACCCGCCACGGCTAAACCGACGACGACAACAGCCACAATCATCAGCCACTGCTTTCTGGGAGTTGTTGATGCCATTGGTAACTCCAAATTATCAAAAGTATTGAATATGACTCATGCCCAGGCGGCGACTAAACGCGCTCAATACACATGCAGCCGCCAGGAAAGCAGGCGAGGCTTCATGTCGCATGACGCGACCGTCTAAGGCGTTATGTAGGTGCGCAGAGATGCTTATTTTTTGAATTCGACGTTGAGTTGGGAGCCGTAAATCTTCTCCAAGCTCACCCAAGCCGAGATAGCTTCATCCAGAGTATTCAGGTACTGGGAGCGCATGCTTACGAGGGTGCGCTGAGCATCGAGTACATCGATAAAGGCAAACTTGCCCATCTCGAATCCACGTACCGCCCCCTCTACTGCTTGCTGCGCGGTCGGCAGCAATGTGCCGCTGATCGAGTCGACTTCACTTCTAGCGCTTTCCCACTGCTCAAATGCCTGCTGGGCTTCCGCGCGCAGGCGGAGTTCTGTGGCATTGCGCAAATCCCGCGCTTGGTCAGCTCCTTGAGCAGCGGCCAGCACATTGCCCTGGTTGCGGTTGAACAACGGAATAGGCATCGACAAGCCGAGCAAATTGACGCGCTCGCCAAGCCCTTCGTCGTATTGGCTGCCAACGCTGACGGTGAGGTCTGGAATGCGCTGCGACTTTTCGAGCTCCAAGGAAGACTCGGCACGCTGGATGTGCGTGCTGGCCAGCCGTAGGTCCGCTGTATCTGTTATGCGTGCAAGCATCTCAGCCTGCGACGGCAGGTACGGCAGGCGCTCAAGATCACCCTCGACATGCGCGAAGTTCGGTGTCTCGGCACCCGTTATGAGTGCCAGTTGCTTGTAGGCATTGCTTTGATTGAGGCGTGCGCGATTCAGCTCCAGTTGAATTTCCGAAAGCTGCACTTGAGCACGCGAAATTTCGATTGGCGAAGCCTTGCCGGCCTTTACGCGCCCTTCGACCACCTGAAGTCCGCGACGGGCAAGGTCTAACGACTGAGTGGAAAGCTGCAGTCCTTCCTGGGCACGCAGCGCTGAGTAAAAGGCCTGGATAACCTCAGCGCGCAAGATGTTTTTCTTACGCTCCAGATCAATCGCCACCGCGTCCTGATCACGCTCAGACACATCAATACGCGCGCTACGCTTGCCGCCCAGCTCAATTGGCTGAGATACCTGAATGCTGGTGACGCGCGACTCACTACGCGTGTCCTCAACGCTCCAGGACAGCTCAGGATTTGGGATGAGCCCAGCCTGAGTACGAGCGCCTTCGGCAATACCTGTATTCCATTGTGCTGCAGCGAACTCCTGGTTCTCGGTGAGCGCTTGCGCCAGCGCCTCCTCAATCGTTATTGGTTGCCCAACTGACTCAGTAGCAATTGTTGTCACTGGAGCAATCAACAGTGCAGCCAGTAGGCCTGAAAACACACAGCGCTTACCTATACCTACACCATGACCGGCGATTATTTTTACATACACTTAAAAGCCCTCCGCAGAACTAACTCTGCTGGAATAAATGAAGGTCTTACTATTTATTTTGCCCGAGAAATTTCGCAGATTATTAATTAGGAAAATAAGTAGAAAGCCAATTCCCGGCAGAATGTAGTGCTCTATGCCTATCAGCAAGGTGACTGGAAAATTACAAATACGTTATCCAGCACTTTTTCAGGTGTGGCTGTATTAATATTGGCAGCGTTCAAGAGAGCAGGCGATTTAGCGTCCAGCAACAAATAGAAACAAACACAGATAAATAAGGGTTGCCCCGTTCCTAGCGCCACGGGGCAGCCCTGCCAGTCCAAAGTTGGGTGTTTTGGATGAGTTCGAGACGTGCGACACGTTGTCGCTAACCCCATGAGCCTAGTCAAAACGAGCATTACGGCTTGACCCTAAAGCCGCTACAGGCTTTAGCCTTGGTGAAAGCTGAAACGCCTCAGGTCATGTCAGTGATCACCGATTAAAGAATTAAAACCACTCTGCAGCCACAACAAAAGAAAATCTAAAAAATACTGGCCGCACATTTTAAGGTGAATATTTATGCGAATCCTTATTGTCGAGGACGAGCCCAAGACTGCTGAGTACTTACACCAAGGCTTAAGCGAAAGTGGCTATGTAGTTGATAAGGCTGCCACGGGAGTTGACGGCCTCCATCTTGTTAGGCAACACGCTTACGATTTGGTAGTGCTTGATGTAAACCTTCCAGAAATTGATGGCTGGGGTGTGCTTGAGCATATACGCAGCAACAGCAGTACTCGCGTAATAATGCTGACCGCGCGCGGCCGCTTAGTGGATAAAATTAAAGGCCTGGATTTGGGCGCGGATGATTATTTAGTCAAACCGTTTGAGTTCCCTGAATTACTTGCGCGAATTCGTACGTTGCTACGGCGAAGCGAACAAATTCCGGTACCGGAAGTGCTGCGGGTAGCCGACCTTGAACTTGATCCGGCTAGGCACCGCGCGTTCCGTTGCGAGCAGCGTATCGATCTGACCACCAAAGAGTTTGCGTTGCTGCACCTACTGATGCGCCGCTCTGGGGAAGTGCTATCGCGCACCCAGATCATTTCGCTGGTCTGGGATATGAATTTTGACTGCGATACCAACGTCGTCGAAGTCTCCATCCGCAGGCTGCGCGCCAAAATTGATGACCCGTTCGATAACAAACTGATCCACACCCTTAGGGGTGTTGGGTACGTGCTTGAGGAGCGAGCATGAGGCCGGCCAGTCTATCCATGCGCCTTGGCCTGTCGGTCAGCGTGATGGGGGCGGCACTGGTTGTTCTGCTAGCGGCACTCGCCTACTTCGCACTGACTCATGAGTTGGACTCTTTGGCCAAGAAGAGTCTTGACGGCAAACTGGAGCAGATTCAGCACAGTCTCGCTGAAGACATGAGCGCCCATGCAATTGCCCAGCAGCCTCACGCACTGTTGGATCTGGTCATGGGACATGACAACCTGCACCTGACGATCTACGGGAAAAAGTCAGGCACAAAATTACTCCTGAATCTGGGTGAGAAATCCAGGGAGCCCATTCTTGCCAACATACCGGCAGGCGATACCCCTAGTTACCAAAGCTGGTCGGATACTGAGGGAAACAACTTCCTGACCGCATCCAAAGTGATGCTGCTCAACGATGGCGACCACGTCAGAGTCCTGCTCTCAATTGATCGATCTGCCGACGAAGCGCTGCTCAGCGCCTACCTCAAATCAACACTGATCGCACTCCCTCTTCTGCTCGCGCTGATTGGCATGGGCGCATGGTGGATCGTGCAGCGAGGCCTCTCTCCTCTCCGGCAATTTCGTCAAGTTGCCTCGCTGATCTCCACGCAGGACCTGACCCATCGGATTTCCGTCGACAAACTTCCACAAGAGCTCAGCGCGCTGGCCCACGGCATCAACTTCATGCTGCATCGACTTGATGGCGGCGTTCAGCAGCTATCGCAATTCTCTGATGACCTAGCCCATGAGTTGCGTTCGCCCATCACCAACCTGATGGGCAAAGCCCAGGTAACCCTCTCCAGAGAGCGTCCGCCAGAGGAATACAAAGCCGCACTGGAGTGCTGTACAGAAGAGCTTGAGCGCATCACCCGGATTGTTTCCGACATGCTGTTTCTCGCTCAAGTCAGCCACCCGGCGTCCCTGGTTCCCTTCGAGAAGATTGCCCTAGAAGATGAGGCAAGACGCGTTGTGGATCTGTTCAGCATCTCCGCGGAAGAGAAGCAGATCAGCCTGAGCATTGTCGGAGCAGGCCTAACCTTCGGTGATCGGCTGATGGTGCAGCGCGCGATTTCAAACCTGTTGTCCAATGCGATTCGACATAGCCCCATCGGCGCAAACATTTCGTTGCTGATCGAAAAGCACAGCGAAACCGTATCGTTCTCGGTGGAAAACCCCGGGATTGGCATTCCCGCACAACACATCCCTCATTTGTTCGAACGCTTCTACCGTGTCGATACCAGCCGCTCTCGTGCCGAAGGTGGAACAGGGCTTGGCCTGGCAATTGTTCGCTCGATCATGAGCCTGCATCAGGGCACGGTCGAGGTCAGCAGCCTGCCAGGCAGCTTCACCGTGTTCCGTTTGATCTTCCCCAAAGTCCGCAATGGTTCCTCGACCTAGACCCTGCAGGCGTACAGGCATAACGACCAGCCGAAGATTGGCTGCAGAGGAACCCGCCCCTATTCGGAGAGCACGGCATACAGCGACGGCTCCCCGATATGCCAACCCCCTGAGCATGGAGAAACAACGTAAGCGTCCAGCCAAGTCACCTTCCGAACTCCAGCATTAAGGGCGATGGTGTCCGCGTATTTTTAAGCGGACGCGATAGCCCTTATCGCCGGGATTCCCATGCGCCAACGAAGCTCTTACCCCAAACCATTCAAGGCCCAGGTTGTTCAGGAGTGCCTGCAACCCGGCGCGACCGTCTCCAGCGTTGCCATCCGCCACGGCATCAACGCCAACGTCATTCGCAAGTGGCTACCGCTTTATCGAGATCAACTGCCAGCTGCGTTGCCGGCATTCGTTCCAGTGAGGGCTGCGCCTAAACGGTCGACTGAAGCATCGGTGATGATCGAGCTACCGCTTGGCGAGCAAGCGATCACCGTCAAATGGCCAGCCTCCGACCCTGAAGGCTGCGCCCGCTTTGTCCGTGGGCTCACCCAGTGATCCGCATCGATACCATCTGGCTCGCCACCGAACCCATGGACATGCGCGCGGGTACTGAAACCGCGTTGGCCCGCGTGGTGGCGGTGTTCGGTGCCGCGAAGCCCCACTGCGCCTATCTCTTCGCCAATCGTCGCGCCAACCGCATGAAAGTCCTGGTGCATGACGGCGTGGGTATCTGGCTGGCCGCACGACGATTGAACCAGGGCAAGTTTCACTGGCCAGGCATCCGCCACGGTTCGGAAGTCGAACTCGACGGCGAGCAACTTCAGGCGTTGGTTCTGGGTTTGCCCTGGCAGCGCGTTGGTGCAGCCGGCGCAATCACAGTGCTGTAGCACCAGCCATTAGCCCATCGGTGTATCTGCGCTGAGCGCCTGCTCTGGCACAATCAGCGGCATGACTTCCTCGCCCAATCTCGACCAACTGACAGCTGAGCAACTGCGCGCCCTGGCCGCGCAGTTGCTCACGCAGGTCGATTCGATGGGCAAAAAGATCCACCGTGATCAAACCATCATCGAGCAGCTCACCCACGAAATCGCCTGGTACAAGCGGCACAAGTTCGCCAAGCGCAGCGAGCAGCTGAGCCCTGACCAGGGCAGCCTGCTGGATGACCTGCTCGACACCGACATCGCCGCCATCGAGGCGGAGTTGAAAGCCGTCAATCCTCCGGTTGCTCCAGCCGAACCGCGCCAACAACCCAAGCGCACAGCGCTGCCCGCGCAATTTCCGCGAACCGTGATTCGTCACGAGCCGGAGAACACCCAGTGCGCCTGCGGCTGCCAGCTGCAACGCATCGGTGAAGACGTCAGCGAAAAGCTGAATTACACGCCGGGCGTGTTCACCGTTGAGCAGCACGTGCGTGGCAAATGGGCCTGTCGCCAGATCCAGGCCCCCGTGCCGGCCCAGGTGATCGACAAGGGCATCCCCACCGCCGGCCTCCTGGCTCACGTGATGGTGGCCAAATTCGCCGACCACCTGCCGCTGTACCGGCAGGAGAAAATCTTTGCCCGTGCCGGCCTGGCCATCGCTCGCTCGACACTGGCCCAGTGGGTCGGACAAACCGGCGTGCAGCTCCAGCCGCTGGTCGATGCCCTGCGCGAAGCCGTGTTGGCCCAACGCGTGATCCACGCTGACGAAACCCCGGTGCAAATGCTCACCCCAGGCGAGAAGAAAACCCATCGGGCATACGTCTGGGCCTACAGCACCACGCCCTTCACCGATCTGAAGGCCGTGGTGTACGACTTCAGCCCCAGCCGTGCTGGTGAGCATGCGCGCAATTTTCTGGGTCAGTGGAACGGCAAGCTGGTCTGCGACGACTTCGCCGGTTACAAGGCCAGCTTCGAGCAGGGCATCACCGAAATTGGCTGCATGGCCCACGCCCGCCGCAAGTTCTTCGATCTTCACGCGGCGAACAAAAGCCAGTTGGCTGAACAGGCACTGCACGCGATGGGCGGTTTATACGAAATCGAGCGGCAGGCACGGGACATGAGCGATGAAGAGCGCTGGCGAATACGGCAGGAAAAGGCCTCACCGATCCTCGATACGCTGCATGACTGGATGCTGGCCCAGCGTGATCTTGTGCCCAACGGATCAGCCACGGCAAAAGCCTTGGATTACAGCCTCAAACGCTGGGTAGCGCTGACGCGCTACCTGGAGGATGGAGCTGTGCCCATCGACAACAACCAGGTCGAGAACCAGATCCGGCCATGGGCACTGGGGCGCTCGAACTGGTTGTTTGCCGGGTCGCTACGCAGCGGCAAACGCGCGGCGGCGATCATGAGCCTGATCCAGTCGGCGCGGATGAATGGACATGATCCGTATGCCTATCTCAAGGACGTGCTGACACGACTGCCGACGCAGCGGGCGAGTGAGATCGGCCAACTACTGCCGCATCAGTGGGTACCTGCCTGAATCACGCAAGGTGAGTTCGGCGGACGCTTACGAAACAACAATGAAGAAGACCCTCTTGGCAGTCGCGGTGAGTACTGGGGTACTCAGTCTTAGCCAGCCAGCCTCCGCTGAATTTTTTGCAGACAGCAAAGCCGGTCTGGAAGCGCGTAACTTCTATTTCAATCGCGACTTCCGCCAAGACTCAGCCAGCCAATCAAAGCAGGAGGAATGGGCCCAGGGCTTCCTGCTGCGCTACGAATCCGGGTTCACCGAAGGGACAGTCGGCGTGGGCATCGACGCCATCGGCATGCTTGGCCTCAAGCTGGACTCCAGCGCCGATCGCTCAGGCTCGGGCCTGCTCAAGCGCGATAAAGAAGCACCTCGTGCCGCGCAGGATGAATATGGCGAGATGGGTTTAACCGCGAAGCTACGTGCTTCGAACAGCGTGCTGAAATTAGGCACGCTGCAACCCAAGCTGCCAACCGTCCAAGCGAACGACTCGCGCCTACAGCCACAGACCTTTCAGGGCGGACATCTCAACTCGCTGGAGATTGACGGGCTTACCTTTGATGCAGGCCAGCTCAAGCAAGTAAGCCAGCGCGACTCCTCCGATAGCGAAGACCTCAGCATTACCAGCGGCTCTGCCCGCGCTATCAGTGGCGGTGGAACCCAGACGAGCGATGAGTTCAGCTTTGCCGGGGCGACCTACAAATGGAACAGCAACCTGACCACTGGCTACAACTACGGCAACCTGGACGACTTCTACAAACAGCATATTTTCACTGTCCTGCATACCTTGCCGCTAGGTGACAAGCAGTCGCTAAAAACTGATCTTCGCTACGCCCGCTCCACCGATGAAGGCAACAGCAACGTCGACAACAAGGCATTCGGAGCAATGTTTACCTACGCCTTTGGTGGCCACGCCCTCGGTGTTGGCTACCAGAGCATGAGCGGAGACACCGGCTACGCCTACATCAACGGCACCGATCCGTTCCTGGTCAACTATGTGCAGATCGGCGACTTCGCCAACAAAGACGAAACCTCATGGCAGGCCCGCTATGACTTCAACTTTGCCAGCGTTGGCATCCCTGGCTTGACGTTCATGACCCGTTACCTGACTGGTGACAATATTGATCTAGGCGCAGGCAGCGCCGATGGTAAGGAATGGGAGCGCAATACTGACATCGCATATGTCTTCCAGGACGGTGCGCTGAAAAACCTGGGTGTGAAATGGCGCAACGCCACACTACGTTCAACCAATTTCGGCAACGATGTTGACGAGAACCGCCTGATCGTCAGCTACACACTTCCGCTGTTGTAATCATCAAACCTCAGCGCGGAACTAGTAGTCGAGTGCCGCGCTGAGAACCGCCCGCGCTGATAAAGTGATACTGCCGGAAGTTCAATTCCAAACATAAAGCTCCTCCCTCCATCAGATTACAAATAAGTAATCCTGCTGCGATCCTGGCGTTAGGGATGGTCTGAAGTAGTCATGTATTTCTGGCTAACTTCAGCCTCCGCCGATTTTGAAAGCGGCAAATCGATCAAAAGCGATCAGATCACCCGCTTATTTCTGTGTTTTTAGCCGCCGCAAGCACCTCGCGGCAGCCATTCCCCGCATTACAGGCGCACCTCTCCCGCATTCGTCAGTAAATGTCTGCGCGCCATCCACAGATTCGACAGCGCGAACAGTGTCACCAGTTGCGCCGTGTTCTTCGCCAGGCCACGGAACCGCGTCTTCACATAACCGAACTGGCGCTTGATCACTCTGAATGGGTGTTCGACCTTGGCCCGAACCTGCGCCTTGGCCTTCTCGATTTTGCGCTTGGCTTTGTATAGAGCGCTGCGCTTGCCCAGTGTCTTGTAGGTGCTGCGGCGTGCCGCCACCTGCCA